>JAZLCA010000018.1:0-34826 GCA_045613985.1 Eubacteriales bacterium | reverse complement strand
CCCATTGCCCAATATTCCCCACTGCTGCCTCCCGTAGGAGTCTGGACCGTTTCTCAGTTCCAATGTGGCCGTTCAACCTCTCAGTCCGGCTACTGATCGTAGGCTTGGTGGGCCGTTCCCCCGCCAACTACCTAATCAGACGCGAGCCCATCTTACAGCAATAAATCTTTGGCATAAGTGTCATGCGACTCCTATGCATTATACGGTATTAGCGTCTGTTTCCGGACGTTATCCCGTACTGTAAGGCAGGTTGCTCACGCGTTACTCACCCGTCCGCCACTGATCAGGGGCCGAAGCCCCGTCACCGTTCGACTTGAATGTGTTATGCACGCCGCCAGCGTTCATCCTGAGCCAGGATCAAACTCTCGATAAAATTGTATTAAAACGTACCCGTAGGTACGATCCAATCTACCAAGCTTGATTTGCTCGTTTTACTTTTGTTTTGAGTAGTATTCTCTTTCAGAATTGCGAGATTCTGTATTTCACACACTTCCATGCTCTCGCACGGAACTTTGCTTTGTACTTCTCTCTTTGTTGTTCAATTTTCAATGACCGAACTCGCTTCACGAGTTCAGCAAGCATCCACAGGATATTTGCACGCTCGTTTCTGCGATTGTCGCCGTCCTCTCGCGGACAGCTTGACTATTATATCACTACGCTTTTCATTTGTCAATACCTTTTTGAAAACTTTTTTCGAAAATTTTCAAAAAATCATTTGACACACGCGCAGGCTCACTCGTTTTTTCAAGCGAGTGCATTTATTATACCATTTTTTGTTATTTTGTCAAGCGTTTCATTAAAAAAATATCACTTTTGCCGTTTTCTCCATATCCCAGGCAGTTCTGCTGTTTTTATTAAGCAAAACGCCAAAGGAACCGCAAGGCTCCTCTGGCGTTTTTCATCATAATATTGTAGCGATCAGAAGCGAACCAGCAGCGTCTTGACGCCATACGCCTCAACCGAGGCCGTGACAACGTCGCCGTCTACGGGCAGTTCCGAAAGGATATTCTCATTGAGATCGGTATCGTATGCCGCAGTCAGCGTCTTGGCGAAGGCCAGCGTGAACTCAGCCCCCTTGCCCGAACCATCAGACAGGCGCACGATCAAACCATCGCCATCTTCAGGCGTCTTGACTGCGCTGATATGGACATCGCCCTCCACACTCAGCAGTCGTCCCGTCAGAGCCAATTCACCCTTGCCGCCTCTTGCCGAGCAAGCGGAGACGGGATGGATATATCCAGCAGCGGTTTGGAACAGGGTTGCATTTTCAGCATTATCAACCACAGCCACACCGACACGGATGTTATGAATGCCATATTCAGGATAAGGATCGGGATCATAGGAGCCACGCACCAGATCCAGCGTCAGGGCATTCTGCGTGCCGCGGAAGCCGTACTTGGTGTCGGACAACAGCATCAGTGCAGGAGCCTGCTCCGTCTCGTTGAGAGCAACGGCAAAAGAGTTCGCAGGCACGTCGTGATCGATCGCAGGGCGGTCGATGGTGCCGAAAGGAACGTCATAGCGATACTTCTCGGTAGCATAACCGACCGGCAATTCGAAATTCAACTGCGGGATGAAGGTCGCATGCTTGCCGATTTCATGGAAGTCGGCCGTAATGTCGAAGTCCAGCGTTGTGCTGTTTTCGTCGAGGTAGATCGCAACGGACAGCTTGGAGCGTTCCGCAAAGGAGAGATCGTAGCGGATCCACTTGCGGATACCACCCAAATTGATATCATGCACGCGAACGTCGCAGGTTTCGTTAAGATTCTGTACCGTCATGTAATCGCCCACACGCCAAGAGGACATACCGTGAACTGTATTTTCCTTAATGTAGCGGAAGGAGCAGGCAGGCAGGGCGATCATGTCCTCGCCTGTCTTTTTATCCACCAGCGAAATCAGCTGCATGGTAGCATGATCAAAGACCGCCTTGACCAGATTGTTTTCCATGACGATATCACCGTCATTGTAGCCATCGAAACGATCCTCCCAATTCGGGGTGAAGGTATTATCGGCGATCGAACGTTCATCCAGCGTGTAGGTCGCATAGCCCAGGGCAGGCACCTTGACCGAAATGGCGAACTGCTTGTAGACGTGGCCCCAATAATGCGAGCCTCCGTTGGTCAGCTTACAAGTTGTTTCCTTGCCATCGGCATCGGCAAAGACGGCGCGTCCCGCATCGTAATTCCAATCCCAGACGGTCAGATCGCATACACCATCGAAATCGTACTGAGTGGAATTGAATAGATGGAAGACTCTCTTTTTGCCAAGACCGCGCTCGGTTCTGGGCATACCGTAGTGGGCCTTCTGTCCGACTTTGAAGCCGACGCCGCCGCCCTCGGAGATGGAGTCGCCTTCCATCGCAAGACCCAGCGAGGAGGTATCAATGGCCTGTGCCAGCGTGCGCATAGCCGCGTTGGCATTGGTCTGAATGGCCGCCATCGCGCGCTGGAACTGACCCATAGCGTACTCGCGAGTGTCGATCACGCCCGAGCCGGGCAGAATGTCATGGAAATGATTGAACAGGATCTGCTCCCAGGCCTTGCCAAAGGAAGCGTTATAACGGGGACCGTCCGCCAGTACGTTAGCCGCAGCGCCGAGGAACTCGGATTCATAGATGCGGTCCTCACCAATGCGGTTGGCCATCTTGATGCGGGACTGCGAGGTATAGCAGCCGGTGAAAACGAAGTTCATCTCACCCTCGCGGATGGGCAGATCTGCCTTCTGACCTTCCAACTCATGGAAGAATGCGGAGTAGGTGCTGAACATGACGGTCGGCATAATGGGCCAGGTCGCGATCTCAACGATGCGATCCAGGTCGCGTCTGGTGGGGCCGCCGCCGTGGTCGCCGACACCGTATACATATAAGAAGGAAGAGATATGATTGCGGGCGCATACTCCGGGAACCTTGTTGAAGGAATTGGCATCCACGGTGCCGTTATACCAGCTGGGATCACGCCAAACAAGCAGCTCCGCGCCGCTTCTTGCGCGCCACAGGTAAGCACATTCGTTTGCGGGGTCGTTGTTGCCGCGGCAGTGGTAGTAATACTTCACGCCGCCCTTGTTGCAGATTTCGGGAACGGTAATATTATGACCAAAGGTATCGGGCTCGAAATCCAGTTCCAAAGACTCCGGCTTGATGTCAAGCAGATCGGACAGATATCTTTTGGTATACAGAATATGACGGGCCAAAGATTCGCCGTTGGGCATATTCTTATCCGTCTCGACCCAAGTGGATGCGCTGACCTCCCAGACGCCTTCCGCTACGCGGGCCTTGATCTCAGGGAGCATATCGGGAGCAAACTCCTCAATGATGCGATAAGTGGATGCCTGCGACTGCGCGAAGGTAAAGCCGGGGTATTCCTTCATCAGATCCAACACAGTACGGAAGGTATCGACCGTAATGGCAGCGGTCTCCTGGAAGCCCCACATCCAGTTCATGTCGATATGAGCATGCGAGATGCAGTGGACACGGTAGGACTTAGCCGCATCCGACAGGGGCATGAGCATTTGCTCGGTTTCCATAGCAGCGGCCTTGGTGATGACACCGCCTTCGGCATCGGCAGCCGCCCGGAGATTGTTCACCGCAGCGTCGATCAAATCGTCATAGCAATGATTGTGGGCCGTGGACAGCTCGGCCGCGAAATTCAACTCCGCTACAATGCGGGTAGCCCAGGCGGACTGCCCGCCCTTGGCACTCACGCTCGCAATCTTGTCGTAAAGAGTCATAAAATTTCCTCCTTTTTTATTGTAGTTACGCACAGCAACTATTGATAACGTTTTTCATTCCCTTTTCAAACGAAGGGTTCATCAAATTATAACAAATCCGAAAGAAGAAATCAATAGTTTTTGAGAAAATAGCACAAAAACTTTCGTTTTTCTTTTTTAAACTCTGCTTTTCGCTTTGTCCACACCCGCCATGTGCGCATTTTCGGATGACATTGCCCAAAAAACAGTCGACCGCCGCCCTTTTCAAAACCCTCTTGACAAATCTGTCATTTTCCCCTATACTGAAATCATCATCCCATGACGGAGGTTTACCATGGCAAGAGAAAGCAAAGCCGCAAAAATAGGACGCGCCGCCCAAATCGTCGTGCGATTGAAGGAACGCTATCCCGACGCCGAATGTGCTCTTCAATACGAAGGCGAACCTTGGCGTCTTCTCGTCATGGGACGACTCTCCGCCCAATGCACCGATGCGCGCGTCAACATTGTCTGCCGCGAGTTGTTTGAGCGCTTCCCCACCCCCGAAGCCTTAGCAAACGGCGACATCGCAGAAATCGAAGCCATTGTCCGTCCTTGCGGGCTGTATCGAACCAAAGCAGCCAACATCAAGGATGCCTGCGCCCGTCTTTGTGATGCTTACGGCGGCGTGTTGCCCGACGACATGGACGAGCTTTTGACCTTTCCCGGTGTGGGCAGAAAAATCGCCAACCTGCTTTTGGGTGACATCTATCACCGCCCCGCCATCGTGGCCGACACCCATTGCATCCGCATCAGCGGAAGGCTGGGCTTGGTCCCCGCAGGATGCAAGGACCCTGCCAAGGTAGAACGCGCACTCGTTACCGTCATTGCTCCCGAGGAGCAAAGTGACTTTTGCCATCGCATCGTATGGTTTGGCCGTGAGGTCTGCTCCGCCCGCGCCCCCAAATGCGGAGAATGTCCGCTGGCAGATCTATGCCCATCCAATACAAAATAAACGACAACGGCATCTCACTCGAGATGCCGTTGTTCTATTCCTCGGAGCCAATCACAGGTATCCTCGATCACCTGTGCCGGTGTCGCTTCCCCCCGCCGCACTCGGCCAACGCCTCGCCCCACCTGCAAGCAAAACACTCCCAGCACGGCAAGGCAAACGCTGATACACAAGATGCGAACCATTCTCCTCCATCGTCTCCGTTGCCGCATTCGATCACCCCCTCTCATATTATGCCAGTCTCCGCGCTCCTATGCCCTCCTCAAAGCCGTGGCCTCCGTTTTCGCCCTCGAAAAATTAACACTTCGTACATTTTTTTCCATCCGTTTCCTCTTGCTTTTTTAACCGTTTTTTTGTATCATATTTATATAGGATCGCAAGACCGTTCCGCAAGCCTGATTATATCCTTTTTGCACATATTTGCGCGCGGCAAATTGTGCATTCTTCCAAAAGTTACGAATAGTTATGAAAACTCATTGAACAGCAGGATATTTTGTGATATAATGTAGAAAGCGGCACTGTGTGCCATTCGATATTCAAACCAAGAGGAGGATTTTTCCATGATGAGCAAGCGTATCGTTGCGCTGCTTCTGTGCCTTGTTATGTGTGTGACCGCCATGGTCGGCTGTACCAAGCGCATCAAAGCAGACTCCGAAGTAAAAGGTGCTTACATCACAATGTTTTTGACCGACGAGGTATATAACTTCGACCCGGCCTATGCTTATATGAACGAGGAAGCCGAGAGCATCATCAGCTTGATGTTCACCCGTCTCTTCTCGCTCGACTCCAAGGGCAAGCTTGTGTATGAGCTGGCCGAAGAGTATGAGATCAAGGAAGACGATAAGACCAACGAATATACCATGACCATCACCCTGCGTGATGCTTGGTGGTCGGATAAAATGAAGCTGACCGCTGAGGACATCGTCTACGCATGGAAGCGCATTCTCAGCCCTGAGAATTCTTTCGCTTGCGCAGCACTTCTGTTTGATCTGAAAAACGCTCGCGCCGTTAAGGCAAGTAACTGCTCCATCGATGACCTTGGTGTCTGCGCCCTGAATGACAAGACGCTGCAGATCACCTTTGAGAAGCCCATCGACTACGAGAAGTTCCTCGTAAACCTGACCAGCCTTGCACTCGCTCCTCTGCGTGAGGATTACGTATCCAAGGGCGCCGACTGGGCAAAGAAACCCAGTACCATGGTCACCAGCGGTCCCTTCAAGCTCAGCAAGGTCAAGCTTGTTGTCGATGACACGATTACTTACCTGGACATCAACGGTACCGGCGATAAGGGTGAGATCTACACCAAGCCTCACGACGAAAGCAAGGCTACCTACTCCATGCTCGTTCTGGAGCGCAACGCTTGCTACAACCGTGACCCCGAAGACAAGGACCTCGACTGGAACGAATCCGTTGAGCCTTACCGTATCGTTGTCTACTGCGCTAAGAGCGATGCAGATCTTCTGGCTGCGTTCAAGGGTGGCATGATCGACACGATCGACTATGACAACGACATCCGTACCAAGGATGACCAGTTTGACGTTTGCGGCGATATCTTCTATATGGGTAACATCCCGCTGTCTCTGCGCGGCGACGCCGATTTGATGAAGTCGGCGACCATTACCGACGCACTTTCCACCATGTCCTTCTACCTCAATGAAAATGCTCTTGTTAAGAACACCGCTACCGGCGAGTCGGTTGCACTGTTCGCCAACGCCGACGTTCGCCGCGCCCTTTCCTTGGCGCTGGACAGAAACGCAGTGGCACAGAAGTTGGTATTGGGCGAGGCCGCTACCGGTCTGGTTCCCAACGGCATTTTCAACACCACCAGAAAGAATTCCTTCCGTGAAGAGGGCGGTTCCCTGATCTCCACGAATGCCGACAAGACTGCTGCTGCCGAGCTTCTGACAAGCGCCGGCATCAACCCCGCCGATTATTCCTTCTCCATCATGGTCAACGCCAATGACGATGATCACTTGGCACTCGCACAGATGGCTAAGGAGGCTTGGGCAGGTCTTGGCTTCCAGGTTGAGATCGAAGAGCGTGGCACCATCATCAACAACGACTATCTCGTTCACATCGACTCGCGCCCCAGCGATATCTGCGATGACCTGTTCGCAGAAAGCATTGCAGACGGCACTTACGCTGTGTCCATTATCGACTACTGCGCATACACTGCCGAAGCATACTCCATGCTTGCTCCCTTTGCCGCTGACTTCTCCGGTGCGGTTGATAAGGACTTCAACATGATGCCTCACACGACCGGCTACAACAGCGAGAAGTACAACGCATTGATCGAAGCGATCTACTTCCTGCCTTACCGTTCGCAGATCTCCGCTGAGGATTACGCTTCCTTCAAGGGTTATGTCTCCGCCGAGGAGTTCCAGAAGGTTCTGGACAGCGTGGATGCTGTCTATGCTGAATATGGCATTGACACCTCCAAGCTTGAAGATGCAAAGGCAACCCTGCTGCACAAGGCTGAGGAGCTTTTGATGAACGAAATGCCCATCATTCCCGTTGTATTCAATCAGAACGCAACCATTATTGCAAAGGATCTGAAGGGTGTCGAAGGCGATCTGTACGTTTCTTATAAGTTCGAGGGTGCTAACCTGAAAAACTACGAGGATTATCTGACCGACTTCGATCGCATCATCACCCAGAAGTATCCTGAAACTCAGAAAACCAAAAAGTAATAAATAAAAACAGATCGGGCTGTCGCCAAAAGCGACAGCCCGATCTGTTTTTATTATCGGTCAAGGACAGGATTGCATCACAGTAAATCGATATTTTTTTCGCGGCAGGCGTTGCGAACCTCTTGTGGCCAATGGGAAGACTGCACCTCGCCAATGTGCGCCTTGCGCAAGAAGAACATACACATACGCGATTGCCCAATACCGCCGCCGACCGTGTAAGGCAATTCTCCTGCAAGGAGGGCCTTGTGGAAGGGCAGCTCGGCCCGATCCTCACAGCCGCGAATGGCAAGCTGACGGCGCATCGCGTCTTCGTCCACACGAATACCCATGGAAGAAAGCTCCAACGCGATATCCAGTACGGGATAATAGACCAAAATGTCTCCATTCAGCATCCAGTCGTCATAGTCGGGGGCGCGTCCGTCGTGAGGCTGACCGCTCTTGAGTGCCCCGCCGATCTGCATCAGGAACACCGCGCCATGCTCTCGCACGATATTGTATTCCCGCTCCTTAGGCGTAGCATCGGGCCAACGATCCTCCAACTCCTGTGTCGTCACAAAGGTGATCTGCTCCGGCAACAGCTTGGTAACGAAATTGTAGTCGTCTGCGATATAATTCTCGGTATGCTTGAGGGCCTCGTAGATGTAACGCACCGTCTGCTTCAGATACTCCTCGGTACGCTCTTCCTTAGCAATGATCTTTTCCCAGTCCCACTGATCCACAAACATAGAGTGGATATTGTCCACGTCCTCGTCCCGGCGAATGGCATTCATATCGGTATAAAGTCCCTCGTGCATTGCGAAGTTGTAATCCTTGAGGGCCATACGCTTCCACTTTGCCAGCGAATGAACGATCTCTAGATTTTCTCCCGAGCGCAGATCAAAATTGACGGGGCGCTCGACACCGTTGAGATTGTCGTTCAGACCGCTCCGGTTGGAAACGAACAAAGGAGCCGACACGCGGGTCAGATTCAGCTCCACCGCCAGGTTCTGCTGAAAGAAATCCTTTACTTTTTTAATCGCGATCTGTGTCTGACGCAAAGTCAGGAGCGATCGGTAGCCTTCGGGAATGACGAGTTGCGACATGGGGTGACCTTCTTTCAAAAATAATACCATATTATATCATGCATGCCTTATCTTGTCAAGTCTCCCCGTCCCAAAATTGCACGAGGGAACGCAACTGAGAAGAATAGGCCGTCGGCAAGGCATATTCCTCTTTGAGTTGTTGCCGCGTCACCCAACAAAGTCCTGACGTCATGTCTGTAACCTTCACTTTTCGGCAAAGGACAATGTACCCCATCATGTGCCACTCGATATGGCTAAAAATGTGCGTAGCATCGGGGATGGGCAATATCCGCTCCGCTTGGATCCCATTTGTCTGCAGCCACAGCTGCGCTGCATCCTTATCCATATGCTCCTCTGCCCCGACGAACTCCCACAGCCCCGCCAACAGGCCTTTGTCTGGCCGCTTACGAAGGGAAACCTTGTCACCGTCCAACAGCACAAAAACTGTTCGATGCTGAATTTTACGGGCTTTTTTGGGTGCACGGCAAGGGATACGATCGGTAAGCCCCCCGGCCCTTGAACGGCAGAAAGCACCCAGCGGACATTCCTCGCAGCGGGGTGCACCGTTGGGAAGGCAAACCCGCTCTCCCAGCTCCATCAAAGCCTGCGTCATCGAGGCAGCATCCTCCCCTTTGGTGGGATAAACCGCTCGCAGAGCAGCAGTGATGCGCTGCTTGGTGGAATCCTTCATCACGTCACTCTCGTCCGCTGTCAGCCGGGTGATAACACGCAGGACGTTGCCGTCCACGGCCGGCTCGGGCAGACCAAAGGCGATGGAAGCAATCGCCCCCGCCGTATACGGGCCAATGCCGGGCAAGGCGAGTAATTGCCGATAACTTGCGGGCAAAGCTCCGCCGTACTCCTGCACAATGGTAATCGCCGCCCGCTTGAGATTGCGAGCGCGGCTGTAATAGCCCAAACCTTCCCACAACTTCATCAATCTTTCATCGCCAATGGCCGCAAGATCCCCAATGGTGGGACAAGCGGCAAGAAAGCGCTCGTAGTACGGAATGACCGCCTCAATGCGAGTTTGCTGGAGCATGATCTCGGACAGCCATACGTGATATGGTGTCGGCTCCTCGCGCCAAGGGAGCGACCGCTGATTTTGGTCGTACCAAGCAAGAAGTGGTTCGACGATGGGGGATAATTCTACGTATTGTTGCATAGTGCTCCTTTTCCGGATGAATACAATATAGACCTACAAACATCGCCCGAAACTATCGTTCCGGGCGATGCTTAATCATCAATTACAGTCCCAACACGGCCGCGCCGACGATACCGGCGTCGTTGCCCAGCGTTGCGATACGGATTTCGGTCTGCTTAACGGTGCTTCCGCCGTAGCATTCCTTACGAATCAAGGGCAGAAGCGCATCCAACAGTGCCTGGCCTTCGCCCGATACACCGCCGCCGATGGACAAGATCTCCGGCTGGAAGATGTTGAGCAGGTTGGCAATGCCGCAGGCCAGATAGTGCAGGTAAGTATCCACAACCGCCTTGGCTGCTTCGTCGCCTGCACGCATACCGTCAAACGAGGTACGGCCGGTCACACGACCCTTCTTAGCAACCATCTCAGTCATAACGGTCTTGCGGCCCTGTGCTTCGCACTCGTCAATCTTTTCCTGAGTCATGCGGATGAGTGCCGTAGCAGAGGAATACGCCTCCCAGCAGCCCTTACGGCCGCAAGAGCAAGGTACGCCGTCCGTTACGATGACCATATGGCCAAGCTCAGCGCCTGCACCGTTGAAACCGGAATAAACCTTGTTATCGATAACGATACCGCCGCCAACACCGGTACCCAGAGTAACCATAACGGAGTTTGCCGTACCCTTGGCCGCACCCGCAATGGCTTCGCCCCAAGCTGCTGCATTGGCATCATTCTCAACGAAAGTGGGGACGTCACCCAGTCGCTCCTTCAAAAGAGGAACGATCGGAAAATGGTTAAACGGAAGGTTATTGGCATACTCAACGTAGCCGTCGCGGCTGTTGATCGTGCCGGGAGCGGCAATACCTACGCCGCCTACGTCGGCCAGCGTCAGGCCCTTATCCGCCAATACGCGGCGGCACAGCATGGCAATATCGTCCACGATGGCCTCGGGAGCACGCGATGCCTGCGTCGGCACGCTGTCCTTATGTACCACCTGATAGTTTTCATCTACAATACCGACGGCAATATTGGTGCCGCCAAGATCTACGCCTAAACGAACCATAATCAATCTCCTTTGATGGGGGTCTCCCCGTTTTTTCTTTCCTTTATTATACTATATTTATCCCCGAAAGTCAACAAGCAAATGTGCTTTTGATAACAAAGAGTCCGAATATTTCACCAACAAGAAACAAAAAACACAAAAGGGACTTTACTTTACCCCACATCTGTGATAAAATAGAAGCGTTAAGCATCGTACCCCCGCGCCCCCCAAAAGCAGACAAAGGAGTACACCATAATGAAAGACGACAACCGCAACCCCGGCCTGGAATTCTTATTCAAGGGCATATTGACACTGACGACAGTGGAAGATTGCTACCATTTTTTCAGCGATCTTTGCACCCCCTTTGAATTGCAAGAAATGGCTCAGCGTATGCAAGCCGCCAAGATGCTCAAGGAAGGGCTGATCTACAGCGAGATTGCCGAGCGCACCGGTCTTTCCACCGCAACCATCAGCCGCGTCAATCGTTCTCTCCGATACAGTTCCGAGGGATACGATAAGGTTTTGGACACCCTGCAGCTACAGGAAAAACGTGACTGGCGCAACCGATAAATCCAATCAAGAAAGAAGATATTATGTCACAACCAAACGAACAAAAAAACTTGTTTGACGCGTACGGTGCCATCGCGCGCGTGTACGACAGATTGAACGCAGAGATCGATTATGCCGCTTGGGCGGATTTTGTCGAGGCGTGCTTTTCGCGTTATCTGAGCTGCAAGCCCGAGCTGCTTTTGGATCTTGCCTGCGGAACGGGAAGTATGACGTTGGAGCTGTTGCGTCGAGGCTACGATATGATCGGCGTGGACGCCAGCCCCGATATGCTGTCAGTCGCGTGGGAGCGTGCAGACGAGCAGGGCCTTGAAGGCGCGCTGTTTCTGCTGCAGGATATGCGCTCGTTCGAGCTGTACGGCACGGTAGGTGCTGTGACCTGCTGTCTGGACAGTCTTAACTATCTGCTGGATGAAAGAGACGTAAAAACCACCTTTGCCACCGTTCACAATTATCTGGATCCCGACGGTCTGTTTTTATTTGACGTCAACACCCCCTATAAATTCAAGCACGTCTACGGCGACAACGCCTATATTTTAGAAGACGAATTGACCGACGAGGACGGAAACGCCTTAGCCGTCTATTGTGGCTGGCAGAACCACTACGACGACGAGACCGGACTTTGCACCTTTGATCTTTCCCTGTTTGAGGAACGAGAGGACGGGGGCTACAACCGCTCGGACGAGCAACAGACCGAGCGTTGTTACACCAAAGATCAGCTTGAAGCATTATTAAAAGAAACCGGCTTTGAAATCTTGGGCTGCTTCGGCGGCTGGGATTTTTCCGAGCCAAAGCAGGATTGCGAGCGTTACTATTTCGTCGCCCGCGCCAAAAAGTAAATCATAAGGAGCGATATCAACCATGGCAACATCCACCATTTTGCGCGGTATGACACGCGACGGCAGTGCTCGCATCCACGTCATTGACTCCCGCGCCATTGTCAACGAAGCAATTTCGATCCATCATACCACCCCTACCGCCAGTGCGACGCTTGGACGTCTGCTCACCGCTTCCTCCATCATGGGCAGTATGCTGGGAGAGAAAAACGACTCTTTGACCGTCACCCTTGGCGGCGACGGACCTGCCGGCCGCGTACTGGCAGCCGCCGACTATTACGGCAACGTGAGGGGCTATATTCAGAATCCCGAGGTCGATCTTCCCCTGCGACATGACGGCAAGCTCAATGTGGGCGGTGCCGTTGGCAAAGGACTTTTGACCATCATCCGTGATAACGGCACGGGCGAGCCTTATTCCGGTTCCATTCCGCTGGTCACCGGCGAAGTAGCCGAGGATATCGCCTCTTATTACGCTCAAAGCGAGCAAATTCCCACCGTCCTTTCCCTTGGCGTACTGGTCGATGTGGACGGCACCTGCCGCGCGGCGGGCGGTGTCATGATTCAGCTTCTTCCCTTTGCAGATGACGAGGTTATCACTCAACTGGAGAAGAACATTCCTCTCCTTTCCAACGTCTCGCGTCTGTTCGACGAAGGACGCAGTCTGGAATCCATTGCCGCGCTGGCATTGCGAGATATTCCCTTTGACATTTTCGATGAGTTAGAAGTCGAGTATCAGTGCAATTGCAGTCGTGAAAGAATGCTTGGCGCCATCGCCGCCCTGGGTCAAAAGCAGATTGAAGATATGCTGCGTGAACAGGTCGCGGAAGGAAAGGCCGAGGAGCTTGAGGTTTCTTGCCGATTCTGTAATAAAAAGCATATTTTCCCGGCGGAGGAGCTCCGAAAATTAGCGAACTGAACTTTTTGCAACTTCTCCTTGGGACGCGCACACAGCTTCGCGCTGCGCTGTGCTGTTTAATGCCATTTCTTTGTCACTGAACAAAGAAATGGCGAAAGAAAATCAGCCAAAGGACCTAATGCCCTTTGGAAACCCGCAGTGCGAAAAGGTCGCGTCGCTACCGCTCCGCTCATCTTTTCGCAAAAATAAACAAATTCAGCTTTTGCGAGCGCGAGTTAAATAAACTCGCGCTCACTTTGTTACATTTTTTCTTTCTCCCCCTGCCGCTCGCGGTAGCAAAAATTGAAGCACCGCATGAAAAATGGTTATGTCCATCTCTTGATGTGCTTTGTAGAGCGGCACGGAAAGGGAAATCCAAGGGGGAAAGCCTTGGTTCTCTTTCTTGGTTATTTCTTTGTGAAACGACAAAGTAAATGCATCCTTGCTTTCAGCGAGCGAGCGAAGCTAGGCGAGGCTGTAGAAGAAGTTGTGGATAATTTAGTCATCACTCAACCACAAAAAGAGGCTGTCCGAAGGCAGCCTCTTTTTTATTTAGCTATTTTTCTATGCCAAGTAACTGTTTTTTCTTAGCCTCAAATTCTTCTTGAGTAAGAACTCCTTCATCCAACAACTCTTTATACTGTCTAAGTTCCGTAACAATTGATACAGTAGAAGATTTCATATCAACATCGACATTCATATCTATTTTCGAATTTTCTTTAGAATAGTTATTACGCTCAACAATAACTTTCAGGGCAGTATAACAACTTTCTGCTTTTTCTTTGAGTGCTTTATATTCAGCACTTCTCTTGCTTGTTTTTTCCTGTATAAAGGGAATGCACACCGTATCCACATATGTATCTTTCAGCGTAAGTCTAATCTTCAACGAAGAACATGCGCCCAATGTGATTTCACTGCCTACAAGAGCACCAAGAAACGCCCCCGCACGTCCAAACAATACTCCTCCAACAGCCGCCTCGCCTATACCTAATTTTTCTACAGAAACCGCCTTTTCATCCTCTAATAATTCACAATCAAACAAATTTTCATATTCAAAAAACTCATCTGCAATTTTTACCCCTTGGTTGATTTCATCTATCTGAAGATATTTCCCGATTTTTTTAGTAGTCTTAAAAGATTCTATTAAAGATATTCTTCTTTGTAGCATTTTGTTGATTGCTATTTGAGTAAAAGATGCAGCATTATCAAAATTTTTGATTTTCGCTTTGCGCAAACATCTGTGGCAAACACAACCATCATAAATATAACTTTTGAGAGAAAGAAATCCTAGCTCTTCATTGCACATACTACACACAGATTTTCTAGCCATCGCACTTACACTCTACTTTCCAATTTTTAATGAGTTTCGCATCATCGCAAATATTTTTAGCAGAACCAAAACAATGGCGCTACAGTAATACAGAACGCCATTGTTTTGGTTAAAGAATTATTAAATTATTACTTCGTCTTCTCTGCGATGAAATCCAGAACGGTCTGCATCGAAGGAATACCCGTCGAAGCCCCCAGTGCCTGCACGCAGTGCGCACCGACCGCGTTACCGAACTGAGCAGACTTGACCATATCCCAACCGTTGGCCAGACCCGTGAGGAATCCGGAGCAGAAGGAGTCGCCGGCACCCGTGGTGTCAACAGGCTTTTCTACCAAGAAAGCGGGAACGAGGGTAGGCTCCTCGCCGTGAGGAGAAACCAGCGCGCCGTCCTTACCAACCTTAACAACAATGTTGGTCGGGCCCATGGTGTGCAGCTTTTCAGCGATCTTATAAGCGTCTTCCTCGCCGGTAATCTTGGCAGCCTCTTCGATGCTGGGGATAAAGTAATCCAGCTCGGGCAGGCAAGCCTCGATCTTGGGCAGCCAAATATCATCAAAGTCCCAAGCGGTATCCAGCACCGTGATCTTGCCCATCTCGCGTGCGCGCTTCATCAGCTTGCGGGTAGGCTCGCCGTCGAAGCTGGTCAACAGCATAGCGCCGCCGACGAACACGATATCGCAGTCAGCCAGCACCTCGTCCGAAATATCGTCGAGAGTGAACGCGGCAGAGGATGCGGGGTTATACAGGAACGAACGCTCGCCCGACTCGTAGATGCAAACAACCGAAACGGTAGTCTGAACCTTGTCCGACTGAACGATACCCTTGGTGTCAACGCCGCAGGCCGTCATTTCCTTCTTAACGAAGTCGCCCATCATATCGTTGCCGACCAGGCAAGAAATGGACACGGGAACACCCAGCTTTGCCAGGTCGTTGGCACAGTTGGTGGCGCAACCGCCAACCAGGGTGGAAACGGACTCTACCGCACGAAGCGTGCCGGGTGCGGGAACGGTAGAAGCGGGCTTGACGATAATGTCAACGGTTACGGAACCGATACAGAGAATCTTTTTCATTGCAAGTACTCCTTTTGCAAAAAATCGAATGTTATATACCATATTATATAACAACTCCCGTTGGAAGTCAAGGAAATTCTTGCGTAAAATAGGAAAAAGGCACAATATTTCGTCCAAAGAACAAAATCGTTTCTGTCGTCTTGACTTCCCCCCTTTCTTTTTTATAATGAAAACATATCCCTATGACTCTATGAAAGGATAGCAATGCTATGAAAAAAAACGATCTTCGTATTTCTTCTCATTTTGTCCTTGCTCATGAGTTGCCCCTTCCCACCTTTGCAACCGAGGAAGAACGCGGCATTGCCTTTACTGAGGACGCGTACAAGCCCGATACTGCTTACGAAACCACCCCGAACACCTTTGAGACGTGGCTCTACTTTCCTGCCAATATGCCTGCGTCACAGCGTGGTGGCGTTATCATCGGTAACTATCAGGACGGTGGCGCTTGCGTCAATTTTGAGATCCACCAAAATGGATCCCCGCGGCAATCCGCCGGTGGACGAGCAGCCCGCGCCACAGAACAACACGCTGACCGTTGTGCTTGGTGTCGCGGCAGGTGTTAAACTGGCCGTCATCGCTGTGCTGATTGTTTTACTGCTGAAAAAGAAAAAATAAGATAATCAACCTCGCCATCTTTCTCGAAAAATCCGCGAAAAATTTTCGCGGATTTTTTCTTTACCCTATTGACATATGTACAACGTCACTGTATAATATTGACAGTTGAACAATTATTCAATTATTGAATTAAAGGAAGGACGACCATGTTTGCAGACGAACAAGAATTGATTGACGTTGCCGAATTGTACCGCGTATTCGGTGACAAAACGCGAGTAACGATTCTCTACACGCTGACCGACACCGAAAAATGTGTCAATGACATCGCGGCAGCCTTGAATATGACGCTGTCCGCCGTCTCTCATCAGCTTCGCATCCTCAAGCAAGCCCATCTGGTACGCTACCGCAGAGTGGGCAAAAACGCTCTGTATTCCTTGTCCGACGACCACGTCCGCACCATTCTCGAGCAGGGGCTTGAGCACGTGCGGGAATAATTCATATCACACATAAAGGAGAACTACCATGAAAAAATCTTTTGCCATGCAAGACCTCGACTGCGCCAACTGCGCTGCCAAAATGGAAGCCGCCATCAAAAAAATCGAGGGAGTGAACGACTGCTCGGTCAATTTCTTTGCACAAAAAATGATCCTGGATGCAGACGACGCCCGTTTCGATGACATCGTGACCAAGGCAGCGGCCGCCATCAAAAAAGTAGATCCCGACTGCCGCCTGATCATCAAGTAAGGAGTTTTTATGTCACGCAAGCAAAAAAAGGTGCTGTGGCGCATTTTTTCGGCCGCCGCCTTGTTTGTTACCGCTCTCCTTGTTGCGCCCGAAGGCGCGTGGAGATTGGTCGCTTTCCTTCCTGCCTACGCCGTGATTGGCTACGACGTATTGTGGCGGGCCGTGCGAGGAATTCTGAGGGGACAGGTGTTTGACGAAAACTTCCTCATGGCGCTGGCAACCGTGGGCGCCCTTTGCATCGGAGAGTACGCCGAAGCGGTGTTCGTCATGCTGTTTTACCAGGTGGGCGAGCTGTTCCAATCCATCGCCGTGGGCAAAAGCCGCCGTTCGATCGCCGCTTTGATGGACATTCGCCCCGACGTTGCCCGCGTAGAGCGAACGGGAGCAGACGGAACGATTTCTTATCACGAGGTCGATCCGGAGCAGGTCCTTGCGGGCGACGTGTTGCAGGTTCGCCCGGGTGAGCGCGTCGCGTTGGACGGAACTGTGCTGCAAGGAGAATCCTATCTCGACACCGCTGCGCTGACGGGAGAATCGGTTCCCCGCCCCGTCGGTGTCGGTGACACTGTCATCAGCGGTTGTATCAATCAGGGAGGTCTGCTGCGCATTCGTGCCGACCGTCCCTACGAGCAATCGACCGTTGCCCGTATTCTGTCGCTGGTCGAGGACAGTGCCGCCCGCAAATCCAAAAGCGAAACCTTTATCACCCGATTTGCTCGGGTGTACACACCGGCCGTCGTCGCAGGAGCCGTCCTTCTGTGCCTCATCCCTTCGCTGATTACGGGGGATTGGCCGATCTGGATCGAACGAGCCCTGACCTTTCTCGTCATTTCCTGCCCCTGCGCCCTGGTCATTTCGGTTCCCCTCTCCTTTTTCGGGGGGATCGGCGGAGCATCCCGTCGGGGCATTTTGTTCAAGGGTGCCAATTACCTGGAAATGCTGGGCGATTGTCACACCGTGGTGTTAGACAAAACCGGAACACTGACGCGCGGCAACTTTCGGGTGACCGATATCTGCCCCACTGCCGACGTCTCCCACCAAGAGCTGTTGGAGATTGCGGCACAAGTCGAGCAGTTTTCCTCTCACCCCATCGCTCGCTCGCTATTGCAGGCGTTTAACCGCGTCCCCGATCCCCACCGTGTAAGTGACGTGCAAAACGTCACCGGCGAGGGAGTGATCGCCCGCTTGGACGGTGCGTCGGTGGCCGTCGGCAACGCGCGTTTGATGATGCGTGCGGGAATTTGCATGACGGACGAAGCGGCAAACGAGCAAAGCACCGTTTACGTCGCACGCGAAGGACTGCTCCTTGGCCATATCTGCATCCGCGACGAGCTGAAGGAGGATAGCGCAGCCGCTATTTTGGCGCTTCGGCAAGCGGGTGTGCACCGCGTCATTATGCTCACGGGTGACCGCGCCGAGGTAGCTGCGCAGGTAGCCGCACAACTGTCGCTGGACGATTTCGTAGCCGAGTGCCTGCCCGATGATAAGGTTGCACACGTAGAGCGTCTGCTGACCGAAAACCACCGCCATGGCCGTCGCGCCCGCTTGGCTTACGTCGGTGACGGCATCAACGACGCCCCCGTCCTCTCCCGCGCCGATATCGGCATTGCCATGGGAGCTCTGGGCTCGGACGCCGCCATCGAGGCCGCCGACGTGGTGCTGATGGACGACAAGCTGTCGGGCATCGCCGCCGCCATGCGCCTGTCCCGCCGAACGGGACGCATCGTGCGACAAAACATCGTGTTTGCCCTTGGCGTCAAGGCCTTGGTATTATTACTTGGCGCACTGGGCTTTGCCTCCTTGTGGGCAGCCGTATTTGCCGACGTCGGGGTGGCCGTCATTGCCATTCTCAACGCGATGAGGACGTTAAAATAACAAAAAAAGAGGAAGACCTTTCAACGTCTTCCTCTTTTTGTTTTCTATGTATCCAATCAAACGCAACCCTGCGCCTTCATGGCCTCTGCAACCTTGATAAAGCCTGCGATGTTAGCACCTGCAACCAGGTCGTCTTCCATACCGTATTCCTTGGCAGCCTTAACCGAGTTATCAAAGATGTTCTTCATGATCATCTTGAGCTTCTCATCGACTTCCTCGGCCGACCAGCTGTAACGCATGGAGTTCTGGCTCATTTCCAGACCAGAGACGGAAACGCCGCCTGCGTTGACTGCCTTGGAAGGAGCAACGACGGTACCGTTGGCCTTCAGATAAGCGACAGCCTCGTTGGTGGTAGGCATATTGGAGACCTCGACGTAGTACTTAACGCCGTTAGCAACGATCTTCTCTGCCTCGGCCATACCGACTTCGTTCTGGGTTGCGCAAGGCATGACAACGTCGACCTTGACGCCCCAAGGCTTCTCGCCCTTGAAGAAAGGCACGCCGAACTTATCTGCGTAGTCCTCAACTCTGTTGCGGCAAGATGCGCGCATCTCAAGCATGTAGTTGATCTTTTCCTCGGTGGAAACACCGTCAGCGTCGTAGATATAGCCATCGGGACCCGAAATGGTCACGACCTTACCGCCCAGCTCGTTGATCTTCTTGACAGCACCCCACGCCACGTTACCGAAGCCCGAGATGGCAAAGGTCTTGCCCTTGATATCGTCCTTGAAGTGCTTGAGCATCTCAACCGTGTAATATACGGCACCGTAGCCCGTCGCCTCGGGACGAATGAGAGAACCGCCGTAAGGAATACCCTTGCCCGTCAGGACGCCGGTAAACTCGTTGGCGAGTCTCTTGTACTGACCGAACAGATAGCCGACCTCGCGTGCGCCGACGCCGATGTCACCGGCGGGAACGTCGGTATCTGCGCCGATGTGGCGGAACAGCTCCGTCATAAAGCTCTGGCAGAAACGCATAACTTCGGCATCGGACTTGCCCTGAGGATCAAAGTCGGAGCCACCCTTGCCACCGCCCATGGGGAGCGAGGTCAGAGAGTTTTTGAAGGTCTGCTCAAAGCCGAGGAATTTCATAATAGAAGCGTTAACGGAAGGATGGAAACGAAGACCGCCCTTGTACGGGCCAATGGCGCTGTTGAACTGAACGCGGAAGCCGCGGTTGACCTGGGTTTTGCCCTGATCGTCCACCCACGGAACGCGGAAGGTGATCTGACGCTCAGGCTCGACCATACGATCGACTACGCCTGCGGCTACGAGATCGGGGCGGCGGTCGATGACAGGCTCGATCGACTCAAATACCTCGGTTACGGTCTGAATGAATTCAGGCTCGCCGGGATTGCGCTTTTTAACAGCCTCAAGAACGTCCAAAAGATATTGATTTTTCATAATAAATTCCTCCGTAATCATCAATTAAAATGGGCTTCGGTCGGCACATTCGCTATCGAAACACTACCCATTATCTTATGTTGGTATTATATACCTAGATGCGTATTTTGTCAATAGTTTTTGCAAGAAATGATACACAAACTTTCAAAAAACGACATAAAAAGGGGAGTTGCATTGCAA
This sequence comes from Eubacteriales bacterium, assembly GCA_045613985.1. Taxonomy (GTDB): domain Bacteria; phylum Bacillota; class Clostridia; order Oscillospirales; family CAG-272; genus SIG644. The sequence goes on along the minus strand of JAZLCA010000018.1, from coordinate 14,741 downwards.
CTCCCCTTCAAAAAAGACAGATTAGTTACTCCAAATCTGCGTACCCTGTCCGGACTGGAGAACCAGGTCGAACAGCGTATAGGGATCGACGTACATATAGGTGTAACCGTCGTCCTTGGCGTTGGCATACTCAATGAAGCCCTCGATGCAGTTGATAACGTCACTCGGGCTCTTAACGACCGTACGGTAGGCCGAGAAGTTGTTGCCGGTCTTGGTTATGTACTCATACATCTTATCGAAGGTGGATCTGCCGGTCTCATCCTTAACGTCGGGATTGACGGGCTCGATACCATTCATCAGGTGCATATATACCGTCTCGCCGTTGAGGACGGTCAGCTTTTGCGAGCTGTCGTTGTGGAAGGAGCCCACGGGAGCAATCTCGGCATACGCCTCGTAGATCTCGGGAGTCATCTTGTTGTATGCGTTGATGATAAAGCCAACGATATCCAAGTCAAACTTTTCCATGTAGGGCATATTGAATTCCACCCAGGTGTCAAGCTCGGGAAGTGCCGAAGGAATGACGTAACCCGCACCGCTGTCGCCCGTGACAATGTAGTCAATGCCCAGATTTTCGTAGACGTAGTCGAAGATCATGGGAACGCGGTCTGCAAGGTTGGGGTTGAAGCCCCACATCAGAGGATATTCGTCACCGCGGGCAGGATCGCGGAAGTAGCCGGGAATGTGCTGCTTGAGCCATGCCGAGGAGTCGTAGTCACCCATATAGATGGTGAAATAACGAACCTTCTTGTTATAGATCTCACCGGCATCCGACTCGGTGTTGTTGTATTCCATATCCGTCTCGTACTGGCAGTAAACGGATGCGTTGGTCATCCACGCAGGATGAGCCGCGTCGGCCTCCTTGACACAGTTGTACTTCGAAATAAACTCAACAAATTCCCACTCAAGCTCCGTCGGCTTAAGAATGGTACCCATACCATTATGAGTCGTATACTTCATGTACCAGGGGGGGAAGCCCATGAACTTGATCATTTTACCGTTATTTCGGTCGTGCATGGTGCTCAAGATCAGCTCCAACGTTGCAGCATCGGTACCCAACGACTGATCGGGGTCATCGCAAGGCGCCTCTTCGGTCACGCAAGTGAGGTCAATAAAGAAACACTCGTTATAGATGTAATAATCGTGGCTGTACAGTTGGTTATCGTTCGCACCGGGGGCGCCGCCCTTCTCATAAACGTAATTGCCGGGGATGCAGGAAGCACCGTCCAGCACGTAGGCGATCATGGCAGGATTGCATCGATCCATGTAGTTTTCCAGCGCCCAGATATACGGGTCACACTTGATGGATCCGGTGGAGGGGATCGTCGTGCCGGGGATGTTACCCTTACCCGTAAACATATCCGTCAGGTCCAGCTTAACGGGAACGTCATGATCCAGGAGCCACTGATACAAGCTTCCTTTAGATTTGCTGTAGCACACAGGCAGATAGCCGTCAACACTGCAAACGGTAGCGGCTACGTTGGCCGTCGAAGGAACGTTGGGATCCCACACAACAAGGCCCGCCTCTTGAATGTAAGAGCCAAAGACCTCCCAGAATTCCGACCACTTCGAAATATTTTCGCGGACGCATCCGCCCAGCATTTTATCCTCGCCGGAAATATAATCCAGCCAGAAGGTGTCCTGAGAGTCGGAGTTCCAATAAACGTACAGCTTGTTCTCTTCTGCGTTTTTGTTCAGACGGCCCTGCAAGCTGGTGATCAGGCGAACGACGTCGTTTTCGACCTGAGTTCCCGTGCCGGTGCCACCGTGCGATTTCAGGCTTCCGCTGATCAGGTATACCACGGGAGGGTACTCCAGCGTCGACTTATAGTCCAAATTTTCAGGGATTGCAAGGTCCGTCTTGGAATAAGAGTCGGTTGCTTCGTCATAGCCAAGGTATGTAACCATGAAATACAGAGCAGCCTGCTCAAATGCATAGTCGGATCCTGCATCGATCAGAATCTTTTTGCCGGTAAACAGAATGACAAATTCATCCTTTTCCAAGTGTTCCGGCAAAAGAGCCGTTTCGGGGCGGTTGGTACGGCCGACGAGAATTTCATAGTTGTTGCTCTCTTCGTCCTTCTCCCAGTCGTCCGAGATGTCAATTTTACACGAAGTTGCCGCCTCAATGGCCAAGCGAATACGTATCGCGGTCAGGGTATCACTTCCCTTAGGCATGGATTTCTCGCTGCGGACAACGGTAAAATTAGTCTTACCGTCCTTAACGATATCGACCATCACAACAGGAGCCGGCTCCTGCTTGTTGTCCTCATCCTTGCCGGGAGTATCATCGCCAGGAGTATCATCGCCGGGGGAGTCGGTACTCGGTTGTTGGCAAGCTACGCCGCAGGAAAGGACAAACAACAGCGCCAAAAGCAATGCCAATAATTTAGTAAAGCGTTTCATATTAACCTCCGTTTACTTGATACTAACATTATAACGGATTTTGACCAAAAAAGCAATAGAAACCAAAAAGAAAAATCCGAGAGTTTGGCAGGAACTCCCGGATTTTTTGAATCATCTTAAATATTTCCGTTTCAGCCGCATGAGCAATTCGGATGCCGGGACGATGAACAGTCCGGCTGCCAGATTGCCGATAAAATGCAGCACGTCAAAGCTGATGCCGGAAACAATCCACGCAATCATCCCTGCCCATCCGGTGCCGGAGATAAGGGCATGAAACGGTGCATACAGCACGCCAAAAAACAGACCGTGTAAGGCGCACACTGCCGTATAGACAGGATAGGCCAACCACCGCGGCATACGCTTAGGCAACAGCATGACAACGCCCCAAAGGATTGTCCAAATATACAGGTAGGGGACCCACCATGAGGCAAATCCCGCAAAGGCACCCATGAGGAATACGTAGACATACATCGGGATCAGAGCCTTCCGGCGAAAAACAATGGTGTATACCACGATCAGCATACCCAGCAAATGAATGTTGGGCAGCGCTTCCATGATGATATCAGAACAAAACATCAAAGCGCCCAGCATTGAAAACAGAACCATTTCAAACAGACGCTTGGATGAGCGACGGCGAGCGGATGTGGGTTGATCGGATTTATTTTGCGTAGGTGATCTCATAATGCTCGCCGCCCGCGATCGACTCCATATCCACGCCTGTCAACAAATCAACGCCGTTTTTACTGAACGCCCAGTAGCGCTGATTGACGTCATAATCGGCCAGCATGCCGTTTGCCTTCTTGACGTACAATCCATACGGACCTGCTTCGCCCTCGATGATGCCGTATTCCAAGAGAGCATCGCCCAGCGTTTCTTTATCGGTATGGACCGTAAACGTGACGGATTGATCTTCCACCTTGATCTCAACCTCGATGGTCTTACTTCCCTTGCCGAATTCCTTATCGTTCAGATAAGTAGCATCCTCCCAAACGCCCGCGGCATCGACCTTGTCAGCACAACAGACGAGGCAAAAGATGCTCAAAAAGCAAAGCAACAACGCAATGACCGATTTAATTTGATTTTTCATGATTTTTTCTTCCTTTCGTGTTTGAAGTCACAAAAAGGATAAAACAAAAGCACCCTTCCTGGGGTGCATGATCATGACCAAAAAGGATACCCTGCCGTATCCGTTTTTGCTCCGACGATCTCCCCATTTGCCCAAGAGTTTTTTGTCAGGCACAGACCGATAAGCATTCCGACTGAGGAGTGGTCTCCATCACGGCAATGGCTGTTGCCGCGGATTTTCACCGCGTTTCCTTATCCCCGAGCGTTGCCGTCGCGCGGCAGGCCCGATTTCCTGCAATGAAGCAGGACGATCCGTGTTATTCTTTTGTGTGGCACCATTATAGCATACAGAGAAAAAAATGTCAATAGACTTCACGGGAAATGCCGGATTTCGTGTCACTTCTCCGCACTGCGAAAGATCCCGCGAGGGCCACATGGCCCCCGCGGGATCTGTTATGTATCATTACTTGGTTTCGTTATAGGTCTTTTCCTTCTTGTTGTTGATGGTGAGTCTGTTGTACATTTCCAGCGTACCGCCGTTATGCTCGTAAGACTTACCGTTCCAACGCATCGAGTTGATGGTAACCAGCTTACCGCTGTTCATGATGATTTGAGGCTTGCTGTCGCCAAGGTTATCCGAACCAATGTTGACCACCAGTGCAGTCGAGTTGTTGCATACGATCATGTTTGCAACACCGTAAGCAAAGGTGTTGTAGACCTGCTGGCCTTCCGCTCCCTCCAGCACGATGTACTGAGTGTTCGGGCGGGTAATGGGATTGAACAGGTCAGTAAACACATTACTTTCCGCCATCCAGTTCTGGAGGTGATTTGCGCTGGTACGAGCCAGAACCGTTCCGTTCTGCAGGCAGCCGTTGAGCATACCGTTCTTACCGCCCAGAAGGAAGGTGTTATAATAGCAGCAGGTGGTGACCTTCTTGATGAAGTGCTCGTCGCAGTTTCTGAAGTCAACGCCGTAAGCAGAAGCGGAAATCATGGCGTTGACCATGTATACGCCCTTGCCCTGACCGCGGACAGCGAAGGTGGTATTGAGGTTTTCATCGTAAGGACCGTTTTCGGGATAGATGATACGAATACCGTTCAAACCTGCGTAGTCACCTGCCAAGGTGATGAGTGCGCGATCGTCGGGACTGGAGGAAGCATCATCGCCATAATAGCTCAGAATGACCGTACCGTTGCACTTCCAGCCCTGTTCTCTGGTTGCCACAGAGGAGGATCCGCGAAGCTCTACGCCTGCGGGAACGTCGATGGGCTTATCCAGACGATAATAACCGCCGGGCAGATAAACGACACCGCCCGTAGCTGCGGCCTCATTCAGCTTGGCCTGCAATGCATCCGAAACGTCGGTGTTACCCGTTTTGTCAAGATCCGCTACATAAAGAATCGCATTGGGCTTGACGTAACTTCTCTTGAAATCCGCCTCGTAAGCAGCCAAGAGGCTGTCATCTACCGAAATCTCGCCCTTGAGATCGCCCGTGACCTTAACGTCACACAGCTTAACCATACCGGGCTGCTGGCCCTCGTTGTTTTGGAAACTGTAGTTGTAGATACCGTTTTCAATGGTACTGCGGGCAATGACCATACCCCAACGGCGGTCGAGCTGATGGATCAGCATACCCTTGCCGCAGTTCAGAATTTCGATATCCAGAAGAGAACCTGCGAACTGAATTCTCTTACCAACCATGATCTCGATACCGATGCTGCAATCGCTGACCTTGAGAGACTCAAACTCGGTCCACTCCAAGTCACCCAGCTTCAGACCAACGGCATTTGCCTTGGTATACGTGTCCAGCTTGGCTGCATCAGCCGCCTGGATCTTCTCACCGGTAGCCTGCTTCCAATACTTGTTGCTGATAACAACGTCCTGCCAAGTACCGACGTCCGCCTGGTTGTACACCTCGGCGCCGGTGTAAAGGAAGGTACCCTTGAAGTTTTCAACCGTCAGCTGCTCGTGAGCGCCGCCGCTCGAATTACAGCAAGCACCGATGCCGCGGAAACCGTTGAGAACGGTAACGTTTTTGACGGTCGAGAGCATATAGTTGTTGCCGTTACCGTCGGTATAGAACGCGAAGGGATAATATCTGATGTTATCCAACGACTGCTCGGGATAGTAAACGGTCAGACCGACCACACCGCCGGAGCCGCCCAACATAAAGGTACCCTCAACGACTTCCTTGCCGGGAGCGTAACCGTCGTAGCTTTCGCCGTAAATGCAGATAATGGTGCCGTATTCGGTACCGGCATCGGGATCCTGCCAGTCACCGCGCAGCGTTACGTAAGGAGGAATCTGGATCTTACCCGAAATAGCATACATACCGGCAGGCAGATATACGGTACCACCACCGTTTCTGGCACAGTCATCCAGAGCCTTCTGAATGCCCGCGGTGCTGTCGCCGATACCATTGTTGCTGACGGCGTAGCCGTCCTCAGTCACGATGATGTCAGCAATAACGACATCTTCGGTGGGATACTTGGTCTGTACCAAGCGGGGATTGGACTTGCCATTGGACTTATCCTCCAGCTTGATGTCGATGGGGTGAGGCACAAATTCTCCGGTAAAGTCCAGAGTATCCGTAATAAGCGTGGTATCCTTCAAATAGGTATCCACAAAGCATTGAATCGCCATCAAGAGCGACTTTTCGCTGTCGCCCGCAAGTACGATCTTATTGCCAACGACGACGATCTTGTATGTATACTCGCCGATAGAATCCATCACCTGCTGGCTCTCGGGGCGGTTGGTGCGGCCGATGAGGATCTCATACTTGGCTGCAATCTCTTCCTCCGTCACACCTCGGTCGATCCAGTCATCGCTAATACTAACTTGGGTGTTCAGAATTTCCTGAATAGAAACACGCAGCTGTGCTGCGGCTTTGTTAATGTTGACGTCGTTGCGGTCGGGACGAATAACGGTGTAGCGGAAGCTACCGTCTTCGTTGAACAGCTGCAAACCAGCCGGGGCAGGCTCATCGGTACCGGGTTCGTCCGTACCGGGCTCATCTGTACCGGGCTCATCTGTGCCGGGTTCATCTGTACCGGGGACATCCGTGCCGGGAGTGTCACCGGGCTCGTCAGTGGAGGGGGTGCCGCAGCTCCAAAGGCCGAAAACCAGCGTCAGGCAGCAGATCAAAAGCACCAACTTAAGAAGATTGTGTTTCATGTTGCGCTCCTTTAAAAAATATAGTATATTATTTTTGAAAATCCAAAATCATTCACCCAAGTCCAGGGTGCTCTTGGCGGGCAGATCCAGGTCATCGTCCAAGTCTTTGGCATCCGACATGGCCTGTGGTTGGTGGACCTCGACGGGCTTGTCGTCCCATTCTGCACGGATCCGTTCTTGATCCATCGTTGTTTCGGAAATGGGAGCGGGAGGCGTGTATTCATCATACGAAAGATCATCGTCCGGCTCACTGGCTTGTTCGCCAAAGACATCGTCTTCCTCCGTTTCCTTCTCTTCTTCCTTGGCCTCTTTATTCACGTTCGATGCCACATAAGCCATCATAAAACGCATTTCAGCCAACAGGTAAGCCACGAGTGCCATCGCCGGTCCCAGCCATACGGGCTGGCCGCCCAAAAGCACGGTGCAAACCAGCGCCAAAAGCACGATGACAACCAATTCGAAAAACAAAACCAGCGCATTGTTCTTCAAATAGCTTCTCATATAATAACCGATTCCTTTTTTCATGTCATATTACTCCTTGTGTCATTTCGCCATCTCGATCAAGCACTCGCGAGCCTCGCCCGTCAGCGTTCGATCTCCCACCTTCAATTCGCCTGCCTCATGGAAGACAGCCATCACACTGCCGTCTGACAACAGGATCGCCTGGCAAGCAGCGGTGTTGCACAACACCGTCACGCCATGCGCCTGACCGCGAGCGGTAACCGCATAGGCATAGGATGCGCCCTGCCCCTCGACAGGAATATAAGCGCAGAACAATTCTCCCTCTTCGTGCGTCAGCGGCTCCTCATAGCTGTTGCGGGTCCAAGATCCCTCGCGTAAAGCAGTACCGGCGCACAGGCGGGTATTGGCATCCAGATTGTGATAAGTAAATTCGCCGTTGTGAACACTCTGACCGTCCTCCGCCCATTCCATATCGCGGGCGTGGCACTGATCCAGCGTTGTCGTCAAATCTCCCTTTTCGGGGGATTCATCCCGAATATCCGCACCCAACGCAACAAGCGTTCCGTCAAATGCAAAGAAGCTGACCATCGCCGCAATACCGTCGTGCTCGGGGCGCTCGTAAATGATGCCTCGGTCTCCCTTCGTCATGCCGCCCGTGTGGTCGTTCGGCAGAGGCAGGCACCACCAGTCCATGCGGACCTTGAGCTGATCCTCCGTCTCAAGACGCGCCGTTGTACCCGGCATATGGGCGAAATCGTAGACGGGATTGACGTCCAGATACTCATCGCCGCGGCGCATAAAGCAGGTGCGGGTACCGTAGGACATATTGTAGCACAGATGGCCCTCGGCGTTGCACACCTCCATATCATACTGGCCGGGTGCGTGGCATTTAATGCCGATATGCGTGCCGTTTTTGTTATGGGCAAGATACGAGATCTTGGGATAATGGCGAGTTGCATCGTAGCTTCCCTCGCAAACGACCGCGCCCAGTGCGTTGTCGTCACGGAAGGCGATCAACTCGTCGCGGCGGGCAATGTCTTCGATGCGGCAAAGCAGATCGACGCCGTAGTGAATGATGCGGGAATGTACCGCACGGCGGCGGGTGAACTCGCGTCCGACACCGTTATAGTCAAAATAGCCGTGATGCATCATGTTGCGCTGGCCGTCCAGAATGTGCGTCAGAAGAATTTGAATCTTTTCCTCTGCAAACGCGTAGGGTGTGCCGGAAAAGACGTAAGCCAGCTGAGAAAGGTCAAAGGTAAAGTTAGAACCGTATCCGCCCGAATACCAACGCGGACCGTGCTGACAGAAGGAACCGTCGTCCTGGATACCCTCGATGGCTCCCGCGTAGATTTCCTGTTCCGCACGCGCGGCAGCGGCGCGAAGCAGTTCCTCATCGTTCGTCATCAAGGCGTGACGGATGGAGTTACTGATACCCCAGATGAGGTTCGCTCCTGTCCATCTGGGAATATCCGTTCTCGTTTTCATAGAGCCGCGGGCGGCAAGAGCCACCATTCCCTCTCGCATATCCTCGGGAAGGAATTCCCACAGCATCAAGCCAAGTGCCGTCATGTGGTTGGGAGTACCGATGTCATTATGCCACCAGTTGGGGTTGATAAAATCATGAACCAGCCAATAGCGCACCGCTCCCAGCACCCGCTCGCGATAGTTTTCGTCCTTCTCTATTTTTTCTTTGCCGTCCTGGCAGAGCATACGCAAAATGCGGTTATAGTGATTGGCCGAGTCCCAACAGCTGCGGGAAAGATTGGTATAGTCCAAATCCGGCCAGTAGTAGGTTCCCGGTGCATCGCCCGGAACCAAAGGTTCAACCGACAAAGATGCATCGTAACCGATGTTAATGTATTCTCTGACACATCCCTGCCAGAATAATTGCTCATATCTTTCTTTGACCAGCAAAAGTGCCTGTTCCTCTCGCATACTGACCTCTCCTTGTTGGTTTTAGAATTTCGCAGACGCAACCAACGCATCTACATAATATTGTATCAAATTTTACGTCAAATTGCAATATCCTTTGCAAATTATTTACAATAAAGTATAACATGATCACCGCAAATAATAAGGAACTGTCCGGTCGTGTCCCCCAAAGGACAAATGATCTGACAGTTCCTTGTTGTATTACAGCACCTTCGCAAGAAATTCCTGCGTACGCGCCATTTGTGGATTCGCGAAAAACTCTCCCGGAGCTCCTTCTTCCAAGATTACACCCTGATCGATGAACAGAACTCTGTCTGCCACCTCGCGCGCAAAGCCCATTTCATGTGTAACGACCACCATGGTCATACCCTCGCGGGCCAATTCCTTCATAACGTCCAATACCTCGCCGACCATCTCGGGGTCAAGTGCAGAGGTAGGCTCGTCAAACAGCATGACCTCCGGCTCCATGCAAAGGGCTCGAACGATCGCCACACGCTGTTTCTGACCGCCCGACAGCTGGTTAGGATAGGAATCGGCACGGTCGTCCAGGCCGACTCTGGCAAGCAGTGCCAGTGCCTTTTTCTCGGCCTCCTCTCGCGGCATCTTTTTGAGCATCATGGGAGCAAGCGTCAAATTTTGCATGATGGTCAAGTGGGGGAAAAGATTAAACTGTTGGAACACCATGCCCATTTTCTGACGGTGCAGATTCAAATCAACCTTAGCACCCGTCAGATCCTCGCCGTCGAACAGAATGCTTCCGCCCGTAGGCTTTTCCAACAAATTCAAGCAACGAAGAAAAGTGGATTTACCCGAACCGGAAGCACCGATTACGCAAACGACGTCGCCTTTGTAGATATCAACGTCAATGCCCTTGAGGACCTGAAGGTTCTCAAAATCCTTTTTCAGCCCCTTGGTGCTGATCACAATTTCTTTATTTTCCATCGCTCTTGCGCAACCTCCTTTCCAAAATCGACAGCAACCACGTCATCGCAACGACCATCACGAGATAAATCAGGGCGAGCAGAATGATGGGATTGACTGCATCAAACGTTTTGTTTCTGATGTTCGTTGCCGCACGTGTAACGTCAACGATCGCTACGTAACCCGCAACCGAGGTCTCCTTGAGCAACGCAATGCACTCGTTACCAATGGCGGGAAGAATGTTTTTGATGGCCTGCGGGAAAATGATTTTGGCCATGGCCTGTCCTTTGGAAAGGCCCAGGCTTCTTGCGGCTTCCATCTGGCCCTTGTCAACGGCATTGATACCGCTGCGGATCAGCTCGGCCATGTAGGCACCGGAGTTGATACCAAAGGCAACGATAGCAACAACGACACCGTCAGCCGATACCAACACGATATAAAAGAAGACCAGCAGCAGAACGGTAATGGGAATACCGCGAATGATCGTGGTATAAGCATCGCAGAGCCAACTGAATATGCGAAGCTTCTTGTTATCCTCGCAGAAATATTTGGTCACCGCAATCACGGTACCGATCAAAACGCCAATGACCAGTGCACACAGCGTAATGAGAAGGGTGTTGAGCAGACCTTCGACCAGCCACATATAACGGTTGTCTTCAATAAAGGTCTCGTACAGCTTGTTAAACCAGCTCATGTAAGCAAATTCCTTTCATATGCCCAAAAGGGCAGAAAACTCAAAGAGCAGCTCCGCAAAGCTTGTGCGGAGCCGCTATATCATTGGTATTATATTTCGAATCAGGGCTTGAAATAAGTCTCGTTGTATTGTTCGAAAATACCCTCGATGGTGCCATCTGCGATCAGATCCTTCAGAATCTTATCGATCTCAGCTACCAGATCCTCGGAACCGAACGCAAATGCAAATGCATAGGGCTCTTCGGTCATCTTTTCCTCAAGAACAACGAGTCCGTCGCCCTCCTCGACCATCTGCAATGCAGTAAGGTTATCAACAACCCAAGCATCCACCTTGCCGGTAGTCAGAGCAGCCTTCGCATCGGCGTTAGCGGCAAATGCCTCGACCTTCAAACCTGCCTCAGTGCAGCCCTCGTCTGCGGTGGTACCGGTCTGAACGGATACCTTCTTGCCTTCCAGGTCTGCCTTGCCCTTGATATCGCTGCCCTCTTTGACAACAATTACCTGAGCGGCCTTGTAGTAGGGAGTGGTGAACAGCATATTTTCCTTACGAGCGTCGGTTGCCGTGATACCCGACATACCGCAGTCGTACTTCGCGGACTGAACGCCCATCAGAACGGAGTCAAAGTCCATCTGGATGATCTCAAGCTCAACGCCCAGTTCTTTGCAGATCAGGTTCAGAATATCAACCTCGATACCAACGACCTCACCGCCCTCGATGCTTTCAAACGGGGGGAAGTCAGGGCTAGTAGCGACGACCAGCTTGCCGTCCTTCTTGACCTGGTCCAGCGTCTTACCCTTGGCACCGCAAGAAGTGAAGCACAGCGTCGTAGCCAGCATCAGAAGAGCCAGCACGATTGCAAGAATTTTTTTCATAATTAGTTACCTCTCTTTGTTTGGTTTTGCCGCTCGGGGCGGCTTTTTTTACGATGGCAGGATTATAACACATTTTCTCGGCTCTGTCAATACCTTTTTGAAAAATATTCAGAAAAATTTCGATAATTTATTCAAGTTTCCCGTTTTTATCCCGAAATATTCACAAAACATGAATATTTTTGTGCATTTTTGAATATTCAATGTTCCGCCACCGTAATCTTTACTTGACGGCGAACAAAATATGTGCTACAATATAGTCATAACGACGAAATTCCGAGGTGGCGCATGAAAAACACGACGCTTTGTTATATTGAACGGGACGGCAAATACCTGATGCTGCACCGCATCCGAAAGCAAAATGATGAAAACCATGACAAGTGGATCGGCATTGGAGGAAAATTCGAAGCCGGCGAGAGCCCGGAAGATTGTGTTCTGCGGGAGGCACGGGAAGAAACGGGACTTATCCTGACCAACTACCGCTACCGCGGCATCGTCACCTTCGTTTCGGATCTCTATCCCACCGAATATATGCATCTGTTCACCGCAACCGAATACGAAGGAGCAATGCGAGAGGATTGCGACGAGGGCGTCCTGGATTGGATCGACAAAAAGGATCTGCTCCGTCTTCCCATGTGGGAAGGAGACCGCATTTTCCTGCGTCTTTTGGACGAGGACGTTCCCTTTTTCTCGCTCAAGCTGGTCTATTGCGGCGACAAGCTAACACAAGCGGTATTGAACGGAGTTCCGATCCATCCATAAAAACAAAAAGAGGCGAAGCAAACAACGTGCTTCGTCTCTTTTTGTAAGGAATCTATAGGCACCCCGCAGACCGCAGTCTATGCTGTTTTGCCGTATTCCGAAGGTCAGCAATTCAGCCCGACGACCGTTTGACAGTCAGCCGGACAACGTCACCCGCCGGTCAAAGAAACGGGCATCATTGCTTGGCTGAAAGAGTCTGCGGCGTTCATTGCACATCCGGCCGCGCATTGCGGGGGTGGGATCATGCCTTACGGCTCATTTCTCTGACAATCACATCGGCTCGCAGTTCCAAGGCTCTCGTCAAAGTCATGCATCCGAAAAATCATGCATCCTCCGTCATTCCCGTGCCGCGCATTGCTCGGCGCACAAAAAATCAAAGAGAATATTTGGCCAGCTTCTCACGCAAGAAGTCAACTGCCATAGCGATATCTGCCTCCGGAGAAGCACCAACCTCGCGCTCGATGGTCAAGAAACCGTCAAAGCCGGCAGCGTGCAGCGCGGGCAGATAAACGTCGAAATCAACGTCACCCTTACCCAAAGGCAGCTCGAGATAGGTGTGACCCATCTTGGCAAGCTCGGCGTGGTGCAGAGCTTCTTCACCGACGATCAATTCACCTTCCGCAGGCTTGCGCAACTTGATGCCATCCTTTGCGTGGGTGTGTACGACGTACGGACCAAGAGCCTTCAGCGCATTCTCAGGACGGTCGCCTGCGACCATGACAAGGTTGGCAGGGTCGAAGTTGACGCGAACACCCGTGGTATCAAGGCTAGCAAGGAAGCCGCCCAGAATAGCACCGGGCTCAGGACCGGTCTCCAACGCGAATTTCGCATTCATCGAGTCAGCGTATCTGCCAAGCTCGGTGCAAGCGGCACGCAGAATCTCCTTCTGCTCGCACTCGACGTCGGGAACGCGGTGAATATGCGTAGTAACGATATCACACTCCAGCATCTTAGCCACGTCAATGACGCGCTTGGAATTTTCAATCATCTCGGGGTTGCGGGCGGCATCGTCAAAGCCGTAACCAAAATCACCGCAGATAGCCGAGAATACAAGACCGTTGGACTTCACGATATCCAGTGCCTCTTTTGCCTTGGCGGGGGTCATAGTGGCAAAGCCCAACTCACCACCGGTAGCGTATGCCTGAATACCTGCAGCACCCAACTGTGCTGCCTTTTCTACGCCCGCGCGGAAGCCCAGACGGAAGCTTTCTACCATTACTCCAATCTTCATATCAAGTTTCCTTTCTTGTCTTCGAGAGTGGGCAAAGCCTAAAAATCTTGCCCTAATTACAGTTGTATATATATAACCACAATTTTATTAACTCAAAAAGAACAAAATATGAACAAATAGTTACATTGAGCAAAAGCGCACGATTCAGCTTCGTTTTCGTCATCAAGTTATTGACAATCAGCACAAAAGCGAGTACAATATTATATTGGAAGTATAGTGCCGTTCGGGCATCCGGCGGCATATATCGAAAGAAAGGACGATGATAAAAGGAATGACAAAAATTGATATTTTCTCGGGTTTTCTCGGTGCTGGAAAAACGACACTGATCAAAAAACTGCTCCGCGAGGCGTACGCTGGCGAGAAGGTCGTGCTCATTGAAAACGAGTTCGGTCAGATCGGCATTGACAGCGGATTTTTGAAGGAATGCGGTGTACAAATCACTGAAATGAACCAGGGCTGTATCTGCTGCTCGCTGGTGGGCGACTTTGCCAAAGCGCTCGCGCAGGTACTGGAGGAGTTTTCTCCCGACCGTATTCTCATTGAACCCTCGGGTGTCGGCAAGCTGTCCGACGTCATGCGAGCCGTGCAGGGCGTATTGAGCGAGAAGGTTGTGCTCAACAGCTATACGACCGTGGTCGATGCAAATAAATGCAAGCTTTATATGAAAAACTTCGGTGAGTTTTTTAACGATCAGATCGAGCACGCTCGCTGTATCGTACTCAGCCATACCGATCACATTCCTCAGGATAAGTTGACTGCTTGTGTCACTATGCTGCGTGAACACAACCAAGCAGCTATCATTGTCACCACGCCTTGGGACGCGCTGGACGGCAAACAGCTGGTGGAGGCGATGGAACAAAGCAACACGCTGGCAGATGAACTGGCCCGCATGGAGCATGATGCCCATCACCATCACCATCACCATCACCATCATCACCATCACGATCACGATCATGAGTGCGACGATCCCGAATGCGAGTGTCACCATCACCATGACGAGGACGAGCACGAATGCCATCACGGTCATCACCATCATCACGATCATGAGTGTGACGATCCCGAATGCGAGTGCCACCATCACCATGACGAGGACGAGCACGAATGCCATCACGGTCATCACCACCATCACGATCATGAGTGCGACGATCCCGAGTGCGAGTGCCACCATCACCATGACGAGGACGAGCACGAATGCCATCACGGTCATCACCATCATCACGACCA
>JAZLCA010000017.1:0-24065 GCA_045613985.1 Eubacteriales bacterium | reverse complement strand
GATGCTCTCGGCCGTCTCGACGGCGTCGATGTTGGCGGCGAGGAAGATAAACTCCCAACCGTACCGCTCCTGCTGGCGCCTGATCATCTCCTTAACACGAGCGGAGGAATAGCGGTGGCTGGCGTTTTCCATACCGTCGGTGGTGATGAGGAAGACGGTATGCTCGGGCACGTCCTCGGGGCGGGCGTATTTGTGGACGTTGCCAATATGATGGATGGCACCGCCAATGGCATCCAGGAGCGCGGTGCAACCACCCACCTGATAATCCTTGCGCGTCATAGGCTTGATCTCACCGATATCCACGCGGTCGTGGATGCCCTCGCTTTCGTTGTCGAACAGCACGGTGGACACGTAGACCTTGCCCTCCTGCTCCTTCTGCTTTTCGATAGTGGCGTTAAATCCGCCGATGGTGTCCGCCTCAAAGCCCGACATCGAACCACTGCGATCCAGAATAAATACGAGTTCCGTTACGTTGTTTTTCATAGTAGAAAACCTCCCTTTGTTTTGTGCCTTTATTTTAGCACAGTCAAAGGGAGGTTTGGTCGCTTGATGAGCGACTTTTTACAAGTTAAGCAATTTCCAAGCATCTTTATATTTTTGCTCTTGCTCACTATCTTCGAAAGTGAAAATTCTCATGGTTGTGGGATTTCGTTTTTGACCTTTTTTACCAGGCA
The DNA here is from genome assembly GCA_045613985.1 of Eubacteriales bacterium. GTDB lineage: Bacteria > Bacillota > Clostridia > Oscillospirales > CAG-272 > SIG644. The sequence goes on along the minus strand of JAZLCA010000017.1, from coordinate 23,391 downwards.
TTGCTAACCAATTTTCGTGATCTATTTTGATTTTTGTGGCCACCACGATACTTGGAACAATGAAATAGTCGGGCATTTCGCCTTCTCTCATATTAACGAGAATATAGAAGAGATTATCCGATATTACTTTTTCGGACGTCTCACTCATCTTCCATCGATTGGTTTTCTTATTGTCGCTCGTCTTAACTTGTATCGCCACTGTTTTGCTTCCGTCTTTATTAGAAGCAAGAATATCAATTGCTTTCGTGTTTTTGCTGGTGAGCGAAGCAACGTAGCCTCGACGGGTTAATTCCGCTGCTACGAAAAATTCGCCTGCAATGCCAATACTTCCGCTTTTGTCTACTATCTTCTTTTCCATGCTATACCCCTAATAACGTCTGATCAAACGCAAACAGAGCTTGGTTGATCTCAAAAATATCATAGTTCCCGTTAAGGATGAAATACAAAATGATCTTGTCAAACACGCTGCTTCTCGACAGCGTAAAGCCGACGGTCGCAAGCAACGCCTGCGTCTGATCCAAATTCAATCGCAGTGAGATGGCAAAGGCGATGACCGTCTGCTTGGAGGGGCGGTAGTCCTTGTTGCTCTTGATTTTGGAGAAGGTGCGCTTGTCCACGTTGGCCTTTTTGTAGCACTCAACGTCGGTCATGCTCCGCTCGTCAATCAGATCGAATAGCATCTCCCGAAAGCCCTTGTCCATTTGCTTCATGTAGTCTGCGAGCGATTGTTTGACCGACGATTTCCGCGTTTGCTTTTGCGGTGAAAGGGGGACCATCGCCTCGCAGCATTCGATCAGCGGAGCGACCCCGGGCCGACGCAACGTGGATTTATCGAAGCGATCCGCATCGTATTCGTCCACGTCATCATCTTCAACAAACGAACGGATGTTGTGGAACAACTTTTGGCTGAACGAATACGACTCTCGATCATAAACGCAGAGATAGACCGTCAACTCGTGCTCAAACAGAAACTCCGTGATGATCCCAACGGCAAACTTGAGCACCTGATCCTTGGGATACCCATACGCGCCCGAGCTAATGAGCGGAAACGCGACTGATTCGCACTCGTTGGCGATGGCCAGCTTGAGCGATTCAAGATAGCAAGAGCGAAGCTGATCGCTCTCGCCTGCCCCGCCCCCCTGCCAGACGGGGCCTACGGTGTGAATGATATACTTGCACGGTAATTCGTAACCGCTCGTGATCTTGGCTTGCCCCAACTGGAGCGGTGCGATGCTCGCGCATTCCGCATCCAGTTTGGCTCCTGCAATGGTATGTATAGCAAGATCCACGCCGCTGTACCCGATCATTTGCTCGTTAGTCGGGTTGACAATGGCGTCCACCTGCATTTTTGTGATGTCTTGTCGGATGATTTGGAGTGGCATAGGGGGCTCCTTTCGTAATTTCACTCATGAGAAGAAGTTTCCTCAATGCGAAGAACAGTTTTCATTGCGTCAAGCGCACATGGGAAGGAAAAAGAATAACACTGTCCAACCGATACGACAACACCTAACGTTTCCGCGTTTTTATATCCGAGCGGAACTGCTACAAGATCGCCAACTTTAACGTCCAAGCCGCCAGTCAGGTAGTAATAATGTGGCTTGAGCGGATAGTTCGTACTGACCTTGCAAAACTTATACACTGTGGTATCCTCTACGTGCATCATTTTTCTCCACTTTTCTTCTCGTTCTTCGCGCTCTTTGCGACGCGCTTCGCTTAAAGCGGCCTCATATTCCGGACGTGTTTCAAAATCTTCGGGACGGATGTCATACACATTGGTAAGTCCCCGTCTCCATGCATATTTCCTTTCTTGACTTGCTTGAAGATATTCTTCCTCATCGTCGTAATCCACGGGATCTACCAGCCAAGTGATCGGATTCTCTCTGTATTTTTCTCGCCAAGCATTTTCCCCTGTATAAAGGTCATCCTCAGATCCCTCCTCGTGCTCCTTTTCAATCTCGTCCATCCGCTCGTTCCATATCGGCACCTGATTGGCAAACCTAATGTCCGTCACCGTGTGAACAAGGGGAAACACATACTCTTGAAACGCCCGCATGACGCTTATATCGTCTTGTTGAGCGCACAAAAACACACTGAAATCGACGCAATCGATCTTTTTGTTCAAGGGAATATACCGATTGGCAAGCGCATACTCCATGACGCGCTTCGCCATCATCGTTTCCCCTTTCTCCAAAGCTCTTACCACGATATAATGCACGCCAAACAGCTCTTCGCGGGTATGTAATATGACCTTTTCGAGAAACGCGGGATGTTGTTTGACATAATCCAGCAACTCATCCGTATAATTCTCACAAAGCAAGAAAAGCGGATACGTCAATTCCTCAGGCTCATTTGTATAGTTCAAATAGGGCAAAAACTCGTCAAGGCACCAGTCCCAACATATAAGCGCTTGGCGGACATCCACCGCGATTAGATTTTCCATCAGATCGTATAAGCGCATTTGGACATGGTCAACCTCATCCGGAACATTAAACGGCAAGTCGAATTTTGTCTTGATCGCAGAAGCGTACAGATAGTCGCCCCAAATCGTCAAATATCGCGCAGCGACAGAAGAGCCCTTCAAAATAAATCGACTCCGCTCGCTTTGTTCGTCATTGTTTGAATAGCGCAGGTTTCTTTGGGCCTCACGTCTTCGCGCCAAAACGCCCTTGTCGTATCCAAACGCATCGCATCCTTCGTCATCCCACTCTTCGTCTCGCGCGTCAAACACATCCTCTTCATCCGAATCGTCAACGTCCTCATCCTCAAATTCGTCGTCTTCATCGTAGAATTCGTCGTCTTCGTTTTCTGCGTCCAATTCAGACATGAAATCCGTTAGGTCGGGATCATCCTCGATCCTGCGTTGAATCGTCGGATGGTCCATCAAAAAGAATTCTCTTTCCGTTTTATCCAATTCGGATAAGTGCTCCATCAGAGCGTCGTCATCATCGAGCTCATCCTCTTCATCTTCATCCAAATAAGATGATTTTTCGAACAGCTCCTTTTGCCGTTCCCTCATCTCATCATAAAGCCACATATCTTTCAGATCATGATCATCGTCATGATCCATATCAGGCACGAGCCAATCAGGAAAAGAACCAAATGAATTTTTCTTGTCGCTCATCGTAAACACCTCCGTTTATCTATGGGTGAATTTTTTCTTCAGGAATTTACTTGCTTATTCTCCTATATCATACCACGTCTCGATATCATACACATTTTGCCCGTCGTTATGCGTAATCTCACTGACAACAGCGTAGACGCGTCTGCCAAGTTTGAGGCAGGCGACATAAGGAGCACAGTCTGTGCGAGATAAATAACCGACGATGCCGCTCGACGCACGCAGCGCAATCGCGCCCTTATCTTCAGGCGTAGGGGCTGAAACAATATCCAGATAATCGCCGACGTGCAGCGATTCCGCTTCAGGTGTGATGTCGCAAATCATCATACGCTTGCGAATATACTGATCCTTTTCGTGCTTGGGTGTGGACTTGGGATCGTCCTCTTTGCGAGGGGCAACAGGCTTGACCAGCGGTTCAAAGGTAGCCGTCGCGGCCTCGGTTGTGATTGTCGGGACAGACGGGCGAGGCTCCTCTTTTTTAGTCGACGTAGCCATCGGAGGAGCCGAGCGCACCGCACTCGGTGCAGTATGAACAACCGGTCTGCTCACCGGTTGCTCGGCGCGCGGCGCGGCGGGTTTCATATCCGCTTCACGCTCGAAATAAGACGGCTCGCTAGGTGTTCTCGGCACCGAAGGATAGGAAGACTGGCGGGGCGCGGGCGAGTAATTCGATTTGGATTGGGAACCCGGCACGCGAGTTGTTTGAGCGCGGGAATGAGCTGAATGAGCGGTGGAAGATTTTGTGCTCGAATTTGTGTTCGTATATGACCGCTCGGCGCGCGCATTTCTCGTTTTGGCTACCTTACTGGCCACAATTGCAGTTTTCGCCACATCCACAGGTAGCGTGATAATATTGAGCAGCGTGCCAATCCCAATAACAAAAGTCGCCAGCAGCCGCGTGGTATGGCTTTTACTGCGCCAAATCGGTTGCATTCCGATGGTCTTGCGGTGATACCAAAAGTTATAATTGGCGCGTTTAGGATCGCGCCAAATGCCGCGTCCCCGCTTGCCGTAGCCGGGAATGAGCAGCCGCGCAAGGCTTCGCTTCCATTGAGAGCGATATGCCGCGACACTTCTGGCAAAGCTGCTTTTTCTTAGTCTCCAAATGGGCATTCTGCTCTCCTCCTGTCATTTTATCTTGGGTTTATTGTGCTTGCTCAATTTATTTTCCGGAAAATCCTCCGCCTTGATAGGGGTGTTTAACAGCCCATTGCTCGTATGGAGTGGCTTCAATTATTTCCCCTTTGTCAGAGTATGCCCACACATGTGTACCTCTTCTCTTTTTGCTGTTCGTTCGGCTTTCCTTCGACTTTTTCAAAGTTCGTTGCATTTTTCTATTTTGCTTCGCCTTTAACCTTTTGTCTCTAATTTCCCTATTCTTGTCTAAAATTCTACAAACGGTTCCATCTCTATTTAGCAACTGTATACCACTATCTATCAGAAGGTTGGCTTCATCAAATAAAACCAGTTTGTTAGCCGAGATATAAAGAGGACCAATAGTAGTATTAGCAGTCATTGTGTACCCTGGATTGATCAACCAGCATGGGACAACTCGATATTGTGCACCTAAATCTTGTACAATCAATAAATAATCCGGCTTCCTGTTGGCCATCTTTTTTTGCTGTTTGGGCAATGTATTATTATTTTTCCATGCAGCAATATCCCCAACTTCATATTTCATCGATATTTCCTTTCACTTCTAATAATTATCATTTAGGACTGAATCTTCCTCCGCTTAATGGCTTGGGATTAAAATGTTTGTTGCTCATTTTCCCTCTGCCTGATGCCGAAGCATATCCTTTACTACTTTGGCAAGGTGGGTGGCCAACAATGTCTTGGATTTTTTTCATTTCCTCTTTATTGTTGTTTATTATAGCAAAATCATATGCCTCTTTATATCGCAATTCCAGCTCATGCTGCTTTTTCCTTTCCGCTCTTCTAATTCTCATCCGTACCGCGTTTTTTTGCTTGGTTCTTTCTTGCTGTTGGTATCTAATCGCTATTTTATCTTCTCTTTTCCGCCTAGCACATTCAATCCATTGATTGTGAATTTTATATATCGTATCGACGACTTCATGCGAATTTAGTAGATACTCCCCGCAATATTTTAAATGAGCTTGATCAACAGCATAAAAACTTTTGGCATAGACATATATATCCCCAACGTTAGTTGAAAATACCGTTGTGTGTCTTCCCGGCATCCATTTACACATCGCAACTAAAATTTTATCTGCATCTATTCTCCGTATAATGGTAACTCGATCTGGTCTCAAATTCACAAGAGATTTATATTGATTAGTAGAGCCTTCTCCATCTTCAATATTCAACTCCATGATGTCACCCCGCCTAAATTCGTTAGCTGTTGTCATGATTTACATCCTCGTAACACATTGTTTTTATCAATTAGCTTGCAGAAAAATCCCTTCTTCTCCTGCTCCGTCAGCTTATCATAGCCGAACAGCAGAATGCGGGTTTTGATCTCGTTGACCGTCTTCTTACCAAGGTTGCGGATGCGGGTCAGATCCTCGCTGGCGATCAGGTCGATAACCTCGCCGATGGTGAAAATGCCGGCCCGCTTCATCGCGTTGCTGGCACGGACGGAAAAGTCAAGCTCGTCAATGCTCGTCTCGCACGCCCGCTGGCTAAAGGGGACGCTGATTTTGATATTCTTGCCGAAAACCTCGCTTAACGTGATGATCAGGCCGTTTTCATTGGCTGATTTCAACAATTCGTTTACAATCTCGTTTTGGTTCATTTGCATGCGCTCCTCATCGTTTATTTTTCGGGAAGGATGGCGCCTTTGACCACATCGAGAACCGCGTGCGCGTTGATGGAGAGAATGCCCGGGACGGTGTCGTAAATGTGCGTCACGAAGTTGCGCATCGTCTTGATATCGGGGGCAAGACAGATAGCCAGCAGGTGACAGTTACCCGTTGTCTGTACGATGGTGACCGTCTCTGTGGCCTCACAAAACGCCCGTTTGCACTCCTCAAAATTCTCTGCTTTGGTCTCGATGTTGGTGACAAAGGTCATCATTTCGGGCGCGGACAAAGGATCGATCACAGCCTTATAGCCACGGATGATACCCGCCTTTTCCAGCGCGGCCACCCGCGTTTTGACGGCGGTACGGGACAGACCCACCACCTCGGCCATATCCGAATAGGACATACGTCCATCCTGCAACAACAAGTTGACAATTTGGTTGTCGATCTCATCAATTCCTTTGATAATCATCGCGCTCCTACCTTTCCATCAGCTCGCGGTGCATGCCTTCCGCTCGCCTGACAATGTCATTATAGCACACTTTTTTGCACTTTGCAATAGGCCGACTTTCGTATAGAAAGCGAAAACAGGCGTTTCGGAAGCGAAATGCTTGTTTATATTTCGTTTGTAAACACGCCCGATTTTGTTGTCTGGTGTAAAAGGTTACTCCCACTGTCAAGGATGCTTTATTGACAAATCAAAAAGATTATGCTACAATACTGATGGAAGCATCAGCAGAACCGATTTCGGTCGTTGCATCAGGGCGCAAGCATTGATGAGCTGTGATGCTTCTTTATCTATATCGATAATTGTTTGGGCAACTTCTCTTATTCTCCCTTACAATGTGATAGTTAATATGCTTGACAAGTCTTTGGATACATGATACAATAAACATAGTTGTTTTACATCATGTTGTTGACGATCCCGAAAACGAGTGATACAATAAATTGTGTGCGTATTTGCATTGGCTGGTCGTGTGCTGTTTGATGTTGTCGCATCGGCGGTTAGGCGCTCTGCCTTGCAGAAGCATCTCGCGATAGTAACCTCAGCAAAAAGGAAACTGATATACAACAAATAAGTATTAGCAATGACTGTCAAATGCAGCGTTGTGGAAAGGAACAAATGTATTACGAAGAGTCAAAGCATGATCATTTAACGGACGAAGAGTTTGGTCGAATGTTCGGTGCTCAATACTTGGATTACCTTGAAACGCAAGAAGATGCTGACTATCAAATCAATCGCCAACAGTGGTTTAAGCTGCTACATGTTCTCTCATGTTTTGACAAACTAGCAACCAAACTTGGTGGTTCACTTGACAAATGTGAAATTATGCCAAAAGAAATGCACGGAGGGGTTACTGCATATTTTCCGATGTTTGAGCTTAGTATATCAGAAATAGTCGAATTTTGTGAGGTACTCAAACTTGCGTCTGCCGTTACGATCGATGCTACGACCGATGGAGAAGTATGCATCAGTCTGTCGGTTCCATATGTTTACGTAAAAAAGGATGATTGAGCATGATAGGCAAATGTCATAAATGCGGAAATACCGTGTTTTCACACAAGAGTAAATGCTCGTCATGTGGCGCAACGATAGACCCGCAGGTATTCATCGAATACAACAAACCTCCCGAGCCTCCAAAGCCGCTGACCAAATCAGAGATTAAGGCGAGGAATAGAAAACTTAACTTTTTGATCGTGCTGGGAGTCATTATGTTTGTGGCCTTGATTGTTGCTTTGGTCACATCGGTATGGGGCTTTTTTTTCGACGGTTCAATCAATGTTCTGACTGTTTCCGTTGTTAGTTGGGTCGTATTCCTGCTTATTTTCCTTATTGTATGGAAGATTGAGGGCTGGACTGATCAAATCAAATAACTCTATAAAAAATCCCGCTCGGCGGGATTTTTCCTTACAAAACCTACGACAAAAACATTTAATATATATTCATCAAATTTTATCTACTTTGCTACAGTATTGATCGCACCATGGTAAGCATAGAGAATTAGTAGCAGCACCTTTGCTACTGACAAAAATGAAACAGGTTCAAAAAGGAATTGCTCCAAACTTGACAGCCTCTTTTTATTATGTTATACTTATGATAGAGGCAACTTTGAATTACGATAACGCACCGAATGATTGCTAAGAGCTGCTATTTGATGCGTGGTTTGATATTATCATGCAACGGAGGTGTTGGTATGAACGTATCCTGTCGAGGGGTGCTGATGAAGGAAGTCGCGTCGGAAAAGGAAGCGATGGATGAGATTAAGCGGTATTTGGAGGTCAATGGGCTGAAGCTCGAATGGGTTTCGATAACCTTATCTCGGTACTCACACCAAGACAATGATGAAGTTATTGACGAGAGAAAATACATCTGCGCCGGCGGAGAACAATTCGTTATTAGACACAATTCCCCTCCCCCATACAACAGTATTGACGAACTCAGCGGAAGGGTGTTTATTGACAAAAAAGAATTTAGGAACACATGGTATGTAATGTCAACGTCGCGGATGGCTGTTTGGGCAGAGGAGTTTCGCAACTATATACAAGACCTTAACCGAAGATTGAGAGGTGCGTAGTACTTGCCATTTTTAGTGTTTATAGCAATTATTATTTGCGGCGTGCTTTATGCACGCAAGAGCGGTGCTACATCGCTGCAGCAAAATGTTGATTTTTGCTTCAAGTGCAGAAAAACAAATGCGAGGTTGGAGCGCTCCATTATGACATCGTACATCTGGGACGGATTACGATTTGAAGAGGCGCTATCGGCGACACAAAAAGACATATCAAGGCTTGGATTCGTCCCTTGCATACCACCAGACGCCTACGGATATCAAAAATGGAGTTATGACCGAAAACTTGGACATAGTTACGATCGCGATACGCCACCCGAAAAAACAGTGTGCAATCAAATATATTACGCAACATCCTTTGTAGAGAATGTTGGGCAATATGATAGCGAGGCAGTCCAAAACAGGCTACAAATCTATATTAAAAGATGGGAGGCACTCCACCCAAAAGAAAACGATGTCAATATGCCAGAGCCTCACTGGGAAAAGATGTATATAGATTTCCCGACTACTGAACGGCGTCTTGCGCAAGAAAGTATGCGTCTCAGCCAATGGAGTTACGCCGCCTCGGTCGGGTCATATTTCATGCATGGACTTTATGGTATGTGCGAGGTTGTCGGTTACGACGAGCCGCCTTTAGGTAAGTCGCTTTGCTATAGAGTCAAAGTGTTAAGCTCTGGCGATGTTGTCGGCGGTATCCATTTTGATGACAGCACTATAAAAAAGATTAGAGTTAAGCGTTAAATACAATTTATCGGAAATATAAACCGTTCTACGGATTACGCTTAAATAAAATCTCGTGAAAACTCGTTTTTCGTGTTAAAACAAATGGGCTTGTTCTTCCCTTCTTTGAGGGTTGAACAAGCCCATTTTCGCCTTTGACCGCGTGTTTGACCCTTTGGAGATAAAATTCGCCTTAACTCTCCTTAAACTGTAGCCACGAGATTATTTGTTTCTTTTTCTATTATTCTCAATTCAAAATCATTATTAGCGTAAATAATACTGTAGTCAAACTTTTCAAATTCTTTAAAGATTTGAGGGGAGTAATTTTCGCACATATTAACCGGGAGCTTATTTCCTTTCATTACTCCGCCAAAGCCGACGAGTACCATCCAAAAGCGAATAGCGTTATCTAACTGCCATTTATGAGGATATAGACCCATATCGATATCCATTATCAAATTGCAATCTACTTCTTCAAAAAAAGGTGTATTTTCAATTAGAATATTGGGCGAAAAACCTTTTGACAAAATGTTCCGCAATACTCTTGCACTAAGATCGCCGTCATCGAAATACATAACAGAATGAAGTATGTTCTCGTGGTTTCTTTCATCATCACAAATCACGAGATTTGCATCCAAACCATTATCTATTAAAATATTGAATAGTTGCTCCCAATTGTATGTACGCAAGTCACTTGGCTGAGGTTCTTTTTCATACTCATAGAGATAGTCTGCATAAGAGAACATCCCATAATCACACAATTTCAACGCCGCGCGCGTTATTTCTTCACTATTCATATTATTTTCCGTAATAAAGCTTTGTATCTTTTTTACGTCAAATGGTTGTTCTTTACAAACTTCAAACAAGCCATCAATTTTATTTACCATATCTCTCACCTCCTAATAGTTTTTATATATGTCTCATCATCAACACTCCACCGCGACCTTAATAACACCGTCGCGTTTATTTTCAAACAGCTCATACGCCTCGTCGATCTTTGAGAGCGGATAGGTGTGCGTGATGAGGGGCTCGGTATCGATCTTGCCCTCGGCGATGAGTTTCAGCGTTTCTTCGCAATCGCAACCGTCAACGCCGCCGGTCTTGAAGGTCAGATTTTTGCCGTACATATCGGGCATAGGAAGCATCTGCGCCTTGTCGTAAAGCGCCACCACCGTGACGATCGCGTTCGGACGCGCGCACTCCCACGCAAGGCAGAAGGTGGAGTCCGCGCCTGCGACCTCCAACACCACATCCGCGCCGCCGTGATCGCTGTTCTCGCGAACAAAATTGAGGCATTCGTTAGGTCTTACCGTCAGCACGTCGGGATAGTGCTCGTTCACAAATTTGATGCGGTTCTCGTCACACTCGCAAACGATAATGCGCTTGGGATGTTTCAGCATCACGCAAAGGAGCGTTCAAATTCCCGTGGGACCTGCTCCGATGATGAGAACGGTATCGTCCTCGGTGATCTCGGATATCTTCGCCGCCCAATAGCCCGTGGCAAGAACGTCACCAACGAGCAGAGCTTGTCTGTCGGTCACAGTATCGGGAATCTTGTTCAGTCCCTGATCCGCAAACGGCACACGAACGTACTCTGCCTGACCGCCATCGATGCGGCAGCCGAGCGCCCAGCCGCCATTTTGGTCGGTGCAATTGTTCACATAGCCCTTCTTACAGAAGAAGCACTCGCCGCAGAAGGTTTCCACGTTGACCGTGACTCTATCGCCAGGACTCACGTGCGTGACCGCCGAGCCGACCTCTTCCACGATGCCGACCATCTCGTGCCCGACCGTAATTCCCTCCACCGCTCTCGGCACGCTGCCGTGCTTGATGTGCAGGTCACTCGAACAGATGCTTGCCAGCGTGACCTTGACAATCGCATCCCTCTCGTGCTCTATGACAGGCTTGGTTTTCTCGACCAAGCCGAATTTTCCTTTTGAAATATACGTGTAGGTTAACATATCATTTTCCCTCTTTTTTGGCGTTTTGTTACTTTGCTTGTGAGAAATCAGAGTCTGTATCCTCACCATTTTCCGGCGTATCTGCTAGTTGCGCCATGATGCGATCATAATCTTTGACAGATAACGAACCTTTGCCATTATTGTAAATCGTATTATAGGCCATGCCTGTTGGGTCTTCCAGTATCTCCCATAATTCTTTTGCGGTAGGATAAAGATACGCAGTAAACTCCTCGTCATCAATAACTCCGCCATATGTGGGATTGCTTCGATGAGCAGGCCAATAATAATTTCTTCCTTGGGTTAAGCCTAAACAGCTATCACCGGAGGGACCAATGTATTTTAAAACCGACCATTCTTCCTTGCAGTTCATTTCTTGCATCTTTGCCTTTAGGAAACGCAGTAAATCCGCAACGCTTGAATCAGCAGCGTATTTTTCAATCAAGCCATCCAGCATTCCATAGTACTCTTCGTAACTATCATAATTGTATGGAAAAATTCCCAATTCCAAACCTATTAATTTTTCCAATTTATAGATCAACGAAGCCGGGTACTCAAACACTTCCCCACCATCTCTTCGGCAACATGGGAGGAGATCATATTTTTCATGTTTTTTTGGAATATATGGCATCCTACTAGTCTCCTTTTTGTTGGTCTGCGGCGGAGGAAATATTAAAGTTTGATATTTATTCGCCTGCAATAGTCTCGATAATCTTCAGCGCTTCCTCAATCATCATTTGCTCTATGTATCTCTGTCTGCTTTATACCGATTGTATCGATTTTAAAATATTATACCATAAACACGCTCTTTTTTCAACCATATCATTTTTCTCGATCAACAACAATAATATATTGATAAAAAAGTTTCATCAAACATCTTGACATCAACCACACAATATGTTATACTGTTTACGGTACAAGTCATACCTTATCGTTCCACTGGCGTTTGGTTCAACTATCTGGTTCAACTGCTTTGTACTCGTACACCAAGTACAAAACCAAAACCGCACGAAAAAGCCATATAACAAAAGATATCGTTCAAAAGCAAAAGATATCCGAAGTTAGCAGACGATATCGTAAGATATTGACAAAAAGGGGATTATTGGGGTGGTAGAGGCCGCGAGTTCAAGCCTTGTCACTCAGACCAAATAAGCACCGTAATTATGATACGAAACGGTATCGTAAAAGCGGTGCTTATTTTTTATTCTAAAGCCTTGATTTATAAGGCTTTCCTTGTTTTGGAGAGTGCGTTGAGTGTCAGTATCAAAATAATAAGCATTCGTTATACTGAATTTTTAGGAACTTAAACTTACAAAAGCATCATTATTTTAATTACGCTGATAGGAGGCTGTTTTTTCAATTGTTCGTTTTTAACGGACTTATTCAAGGCGAGGCCGCTGGTTATTTATGCTCAAAAACTACCAAAACGAAATCAAAATAGATTGCAGGTCCTTGCTTTTGTGTAAGAACTGTGCTATAATGAAGCAGTAGTCACCATTCATACTGTATCGACGGAGGATGGAGATCGAAAGGAGTCCGCTATGAACAAGAAGCTTTCCTATGTGCTATATATAATTTTGGCTCTTGTTTTGGTGACACTGTGTGTCATGACCGTCGTAGCCTCTGCCGGCGGGAAGGCTTGGGGCGGTGCTATGACTTTCGCTGTCCTGTTTCTCCTTGGTCTTGCTATCACGGTTTCGCTGGTGGCCTTCAATCCCCGCAAGGGCGCCTATTCCATTGGCTTTTACCTTGCTCATTTGGGCATCGTCGCCTTTCTTGCAGGAAACTTGATCTATGCCACGGGCGGCTACTCTGTGACGGTAGCTGTGCCCAACGGCGGCTCTTTGACCCCCGTGCTGGAATACCAAATGATGCAAATGGGTCTGACAAGTGATCAGATCGCGGGCTTAAAGGGTTACTATAACCAAATACCCGGCAAGCAGATCGACGAGGTGACCGGCAAAAAGCTTCCCGTGGATCTTGGCTTTAACCTGCGTATCACGAATTTCAAAACCGAATATTATGACGAAGCGCAAAAAAATGTGAAGCATTACGAAGCCATCGTTGAAATCTTGTATCCCGACGGCAAAACGGAGACGTGTGCCCTGACCGTCAACAACACTATGCGCGTCAATGGCTGGAAGCTCTATTTGATGGACGTGGGGGTGGACGAGGTCTACGGATATGAAAAGGTGCACGTCACCTTCAAGCGTGACCCTGCCGAATTTTTATCCACACTTGGGATCATCATTACGATCCTTGGCACCTTTTTGATGTGTTTTGCCAGGCCTTGTCCTACCAAAGGAAAGAGTCGGCCGCGCCCTGCTACGGCAGTGGGAAGAAAAGGAGGTGGGCGCTGATGACGGGTACCCTTCTTCGCATGATCTGCCTTGTGTCGGCAGGCTTTTACTACGGTGCCTTTGCGGTCTCGTATCGAAGAAAAGAAAAGGGCGGAGTGATCTCCTTCGTTCTTTGGATGATGGGTCTTGCCTTGAACGCGGCCATTGTGATCAACAACTGGGTCGTCAACGGCTATATGCCCTTCGTTAGTATGTATCAGGTGTTGACCTTCCTTGGCCTGACCTACGGTTTCATCTACGCCTACATTCGTTACGCCCACGCGGGCAGATGGATGAAGAGATACCTGATGATCAGCCAGGCGGTCATTATGACCGGGGTGTTCTTTATGGCGCAGGATGCCCAATGGTCCTTTCCGCCCGCGCTGCAGTCCCCCTTCTTCATTCCTCACGTGTTCTCGTATATGATCTCATATACCCTGGTCGCTCTTGCCGCCATCCTTTGCGTCATCTCCTTCGTTATTGCAAAGGAGGAAAAGAAGAAATACGAGGGCGGCGTTTACCAGCTGATCTCAACCGGATTTCCCTTTATGGTGACGGGTATGCTGCTTGGTGCCATCTGGGCAAACGAGTGCTGGGGCAACTATTGGTCGTGGGATCATAAGGAGGCGTGGTCTCTTGTGACTGTGCTTTCGCTGTCGGTCTATCTCCACTTCCGCCGACACGAAAGTCTTAAAAAATATGCGCCTTGGTTTGTACTTCTTGCTATGGCGTTTGAGATTGTTACTCTCTTTTTCGTGGGAATGTTCGGCGGTGATTCTATGCACGCCTACAGCTGATGTTTCTTGTACAAAAAAAAGCTTGTTATTTTTATACAACGGAGGAAATTGCTATGAAAACAATGCCCAAATGGCGTGTCTTGCTCTGCGTACTGGCCATCATTGCCGTGGTTGCTCTGGTGATGGTCGTCGTGATCATGCGTGACGATAACAGCAGCGACAACAGTGACAACAGCGACGACAACGGCGACGACAACGGCTCCCAAGTTCCGGTTACTGTTTCCGGTGGTGTGCCGGGGGATATGTCGTCCTATACGTCCATCAACGGTCTGATTTCCTTGGGGGATCATCTGTATGCCTCGGATGAAACCGGCAGGCATATCTATAAACTCTCTCTTACGGGTGAGTTGCAAAAGACCTATACCTCTGAAAGACAGATTAATAACGTGGTCACGGACGGTGCACACATATACGCGCTTGAGGGGGGGCTCGACGGTACGGTCGTCAAGCTTTCCTCCGAGCTTGTTGTGGTATCCACAGCGGAGGTTGGTCATACACCGAGCGACCTTGTTGTGATCGGCAATAAGTGCTACGTAGCCAACCGTTTCTCCGGTACGGTTTCCGTTCTGTCGCTTTCGGATATGAAGCTTCACGCGACCGTTGCGATTGACGGCAGAGAGCCCATTGCCCTTGCTGCCATCGGCTCCGAAGTATATGTTGCCTGCCATCTTCCGGACGAATCCACAAAGGAAACGGTGATGAGTGCCAATATCAACGTCATTTCCTCCGCCACCGATGAAGTAACCAAAACCATTCCTATGGTCAATGGTTCTTCGGGTGTCAAGGATATCTGTGTCGATCCTACCGGGGACAGAATTTACATATCGCATATCGTGGGCAGATACGCCTACCCCACCACACAGCTTGACAGAGCGTGGATCAACTCCAACTGCTTCACCGTCCTGGACGTAGAAAGCAAGGAGATCCTTTGTACCGTTCTGCTTGATGAAGTGGATCAAGGAGCTGCCAACCCTTGGGGCATTACGGTATCTGAGGACGGCAAAACGCTTTGTGTAGCCCTTTCGGGTCTGCACGAGATTATGCTAGTCGATCTTGCTGATATGAACGCAAGGATACAAGCCGTCGGTGAGAAATCAAGCGATGCTTTGGTGGGTAGCCTTTCGAATATTGTGGATTATTTGCCCTTTTTGAACGGCTGCCGCCAGCGCATCACAGTTGGTCAGGGCGTTCGCTCGATCACAGAGAAGGACGGTGTATTGTACTGCGGCAACTATTTCGACGGCACCATAAGTGCTGTTGACCTTACAAGCGGCAGAGCAAGCACGCTTCGCTTTATCCAGCAACCAGAGGCAAGCGATGTGCGTATGGGGCAGATGCTTTGGTCTGACGCAAACAACTGCTACCAAAGATGGCAGTCCTGCAATTCCTGCCATCCCGACGCGGTGGTAGACGGCTTTAACTGGGATAACCTCAACGACGGTATCGGTGGCGGCGGCAAGAACGCGCGGTCGATGCTCTATTCCCACAGAACGCCCCCCGTTATGTCCACGGGCATTCGTCCGAGCGCTGAGGTAGCGGTCGCCGCGGGTATGAAGTTTATTCAGTTCAATACCCTTGATGCTCAAAAGCTGGCCATGATCGACGAGTATCTCAAATACCTCTACCCTCAATCCTCCCCCGCGCTGAAACGAGACGGTACGCTCAGTGAGTCGGCAATGGCCGGCAAGGCGCTCTTTGAAAAGAACTGTGCCTCCTGCCACCCCGCTCCCTTGTATACGGACAATAACCTTTACGATGTAGGTACGAAGCATTTTGACGGTGACAGCGGCGTGTACGACGTGCCCACACTCAACGAGGTGTGGAGAACCGCACCCTATCTGCATGACGGCTCGCTCAATACCATCGAAGAGGTGGTCCGATTGTTTGCCAAAGATCTGACGGATATTGAGGTTGAGCAACTGGCTGAGTTTGTTCGCTCTATCGGTGCTGAAGGAGAAGCTTACGGCGTGGAGCAGGCGCACTTTACTGCCGAGGATGGTACTGCCTTCTACAACCAATACAAAGCAGGAGCAAAGCTGGATCGAGTGGTCGTCCGTCGGCAAATGGCCACGGCAGATACCGCCGTCACCGTGCATATTGCGATCTTTGATCGGGCAGGCAAGCAGATCTGCTACGCCGACGCCGAGCTGACCGATCTCGGCCTTCATTCTACTGCTGTGATTACTCTCAAGGAAGATATGATCCTTCCTGAGGGTGGCTCATATACCATTTCGTTCTATCATGCGAAAGGGGAAGCGGTAGCCACTCCGCTGACCGTTTCCGCGCAGGCAGAACAATAAGAAAGGAGAACGCATATGAGAAAGAGAATTCTTACTGTTATCCTCTGCCTTTCCTTGATTGCCGGTCATCTATTCGGTTTGAATTGCGCGGCTGTCCCTAACGATGATACGTTGGACCAAACGATCACGTATCTGGAGGGCTCCGATCTTCTCTATGATCTCATGGAGACCGCTACTACCTTTGTCGTAGCTCAGCATAAAGCGCTCGGCGCCTCCCACTACGCGTATACCGAGGCCCTCTATGAGGAATCTACCGGGGAGGCGGCAACCGGCGTTGGTACGGAAATGCAGTTCCATCCCGGCTCGCGTCTGGTTCTGGTTACCTTGGCTGCTGAGGGTGACAAGGTCAAGAAGACAGAGACTGTGATCCTTGACTGCCCGTTTGGTGTTATTCGCGATCCTGACGTCTCGGCGGATGGAACCAAGCTTCTTTTTTCCATGAAGGAATATGACGACGATGATTTTCATATTTACGAAATGGATCTTACCTCCAAGAGGTTTTCCTATGAGCAGCTGACTTTCGGCTCCGGCGTTGCGGACTTTGAATGTATGTATCTCCCGAACGGCGAGATTCTCTTCCAGTCCTCTAGAGCGATACAGACCGTTGACTGCTGGAAGACCCCCGTTTCTAACCTCTACAAGATGTCTGCCGACGGCAAGAACATCGTTCGTCTTGGCTATGACCAGGTTCACACCACTTATCCCACCCTCACCGCGGACGGCCGTGTCATCTACACCCGATGGGATTATAATGACAGAACACAAATGTGGATACAAGGTATGTTCCAGATGAATCCGGATGGAACGAATCAAACGGAGCTTTATGGCAACAACTCGAATTTCCCGACCACGCTGCTGCACACAAGACAGATTCCTGGTGAACCCTCTCTGTATGTGTCCATTGCCACCGGTCACCACACTCTTCAGGGCGGTAAGCTGTGCCTCGTCGATGTTTCCAATAGCAGAGACGGCGCGGATTCCATTTCTTTCCCCTTTCCCGACAGCGCGACCGAAAAGAAGGACAACGTTGACGCTTACGGCCAGAAAGGCGCGATTTATCAGTATCCTTACCCCATCAGCGCCACTCAGTATTTGGTATCCTACAGCGCGACCGGCTGGGCTTCTGATAAATGGAAGACTCCCTTTGACATCGTTTTGATGGAGCAGGACAGCGAGGAGCAGATCGTGATCTGCGATGGCTCTGCCGAGTATCCCGCGGCTCAGATTGTTCCCGTTAAGACGCGCGACGTGTTCGTTCGTCCCAGCATGGTGGACTACGCCAAGAACACGGGCACTTACTATGTGGGTGATGTTTATCAAGGTGAGGCGATGAAGGGTGTCGCAAGAGGTACCGTCAAGCAGCTTCGCGTGGTTGCCCTTGACTATCGCGCATATGCGGTAGGTGCCACCGTGGCGTCCGGCTCCGGCACCGCCGACCCCTTTACCCCCATCGCTACGGGCAACGGCTCGTGGGACGTTAAGACGGTTCTCGGCGTGGCTACAGTTTACGAGGATGGCTCGGCCCTCTTCTCGGTGCCCAGCGAGACCCCGGTGTACTTCCAGCTTTTGGATGAAGAGGGCAACGTCATTCAAACGATGCGCTCTTGGTCTACTCTAATGCCAAACGAGATCTATTCTTGCGTGGGTTGCCACGAGGATAATAACACAGCGCCTCCAGCCTCCGCCACGACGACCATGGCACTGAAGGCGGGCGTGGAGACTCTCAAGCCCGAATCCTGGCAGGTGGACACCGACCCGGATTTCGATCCCTATACCACGGACAAGGGGTTTGATTATCTGGAAGAGGTACAGCCCATTCTGGACGCAAACTGCGTTTCCTGCCACACCAACAAACGGGCATCCTATGATATGATCGATGCCGGAAATATGAAAGAAAGCGGCGTGAACGTGGCGGACGAAAAGAATACGGAAGGAGTCCCCTTCTCGCTGGAAGGGGATGGCATTGGTTCTTCCCGAATGTCCAGATATTTCCCCCTGTCCTACCTGGTTCTCACTGGATCTTTTGCGAAAAATGGCATTCAATGGGTCGGTACACCCGATAACAGCTATACGCAGTGGCTTTCCTCTATGTCTGCCCCCGAAATCCAACAGCCCGCCACCTTCGGTGCTTTGGTCTCCAATCTGACCAATATGCTTAAAGAGGGACACCAAGGCGTTGAACTGACGGATGCGGAATATCGCGCGATTGCCGCTTGGATCGATTTGTGTGTTCCTGCGTACGGAACGTACGATGCGAATAACCATTGGGATGTAAATGAAAAGCGAGAAGCGGAGGAAGAGCAAAACAAGCGTGATCATTACACGATGCTCAACGATTACGCAAGGATGTCCCTTGCGGGAAACCTTCCTGAAGGACTTATTGAGGCAACCTTTACCGACCAAAGCTCCAAGAGGACCTATACGGACAAGGCGAAAGGAATTTTGCAACTCTATGTTCCCGTTCGTTACGAAACCGGCGACTCGGTGACGGTCACTTTGCCCGAGGGCCAGAAATACATCGGATTTACCCTCTCTCCCAAGATGGGCGAATCGATCATCTACTGCCCAGAGGGTACCTTCACCTACGTCCTTCCCGATGTCAGTACCATGGTGACTACCATCGGCAAGTCTTATGCTAACACGAAGAATTACGTTACGATCCGTATTCTGACAAGCGAGGAGCTGTCAGCAAAACGGAATCTGGCCGAAAACGCATATGATTATGCGGAAAAGACAGCCAGCCAACAGGAGATGTCCAATCAATATCCTCACGCGACGGCCTCTACCGAGTGGGAAAACAGTCCCGGTCAAACCTTCTTCTATGCCAAAAACGCCATAGACGGCTTTGAGAACAACCGAGGCCACGGTGGCTATCCCGTTCAATCCTGGGGTCCTGCCCCCAATCCCGGCCAATGGTTGGAGATCGACTTCGGCCGCGCGGTCAACGCCGAGGAGGTGGGCATCGTCATTCGCTACGATATGCCGCACGACACCTACTTTGAGAGTGCCGTGGTGCAGGTGACCTATGAGGATGGCACAACATCGAAGCAGACGATTACCATCCGGTGCGTTGGTACCGAGCAGATC
Source organism: Eubacteriales bacterium (assembly GCA_045613985.1). Lineage (GTDB taxonomy): Bacteria > Bacillota > Clostridia > Oscillospirales > CAG-272 > SIG644. The sequence goes on along the minus strand of JAZLCA010000017.1, from coordinate 3,740 downwards.
TTTGTCCTGGATATCGCCGCCAAGCCCATTACCAAACTGCAGCTTTTGGAGCTGGTCGCTCATCAGTCGGGCGGCTGGGCAGCCATCACCGAGGTGAAGGTCTACGGATCGGAAGTTTTGCGGAATTGACCATTGGTGTAGTTGTGATACTTCTTTCTTCTTACTTCTGAAAGCAAATTATACTTCTGTATATCGCAAAATTATCCGTCAATATTGTTAAGTGTCACAGTATGCACCGCTTTTTGCACCGCCTCGGCGGTGGCATCCATATGATCAGCAGTTCCCAAAAAGGAGATTCGAAAGAATCTCCTTTTTTCTTTTTTTATAAGGTTTTTTGAGCGTTTTTGAACATGTTTCAAAAGCGCTCTTTTTATACCCTGTCCCGCAGAAATCAGAGGGGTGTTACACAATTTGCTACGCAGATGTGTGTAATAGATCGTAATATACGTTGGCGTACAGCGGAATTCCGGGCACAAGATAGTTCCATCGCAGCACGTACAGCTTCCATCACTCGTCGTAGCCCTCTTTCTCGCTGGTATAGACCGTGCTCCCCGTTGGCACCTGCGTGTTGTAGACCATTGCCATAGATAAAAAATCCATGCCAAGCTCATATTCCACCCCGTCTACCTGAACGTAGTATGGATAAAACAACGCGCGTCCTAACCCATGCAGTTTTCACCAAGCCTGTCAAAATCAGAAGCGTGCGACCTCCGTTTTTCGACAACGAACAAATACTCCCTGATGAAGCAAAAGTAACTAAAAATCAGTGATCATGTACTTGAAAAAAAACAAAAATGGTGCTATAATGGATCGAAATTTGTAAGCATATGATTTCACCGGATTATTCTACTTTGCAGGAGGCACTATATTCATGTCCGCACCAATGTCCGATCAGCAACAAAAGCTCAGCCATCGGCTCATATACGCATATCCTCTTTTTATCAGTCTCTTCTTTTTGGCGGCTTCGCCGATTGCCATTATTTATACCAAGGAATGGAATTTCCTTGACAACCTCTTACATATCCTGACGTCTCCTAGCAAGCTCGTCACCGATTATTTTGCAGTTGGCGGACTGGGAAGCACCCTGTTCAATGCGGCAATTTGCGGACTGTTTGCCAATCTAATCGTCCACGTCAGCCGAGCTAAGCCCAACGCCACCATTCTTGCCGGCTATATGCTCATCGTTGCCCATTGCTTCTACGGTCTGAATTTTTTGAATATGTGGCCGCCCTTCTTCGGTATTCTTCTTTATTGCGGCATCATGAAAAAAAAGATCAGCGAGAATATTCATATTGCCTTTTTTTCCACCGCTCTGGCGCCCTTCGTCAGCGAGGTGTGCTTCCGATATGCCATTGGTGAATATGACGCGTCGAGCACGAACTTCCATTGGATCGGAGCGATCCTTGCGCTGGTATGCGGACTTGCCATTGGATTTGTCATTCCCGCTCTGCTTCCCGGCACGACGGCGATGCACCGTGGGTATAACCTTTACAAGGCAGGGCTTGCCATCGGCATTTTAGGTATATTTATCAATGCCTTTATGTATCGCACGCTCGGCGTGGAGGAGCCTGCAAATTCGGTCATTGTCAACGAAGCTTACGATGTACTCCCCTACGGCTATCGGGAATTCATGAACGTCTTCTTTTTGATTCTGTTTACCATTACCTTTGTCGTCGGATTTATACTCAATAAAAAAAGCCTTCGCAACTATCGAGACCTGTTGCGCTGTACGGGATATGGCACCGATTTCACGGACAAATTCGGTATGCCCCTTTGTATGATCAATATCGCGCTGTATGGCTTTGCCATCTTAGCTTATCTGAATCTGGTTTTTATCCTGCCCTCTCTTTGGCCCTCCCTCCCCTCCGGTGTCGGATTTACCGGAGCAACCGTAGGCATCGTATTTGCCGCCCTTACCTTTGCGGCTGACGGGCAGCATATTAAAAATGTATTTCCGATCGCAGTCGGCTACGTTGCACTGTTTGCCTTGGTCATCGTCATTTGTTTGATCGCGGATCTTGACATTCCTTGGACGCTGTCGACTCAGGCATACATCAACGGCTTGGCATTTGCAACGGGACTTTGTCCGTTTGCCGGAAAATACGGATTCCGTTACGGCGTGCTGGCAGGCTTTATGAGCGCCATTATATGCGCTGTAACCGCAGAAATGCACGGCGGATTCGTACTCTACAACGGCGGATTCAACGCCGGTCTTACCGCGCTGGTCCTCATCCCCATCCTCGATTTTTATCATGTAAAACCGAAGCGAGGAGATGACGAATAATACCGTTATCACTTGATAAAATACTGTGAATCCGCTCTGCGCGCCTAAGCAATAACCGAACGTGCAACGACCGGAAAGGATATAAAAAATGAATCACCATCAGTCTCACTACATAAAAAATCTTCTGCTTCCTTGCCTTGCTTTTTCGATTTGCACCGGCGTCTTTTCTTCCGTTTTTATTACGCTCTTTAAGATCGCTGTTAGCTTTATCGTCGGAATATCAGAAAGCGTTTATGCTACGGCAAGAGCAAACCCTGTATGGCTCCCTCTTCTCATCGGCGGCGCCGCCCTTTTGGGATTAGCCTCTGCTCTCATTCTCTCCTTTTCGCCGGACTGCCGCGGCGGCGGTATTCCCACGTCCATCGCAACGATCCGAGGAATTACCGGATTCAAATGGATAGAAAGTCTTTTCATTCTTCCGCTTTCCACGTTCATCACGTTTTTCAGCGGTGTTCCGCTTGGCACGGAAGGACCTTGTGTGCAAATGGGCACTGCCGTCGGTGATGGCGTCGTCCGCTTGATTGGAAGAGAAAAAAACAAAGGTTGGCGCCGTTATATGATGACCGGCGGAGCCGCGTCCGGCTTCGCTCTGGCGACAGGCTCTCCCATCACTGCCATCCTCTTCGCCATGGAGGAGATCCACAAGCGCTTTTCTCCCCTTTTGTTTTCCATCGTATCCATCTCGGTTGCCGTCAGCCAACTGATATCACGCTTTTTTTCTTTTCTTGGCTTTGGCTCAACGGCACTTTTCCATGTAGATACGCTGCCCCCCTTTCCCCTTTCACGCATCTTTATTCCCCTTTTGACGGGACTTTTATGCGGTATCTGCTCCATCGGATTTATTAAGCTGTATCATTTGATTGACTCCATAGTTCGGCAAAAGCTATCCAAGCTTTCCATCCGAATCAAGTTCCCCATCATCTTTGCCCTCACCGCTCTTGCCGGATTTTTCTTGGCAGAATTGCTCGGAACGGGGCACTCTCTGATCGACCATCTGCTGGGTGAGCATCTCTTGGAAAGCAATACCTTCTGGTATCTGCTCTTGATCGTATTCATCGTCCGCGCTATTTTCATGATGGTATCCAACACAGCGGGAATCACGGGCGGCATCTTTCTTCCCACCCTCGCATTTGGAGCCATCCTCGGTGCCCTTTGTGCGGAAGCCTTTATCGCGCTTGGCCTGATGGGAGCAGAATATTACACCCTTCTTGTGGTTGTCGGAATGGTTGCCTTCCTTGGTGCGTCCTCCAAAATTCCTATGACCGCTTGTGTATTTGCTATTGAAGCTTTGGGGGGATTCCATAATGTCCTGCCTATTATCCTTGCGGTAACAGCCGCGTTCTTAGCCGTCGAGGTCTCCGGACTTGGCGACTTTACCGGAACGGTTATCAAAACCAGAGCGCATGCATCTCACAAAGGCAAGCAGCCCTGCGTCATTGAGGTTCCCCTGACGGTG
>JAZLCA010000016.1:0-12456 GCA_045613985.1 Eubacteriales bacterium | reverse complement strand
ATGGAATAGGTAGGAATAGGATACTGGAAGCCGCGGCCGTTTGCATCGCCCTCGATCATGGTCTCGATGAAGGCTCTGTTGACCATATCCATCTCCTTCTTACAGTCCTTATACTTGAAGTCCATCTCCTTACCGCCGACGATGCAGTTGAGCTCCGCAAGGTCTGCGGGAACGGTCCAGTCGAGAGTAATGTTGGAGAAGGGCGCCTGGGTACCCCAACGAGAGGGAGTATTTACGCCGTAGATGAAGGACTCGATGCACTTCTTGACCGCATCGTAGGAGAGGTTATCCGCCTTAACGAAGGGAGCAAGGTAGGTATCGAAGGAGGAGAAGGCCTGTGCGCCCGCCCACTCGTTCTGCATGATGCCCAGGAAGTTGACCATCTGGTTGCAAAGCGTTGCCAGGTGGCTGGCAGGAGCCGAGGTGATCTTACCGACGACGCCGCCAAGACCTTCCTGAATGAGCTGCTTGAGCGACCAACCGGCGCAGTAGCCCGTCAGCATGGACAGATCGTGGATGTGGATATCGGCGTTGCGGTGCGCGTCTGCGATCTCGTTATCGTAGACCTCGGACAGCCAGTAGTTGGCCGTGATGGCACCCGAGTTGTGCAAAATCAGACCGCCGACCGAGTAGGTGACGGTGGAGTTCTCCTTGACTCTCCAGTCGTTAGCCTTGACGTACTTGTCGACCAGATCGCGGTAGTCCAGCAGCGTGGTAGACAGATTTCTCAGCTTTTCGTGCTGCTTACGGTACAGAATGTAGGCCTTGGCGACCTCGTCGTAGCCTGCCTTGATGAGCACCGACTCGACGCTGTCCTGAATATTCTCGACCGTGACGGTATTGTCCTTGATCTTAGGCTCGAAATCGGCCGTAACCTTGAGCACCAGGAAATCAATCACGTCGGGGTGATGCTGGATCTTGCAAGCATCGAAAGCCATCATAATGGCGTTGCTGATTTTAGAAAGATCAAATTCTACGGTTTTTCCGTTACGTTTTAATACGCTGTACATAATGCAATCCTCCCTTATATAGTATAAATTGTTAAATCGGTCAAAAAAATATTGCCCATCGAGTAGCTTGTCAGCGGCCGTTTGAGCAACATAAAATAGGCGCGTGCGTCCCGACGTATCCGTCGGTTCGCAGGAAATTTCAGCCAAAGCCAAAATTTCGGACCGCGCCTATTATATCATATATATTGTGTTTTCGTCAAGAGTTTTTACATATATTTTGTGTTTTTGACGTTTTGTACCAAACTTTGCGCAGCGACTTGTGTATTATGCACCACGTAGCACAGCCCCGGGAATGATCGCGCGAGCGGACGAAAGCATTTCGTTCAGCATCGTCGCGTCGGGGGCGTGCAACAGGCCGTCAGGTGAACCAATCAAGTTGCCGGAATCGACGAAGGGCTGGAGAAAATAGCGGGGAGCGCCTCGGGTCCAGCGGGCGATTTGCCCGATATCCTCGGGAGTGTGATATTCGGCCACGACGGTGGTGCGGAACTCGAAATCCACTCGTCCTTCGAGCAAAAGGTCGATGCTCTTTTGGATGGGAGCCAGATCAAAATCGGGCACACCGACGGTAAGTGCATATTTTTCGGGGGCATTTTTGATATCCATGGCGACGTAATCGACCAGCCCCTCGTCGATCAGACGGGCAAGCAGGTCGGGAGAGGTGCCGTTGGTGTCCAGCTTGACGGCATAGCCGAGGGCGCGGACGGTACGGATGAAATCGGGCAGGTCGTGTTGCAGCGTGGGCTCACCGCCCGTGATGCAGATGCCGTCGAGAATGCCTTGGCGTTTTTTGAGATAGGAAAAGATTTCCTCCTCGTTGATACGCTCATCGTTTTGTATTTTGGTGACAAGTCCTGCGTTATGGCAAAAAGGGCAGCGGAGATTGCAGGCGGCAGTAAAGAGGGTGCAGGCGACCTTTCCCGGATAATCGAGGAGGGTCATTTTTTGGAATCCGTGGATGATCATGGGGGGCCTCCGGGGGGGATTTTAGTTTAGCTGAATTTTTTTACAACTTTTTCTACGGGCTCGCACAGCTGCGCGCGCTCGCTGTTTGGCTTTTTGTTGACACTTCTTTCTGCGCGGCAAGAAGTGTCCAAGAAACGCGCCAAGACGTTCCCTCTTGGATCTCCCTTCCTTTGCCGCTCTGCAAAGAGGACAGTGGAGAAAAACATATATTTTCTTACTTCATCTCCCGCCATGCAGATACCACGAGCGGCAGGCGGAGAAAGCAAAATCGTTTTTGTTGGAATTTTTGTTGAACCGGGGTGCGGTGAAGGAAAGCAAAAGCTTTTGCTTTTGTGCTTACGGGTCACTTCCGTGTTTGCAAGTTTTTTGAACTTGCAAACGCAAAATCTGAAGATGCGACCTTTTGCGTCGTGCTGCGCGTAAGCGCCCGCAAAGACGCACTGCGGGGTTCTAAGGGGGAGCCCCTTGGTTCGCAATGTTTGCGCCCGCGCTTTACGCGATGTTCGCGTTTAGCGAACAAGCAAACTTGCGATTTCGGCTTGCCGAAATCTGTTTTCTTTCGCCATTTCTTTGTGGAACGACAAAGAAATGGCATAAAACCGGACACCGAGCGCGCGTAGCTGTGCGAGGCTCAAGGAGAAATTGTAAAAAGTTTAGCCATCCTTATGCAAAAACCGAATCCCTTTTCCCACCAGCCACACGAGATTCGCCCCGACAAAAACAAACATCAAAACATACGCCGCCACCGACGCCGCCCAGCCAAACGCGCGCTGAACGTCACCGATGATGATGTAGTGACTCTGAATATAGGGGCTGATATAGAACAGGTTCAACGGCTGATACGATTGCTTGGCGCAGGGCGTCAGCACAAAATTCAAAACGACAGCCACAGCGACCGTACAGAGAAATACCGCGCCGGAGAACAGCATCTCTTTGAGATAGGGCTTGCGATACCCCCGCGAAAGCAAGGTGAGCATTCCCACCCCGATCATCACCGTATGCCAAAGCATCGTGTGAAGGCTCAGCGGAATCTCGGCGTACAGCGTCGGATAGCCCATGACGATACACGCGCCCATGGTCTGATACAAGCCGACGAAATCAAGCAAGGCCTCCTTGCATTTTCCCGTCGGGAGCAGGGGAATGAGCAGATACAAATACAGCGAATACGAGCAAAACTGCAAGGGAAGAATGCCAAAATTGTACCGTCCGCCCGTCAGCACGGCCGGATAATACAACTGCTTGTACAGCTCCAGGAGAAACAGCACAACACCCGCGCCAAACAAAAGCGAATCCAGTCGCTCCTCGGGCAGCTTGCGATACCAGACGGCCACCGCACTCATCAGCAGCAGGCACAGCCCCAGCATGATCAAATGATACGCCCCGAATATCGATGGGCGATCCCACGTTGCATGCGTCGCGCGAACGAAGGAGGAAACCAGACCTTGCGGTCGCAGGTAAACCGCAAGCAGGGCAAGAATTGCCAGAGCGAGCAGCTCACAAAGCACGACCAGACGGAAGGCGCGTGTTTTTTTATCGGTCATCATTCGAATTTTTGGACGAATTCGATCAAATGCTCTTGCACCCCGCGGAAATCGACGAAGGAATCGCGGCCTTCGACCATCGGCTCAAAGCAATGACCGCCGAAATGGGAGTACAATACTTGGCAGGGCGCGCCTACCGTGCGGCATTTTTCGTAAAAACGGGTACTGTTTTCAGCATACACGAGATTGTCATGCGTGCCGCACACCAACAGCGTCGGAACGCTTGCGGGTGTGATGTAGTCAAAGGGACCGTCGCGGTGACGAACGGCCGCCAACTCGCGATCAGACAGGCCCTCGGGAAATACGTCACGGCAAGGGAACGCCTTCGGGCAATAGCCGGCCTCATCGCTATAGAGAATGGTGGGCGCACTCAAGGGAGCGGTGGCAACGACGGTAAACTCGTCGGCCAGCACGTCGAAGGGAGAATCGGCCGCAAAGGCGCGGTGAGGAGCGTAGGCCATCATGAGCGCCAGGTGACCGCCCGCCGAGTGGCCCGAGGTCACGATCTTGTGGGCATCGATGCCCAGCTCATCGGCAAAGTGGGCAAGATAACGACCGGCATCCATACAGTCCGAGATGATGTCATCCAGGCAGACGTCGTCATGCGACACGTAGCGGTAAGACAGACTGACCGTTGCCCAGCCCCGCGCGCGCAAAGCGTCGGACGAGAACTTGGAAAAGCCCACCATGGCCTCGGCACTGGCACTGCGCCAGCCGCCGCCGGGAATGATGAGATAGACGGGGGCGCGGTCGAATACTTTATTGGTGGGCGGGTAGAACAGAAGGGAGATCTCTCGGTCGTCTACCTTTTTGTAGATCAGGGTTTGTTCTTCGCAAGACACAGGGGGGATAAATCCAACGGACTTCATACGGTTTTCTCCTTTACGGTCGGTCGCAAATGCGACGCGGAATACAAATATAGTGTATCATACCCCGTCCGATTTTTCAAGAGCTTTTGGAAGATTTGTGCCACGCTTCCAAGCCCTCCCCCTCCTTCCAAGACTTGTGCGTTGCTATGTGGGCGCAACTATGGTAAGATAGTTATGCGGCACCAAAGCATGAAATGTTTGCGGGCCGCGTACAACATCGATTTCAAAGGAGGATATGACCATGAATATCTATTTTCAAACGAAAGAAGGGATGCCCGGTCGGACGCGCAGGCAGCCGGGGCAGCTGCCGCGAGTCATCCAAATTCTTTTTGTCTCAGTCGTAACACTGATACTGCTGATGGGATTTTGCATGACGTCCGCCGCCGCGCCACGGCGCGAGACCATTCCGGTGCGATGGAACAGCACCGCCGGCACAACGGCGCTGTCGGACAACGCTTATCTGATCGACGGAGTGACTTACGTGCCCTTCCGCGCCTTTGCCGTCCTGGCAGACAACTGCGAGGTCTCCTGGAACGGTAACACGCGGACGGCGCGGGCAGTGACCTCGCGGGGCGTGACCATCACAGCTACCGTGGGGCAAGAGTACATCAGCTACGGCTCGCGCTGCTTTTTCACCGCCGCCCCCAACCGTATCGTGGACGACCGCCTGTACGTCGCCATTCGCCCCATGGCCAAATGCTTCGCCATTGAGGTCAACTGGCATGCCGCCTCGCGCTCGGTCGCGCTGGTCCGCACGGGCAAGACGGTGCGAAGCGACGAGGGATTCTACGATGCCGCTTCGCTCTACTGGCTGTCCCGCATCATCGGCGCGGAGGCCAAGGGCGAACCGTTCCGGGGACAGCTGGCGGTGGGCAACGTCGTACTCAACCGTGTGGCAAGTCAAAACTATCCCAACACCATTTATGATGTGATCTTTGACCGCAAATTCGGAGTGCAATTCACGCCGTCGGTCAACGGGACCATTTACGACACGCCGCCGGCATCGGCCGTGGTAGCGGCCAAGATCTGTCTGGAAGGATACCGCCTGTCGGATCGGATTCTCTACTTCTTCAATCCCTCCATTGCCACGAGCCAGTGGATCGCCAACAACTGCACCTATGCGTTTCGGATCGGAGGACACGTGTTTTATCGGTGAGAGCCGGGGAATTCGCTAAAGTTTTATACATCTTCTTTTTCTGACGCGCATACTGCGAGTTTTGCTCGCTCGCCGTTGCCAAGTGGCAACGGCGGTTGCCCTGCGGCAACGGAGATTGCCGCACAAAAAATCAAATCCCCAAACAAAACCGCATCTGCCAAAATGTTCGGCGGATGCGGTTTTCATACAAAAATGCCGTTTGTCAAGCAGGATAAGAATAAAAAAGAGGTCTGTGGGAACAATAAGTCAACAAAGTCACAGAAAGGAACTCACACATGACAAACGTCACAACACCTCACGAACGCCCCGCGCGGGAAAAAGGGGGCTTTTTCGCGCTTTTGCAGCGTGTCGGACGGGCATTCATGCTACCGATCGCACTGCTCCCCATCGCCGGTCTTCTTTTGGGCATCGGCGCGTCGTTCACCAACGCCACCATGCTGCAAGAATACAATCTCGTCGGCATTATGGGCGAGGGTACCGTCCCCTACGCCATCTTTTCTCTTCTTTCCTCGGTCGGAACAGTCATTTTTGATAACCTTCCCATCATTTTTGCCATGGGCGTAGCACTCGGCATGGCGGAAAACGAAAAGGCAACCGCCACCCTCTCGGCTGCCATCGCCTTTTTCGTCATGCACGTCACCATTCACTCGCTTCTTTCCCTGACGGGCAAGCTGGCCCCCGGTGCTCTGCCCGAGGGAACGGTGGCAAGCGTCGTTGGCATCGATTCGCTCCAGATGGGCGTGTTCGGCGGCATCATCGTGGGACTTGGCGTCGCCTACCTCACCAATCGCTTTTATAAGATCCGCCTGCCCTCTGCAATTTCGTTTTTCGGAGGCTCGCGCTTCATTCCCATCATTTCCACCCTGGTCTATATCGGGGTAGGAGGACTGATGTTTTTGCTGTGGCCCTACGTCCAATCGGGCATTTACGCGCTGGGCAACGTCGTATTGAAGTCGGGCTACGCCGGCACGTTGATCTACGGCTTTATCGAGCGTATTCTCATTCCCTTTGGACTTCACCACGTGTTCTATCTCCCCTTCTGGCAGACCGGCGTCGGAGGATCGGCGCTCATTGACGGAGTCATGGTATACGGTGCGCAAAACATTTTCTTTGCCGAGTTAGCCTCTCCCGCCACCACCCGCTTTTCGGTGGAAGCCTGCCGTTTTATGAGCGGCAAATTCCCCCTGATGATCTTCGGTCTGCCCGGCGCGGCGTTGGCCATGTACTCTTGTGCCGCCCCAAAGCACAAGAAGGTGGCCGGCGGACTTCTCTTGTCTGCCGCTTTGACCTGTATCCTGACGGGCATTACCGAACCGCTTGAATTCACCTTTTTGTTCGTTGCGCCCGTGCTGTACGTCATTCACTCGGTCTTTGCGGGGCTTGCGTATATGCTCATGCACCTGTTTGGCGTCGGTGTTGGCATGACGTTTTCGGGCGGCCTGATCGACTTTCTGTTGTTCGGCGTACTGCAGGGCAACGAGAAAACCAACTGGATCATGATCCCTGTCGTTGGCGCCTTCTATTTTCTGGTGTATTTCCTTTTGTTCCGTTTTCTCATTCGCAAAAGAAATTTTGCAACGCCCGGTCGCGAGGAGACGGACAAGGAGGTCCGCCTGTACACGCGCTCGGATTATAACGACAAAAAGGCCTCGGCGGGCAACACCACCGCCAAGCGCGGCAAGGATATTTCCTTGCTGATCGTCGAGGGATTGGGCGGCAAGGACAACATCACGGGACTGGACTGCTGCGCGACTCGCCTGCGGGTGAGTGTGGCGGACGGGGACAAGGTGTCCGAGGCACTGCTCAAGGAAAGCGGCGCTTTGGGTGTGATCCGCAAGGGCTCCGGCGTGCAAGTGGTGTACGGCCCGCAGGTAGCCGTCATCAAGAGTGAGGTGGAGGAGGTTTTGGGAGGGGGAGTTTAGCTAAAGTTTATACAACTTCGCTGACGGACGCTCATACTGCGCGGCTTTGCTTTCCCTGTGTTCGATTAAATTTCAAACAGGACGAGACGGCAAAAGCTTTTGCCCGGCTAACCCATCTTGGGCGTGCGCTTATGCGCCCAAGATGGAGGAGCTTCGATGGACTTCGCTTTTCCGCCGTTCTTTTTTCAGAACGGCGGACAGTGGGAGGCCCCGGAGGGAACGTCCGGGTTCCCTTTCTTTCGCCCTTTCTTTGTGGAACGACAAAGAAAGGGCATCCATGCTCTTACCGAGCGCGCGAAGCTGGGCGAGGCCGTAGAAAAAGTTGTGTAAAATTCAGCCCCAAAACAAAACGGGAACTCTACCGAGTTCCCGTTTTGTTTTATTCATCTTATCTCTGTACTCTGCCGCTCGCGTTGCCGCCCGCCAAGGACTTGACCTCGTCAACACTGACCATGTTGTAGTCACCCTCGATGGAGTGCTTCAAGCAGCTGGCCGCTACGGCAAACTCAATGGAATCCTGCGTCGAGTAGCCCATCAGCTGAGAGTAGATCAACCCGCCGCCAAAGCTGTCGCCGCCGCCGACGCGGTCCACGATGTGCATACGATACGACTTGGAGAAGCAGTAGTTCTCGCCATCGTACAGCATACCTGCCCAGTCGTTGTCATTGGCACTGATGGAGGAACGAAGCGTGATGGCCACCTTCTTAAAGCCGAACTTGTCCATCAGCTGTCTTGCCACGCTCTTATATCCCTCGTGGTTGACCTTGCCCGCATTGATATCGGTGTTTTCCGCATCAATACCGAACACGTCGTGCGCGTCCTCCTCGTTGGAGATGCAAACGTCAACGTAGGGCATCAGCTCGGTCATGGTCGCGCGAGCTTCCTCGCGTGTCCACAGCTTCTTGCGGTAGTTGAGGTCGCAGGAAACGGTGATATTTCTCTCCTTAGCGGCCTTGCAGGCGTCAAGACAAATGGAAGCGACGGTAGGATTGAGCGCGGGGGTAATGCCGGTGAAGTGGAACCAATCCACTCCCTCGAAAATAGCGTTCCAATCGAAATCGGAGGGATCCGCCGTCCAGATGGAGGAGTAGGCGCGGTCGTAGATGACCTTGGAGGGACGCTGGCTGGCACCCTTTTCGAGATAGTAGATGCCTACGCGGTCGCCGCCGCGGACGATCTTCGAGGTGTCCACACCGAACTTACGCAGGGAATTGACTGCCATCTGGCCGATCTCGTGCTTCGGGAGCTTGGTGACGAAAGCGGCATCCAAGCCATAGTTGGCAAGGGAAACGGCCACGTTTGCTTCGCCGCCGCCGAAGGTTGCGCCAAAGCTTTCCGACTGAACGAAGCGGTTGTAGCCCTCAGGGGCCAGGCGAAGCATCAGCTCGCCGAACGTTACGACTTTTTTCATATCAAATATCCTCTCTTTTTGGAAGGTTATATTTACTTTCCTCTATTATAGCAGAAAAGTTTAGTTTTGTCATGATTTTTCAAAAATTTATTGCATCAGTTGGGTCAATTTTTCAACCAAAAGATCGACCGAGCGCTGGGTATTGACCATGTCGGCAAGATCCAGGGCTTGCGCCAGCGCCTCGTGATCGGGATCGTCTGCAAGCAGGTCGCGCGCCTGGTCCAAAAGTGCCTCCAATTCGGTGCGATCGGCGGCAAATTTTCCCTTGGACAGAGCAATGTCGTCCACCTTGAACGTGATCGTCTCGTCCAAAAACCGCCAGAAAATGCGCAGATAATTGAGCGTTGTAAATTCGCCGACGTTGGCCTTGCCCGCCGCGCGGATGGGAACGACCACATGGTTCCAGCCTTGCGTCAGTGAGAGGGAATTGAGCGAATAAGCAATCTCAATCTTGTCGATTTGTTGAGAAATCTCAAAATCGCTGCCCGAGGGCAGGGAGATGGGGTAATCGACGTAGATCCAGGTGTCCAGATACCATTCGGTCCAATCGTCGGGCAGGGCAATACCATAGGCGACAGAGTCGCGGATGAAGTTGACGCGAAGGTCTCCCGTGCCGGTGGTGGTAAAACAGCCCCCGCCCCACAAGTGCGTCGCAGTATCCAGCCCCGCGCTCTGACCGTTGAGGAACCAGCCCGTCGTTTGATCGCAGGTGTCAATAACAATGTATTCGTTCGAGACAGCATCGATCGAGACGATCTCGTTCAGACGCTCCCGCAGCTCCGTCATGCAGTTCAGATAGCCGTAAAGCTCTCTTTTTTCGCCCGTCGCCAGCGTTTTAGCGGCATCAAGCGCGCTTTGGTAGAGATCAAAGCTGGTCTGCTCGTAGTTCGTGGGATCGCCCAGACGGTACTCCTCGATGCAACGGATCTGTGCATCCAGCAAAACACGGCCGTCGGGGGTCTCGCCGAGAATATCGGCCAGCGCTTCGGTCAGCGTCGCGGCCGCAAGAAGGTGCGACTGAATGGTGGGGTGACCGTGCACACCCACGCCGTTTTGAACGCTGTCCTGCAAGGGAAGCAGAACGAAATGCACGTCCTCGTCGCCCTCATCGTTGATGATCTCAACCGCGGAGCGAATGGCGCCCGCCCGTCCTTGATCCATCATGCCGTAGGCCCAGACGATGACGGCATCGGGATTATACGAGCGCACCATGCGGATAAATTCCACCGCCTGCGCCTTCATCTGATCCGACGTAATTTGCTTGCCGTCGATGGTAGCACCTGAGTCGTTGGTGCCCAGGTTGATGACCACAACGTCGTTTGGCTCGGCATCAAAATCCCATTCGTCGGTGCAGTTCGGATGGCCCGGAAGCGCCGCCGTCTTGTGGTAATCGTTGAACATACTGTCCCGGTCGGAGCCCGTGACGTAGCAAATGCCGCTGCGGGAAACCACGTGTACGTCCGCGCCCAGCGCCCGTCCCGTCAGGGCGGCGTAGGTCATGGTGCCGTCTTGGGTGAGGGTGGTGAAAATCGCACCGCTGCCGTCGGTGACCATATTACCAAAACCACCCGTGATCGAGTCACCGATAAATTCGATGCGAAGATCGGGCTGTTTGGGAGCTTGGGTGATAAAGCAACCGCCCTCGACCTCCAGCGATTTGACCCCGATGGTGGCCGACTCGCCGTAAATCGCTTCGTTTCGCTTGCGAATCTCGACGGTGTGTTCCCCTTCGGCAAGACCGTCAACGAGAGTATACGTGCCGCCCTTCGTGACGCAAACGGTGTTTGCGGGAGCCGGTGCGCCGTCGACGTAGACGCACAGAAAACCGTAATAGGAGGGATTGGCGGTGCTGGTGGTCAGCCTGGCCTTGAGTCCCGTGCCGTAAAAGCGAACGGAAAAGCCGGAATAGCTCCAAAACAGCTGCAGGGCATCGGATTGTTGATAGGTTCTGCCGTGCAGTGTCAGATAATCCGTCACTGCGGCTTGTGTTTCAGCATGGTTATGGCTGTGCGTTGCCTGTCCGCACGGAGCGGTGATGGGCGCGTCGGGTTCCCCCGGCTCGTTTGGCTCCTCCGGCTCGTTTGGCTCTTCCGGCTCGTCGGGGGGATTGGGGAGATCGGGCGTCGGAGGCTCGGTCAGCGGCCCGTCGGGTGTTGAGCGGCATCCCGCAAAAATCCCCGTCAGAACAAGCAGGGAAAGGAAAACCGCGATGGTGCAAAGCAAAGGTCTCATGGCAATGGCTCCTTTCGGGGCGAGATTTTACAAATGTATTATAGCACGCATCCGAGGGCATTGTCAATGGGGGAGAGCACGGCAAAAACTTTTACAAAAGCGGTTGAGGTGCCCCTTCGATCGACACACGCGAATACAAGAAAATGCCAAAAATTTAGCCGAACCCCCGCCATCCCCCGTTTTTCCCCTTGCAATTCCCCCAAACCTATGCTAAAATATAGTATATTCACCCCAACAAGGAGTTTCACCATGCGAAACGCTCAGCTCGCTGACCTGTTGCGCCCCAAAACCTTCGACGACATCGTCGGACAAGAGCATCTGTTCGGTCCGCGCGGCGTCATTCGCCGTATGGTCGAAGGCGGTCGCATCACCAATATGATATTCTACGGCCCGCCCGGCATCGGCAAGACCACCGCCGCCGAGATCATCGCCGCGCAGTCGGGTATGCTATTCCGCCGCCTCAATGCAACCTCGGCCTCACTGGCCGACGTCAAGCAGGTGCTGGCTGAGACCGACAACGTCTTTGGTGCGGGGGGCGTGTTGCTCTATCTGGACGAGATCCAGTATTTTAATCGCAAGCAACAGCAGTCTCTGCTCGAATACATGGAGGACGGACGCGTCACGCTCATCTCCTCCACCACCGAAAACCCCCATTTTTACGTTTACAACGCCATTTTGTCCCGCGCAAGCCTGTTTGAGTTCAAGCCCGTCGCCCCCCGTGCCGTCGTTCCGGCCCTGAAGCGCGCGCTGGACTATCTCAACGGCGAGTCGGGAACGAACAAAACCGCCTCGGACGAGCTGCTTGAGCGCATCGGCCGAGCCACGGGTGGCGACGTCCGCCGGGCGATCGGACTGCTCGAAAATACCTTTTTTGCCGCCGACGGCGAGCTTTCGCAGGAGGATATGATGTCCTTTTCCACCTCGGTGGGCAATTTCAACGACGACACCCACTACGATCTGCTCTCTTGCCTGCAAAAGTCCATTCGCGGCTCCGATCCCGACGCCACCGCCTTTTACGTGGCCAAGCTGGTCGCGGCAGGCGAGCTTTTGTCCTTGTGCCGTCGGTTGCAGGTCATCGCGTCGGAGGATATCGGTCTGGCCTATCCCCAGGCGGCCATGATCACCCGCGCCTGCTGTGAGTCGGCCGTGGAATTGGGACTCCCCGAGGGCCGCATTCCCCTCATTCACGCCGCCATCCTGCTGGCGACCTCGCCCAAATCCAACAGCGCGTATCTGGCGCTGGATGCCGCGATGCAGGACGTCACGGCGGGCAGGGGAGGCAACGTACCCGCGCATCTCCAATCCCCCTTGTTCAAGGGCTATCGCTACCCCCACGACTATCCCGACCA
>JAZLCA010000015.1:0-28147 GCA_045613985.1 Eubacteriales bacterium | reverse complement strand
AAAACGGAGAAATCTCTCGAAATCTCCGTTTTTCTCTTGTTTTCGTGCCTGCATCTAAATCAGACACTCATCATGGCTGGGATAGCTGGATTCGAACCAGCGAAAATGCCAGAGTCAAAGTCTGGTGCCTTACCGCTTGGCTATATCCCAATATTTTCATGCGCCAACTATTGTACCACAAACTGCCTCGGATGTCAAGCAAAATTTTGGCGTTTTTTCGTAGGAATTGAAAAAAGTTCCGTCTTCATCATTTTGTTGCTTAAAAATCCGTTTTATTCACACAAAAGCCGTTGTCAAATCGGCAAAAATGTGATAAAATAGGGAGGATAACAACAATTACCCTGTAAGGAGTACATGATATGAAGCTTATTTCGGAATGGAAACAATATATTTTGGGCGGCGGTGCGGATGCAACCTTGACCGCCTTGTACGGCGCAGACCTGTCGGCCAAAGCGGCGCGTCTGTTGGCCCTTTTGGATACCTTTGAGGCGCGCTATGGTGCTGACAGGCAAGTCATGATCTTTTCTGTCCCCGGCAGAAGCGAGCTTTCCGGCAATCACACTGACCACAACCACGGCTGTGTCATCGCGGGTTCGATCGATCTGGACGTGATTGCGGTGGCATCCGCCCGCGAAGACGGTATTATGCGGGTGGCAAGCGAGGGATTTGACGAATTGATCGTCACCCCCGACCAAACCGCAGCCCCCAACGCTGATCTTTTTGGCACCTCCGCTTCGCTTGTGGCGGGCATGGCCAACGGCTTTTCGGAAAACGGCTATGCTATCGGCGGTTTTGATGCTGTGATGACCTCGGACGTGCTTCGCGGCTCGGGTCTGTCTTCTTCGGCGGCCTTTGAGGTTATGATCGGTACGATCTTCAATCATTTGTACAACAAGGGTAGCATGGATGCCATTACGATCGCCAAGCTGTCCCAGCGGGCAGAAAACCTGTTTTTCGGCAAGCCCTGCGGTCTGATGGACCAGTGCGCCTGCGCAGTAGGAGGCATCATTGCTATTGATTTTGCCGATCCGACCGCTCCCGTAGTCGAGGCCATTCCCTTTGATCTGACGGCAGCGGGCTACGCCCTTTGCATCGTCGATACGGGGGGCAACCACGCCGATCTGACGCCGGATTACGCGGCCGTTCCCGCCGAAATGAAAGCGGTGGCCGCAGCGCTGGGCAAGACGGTTTTGCGTGAGACGGACGAGGATGCCGTGATGGCCAACATAAGCGCTCTTCGCGCTTCTTACGGTGACCGCGCCGTATTGCGCGCTTTGCATTTCTTTGCCGAAAACAAGCGTGTGGCTCGGATGCTTGCCGCGCTGAAGTTGGGCAATCTGGATGCTTTTTTCGAAGGTGTTTCGGCCTCGGGACGTTCTTCTTTCTGCTATCTGCAAAACGTGTATACCACGGTTAACGTCAAAGAGCAGGGACTGTCGCTGGCTTTGTGCCTGTGCGAATCTCTCCCGGCAGCGGCTCACCGCGTACACGGCGGGGGCTTTGCCGGTACCATTCAGGCTTACGTTGCGCTGGATCGTGTGGAGGAATTTCGCATTGCTATGGATTCTGTATTTGGCAAGGGGGCTTGCCGCGTGCTCCACATCCGTACCGTCGGCGCGACTTGTCTGAACGTGTAAGGAGAAATTGTAACAATGTCTTTTTTTAACAAAAGCCCTTATGATATTGATAACGACGGCTTGAATCGCCGTTCTGCCCGTAAGCCGGTCAGCAAGCAGGCCACCAAAACGGCACTGCTTGTGCTGATGAACACCATTTTGTTTTTCGCGCTGTATTACGGTTGCATTGCTTTGCGTTTTAACGCCATTTTCTTCGTCTACCTTGGTCTTGCGGCCGTTTTGCTGATCATCTACGTGGTCTACAACCAAGGCTTTGCTCTTCGCGGAGTGACACCTGAAATGTTGGATGAGGCTCTTTCTTTGGAGGAACGACAGGCCATGATCGATCGTGCGGCGGCGCGCGACAAATCGTCGCGTTGGATGATGACACTGATCCTGCCCTTGATCGTTACCGTGCTGGCAGACGCGCTGTACGTCTACTTCCTTGCCGATGCTATCGCATTGCTCAAGGAAATTCTGTAACCGAAGGACAAGCTCATGAATCATTATCGCATTATTTCACTGTATTCCGGCTCATCAGGCAATGCGTTTCTCATCGTTACTCCCCACGCCCGCCTGTTGATCGATGCGGGCAAAAACGCCAAAGCTCTGACGCGGGCTTTGGATGAAGCGGGCTGTCCGATCGAGACGATCAACGCTGTTTTTATCACCCACGACCACCGCGACCACACCTCCGCGCTCCCCGTTTTGATCAAGCATCACCCCATGCCCGTTCACGCGGTGGAGGCTACGGCGCAGGTCATCGCTCACGGCGCGCCGGAGACGCTGCTTCAGTGTCTTTGTCGCCATACGCCCCTCTTTTGCGAACGGGTGGGCGACGTGACGGTGCGCTCCTTCATCACTCCCCACGACAGCGAATTTTCGGTGGGATATCTTTTGGAGGTTGAGGATGAACAAGGGAAGATACATAAGATCGGCTACGCGACCGACCTGGGCTACGTGACAGAAGAGGTGCGGGATGCGCTTTCGGGCTGTGAGAGCGTGGTGCTGGAGAGCAACCACGATCCCGATATGTTGCTGACCGGCCCTTATCCTTACCTGATCAAACAGCGTATCTTGTCCCGCTATGGGCATCTGTCCAACGAGGATTGTGCCGCGCTCGCCAGCGAGTTGGCGGAGAAGGGGATGCGGCACTTGATGCTGGCGCATTTGAGCGAACAAAACAACGAGCCTGACGTAGCGTACAACGAAACGTTGATGGCGTTGGCACGCGAAGATATTGACGTTTGCGTGGCCGCGCCCGACCGCTTGGTTGAAATGCAAATCAGGACAAAGGAGGAGGCGGGAATATGCTGACGCTTCGAATCATTACCGTAGGCACCTTAAAAGAAGGCTACTGGCGGGATGCCGTGGCTGAATATAAAAAGCGGCTTTCCGGATTTTGTCGCGTTGAGGAGATCAACCTCAAAGAGAGCAAGCTGCCTGAGGATCCCTCTCCTGCCCAGATCGCCTCGGCTTTAGAGGCTGAGGGGGAGGCGATGAAGGAATATCTGCCGCCGCGCGCCTACAAGATTGCGCTGTGTGTGGAGGGCAAGCAGTTTTCTTCCGAGCAGCTGGCCGCTCGTATTGATGAGGTCAGCGCAAGGGCGAGCGAGATCTGTCTTGTCATTGGATCGTCCCACGGCATTTCTTCCGCTGTCAAGCAGATGTGTGATCTGAAGCTGTCCTTTTCGCAGTTGACTTTCCCACACCAGCTTGCCCGAGTGGTGCTGTACGAGGTGTTGTATCGCTGTATGAACATCATGAAGGGAACCAAATACCACAAATAAGCAAGTGTTACGTCCGCATCGCTCAAAATGTGGTCGCGCTTTGCAATGTTTGTCTTAAAAAATCACAAAAATGACTTGAAATTTTTGTGATTTTATACTATAATCTAAAAAAGATATCACGGCAGGTATGATAATTGCTTGCCGCAGACAAAGGAGAATATACTATGAGAAAGATAACGACTAAACGAAATGGCGTCGTCATTGGTTACGGCGGTATGGGTGGCTGGCACACCCGCTATCTGAAAGAAAGTGACGCTGTCAATCTGCTTGGCGTTTACGATATCAAGCCCGAACGAAACGAGGCGGCAGAGCAAGCCGGCATTCATGCCTATGAGTCCTGGCAGGCAGTTCTGGATGACCCGAGGGTCGATTTTGTTACCATTGCGGTTCCCAACGAACTGCACAAGCCGTTGGCGATTGAGGCCATGGCGGCAGGAAAGCACGTCATCAGTGAAAAACCGGTTACGCTGTCCTCGGAGGATTTACAGGAGATTTTTGATGCGTCGGCCAAATACAACCGTTTGTTTACCACTCACCAGAACCGCCGCTGGGACGTGGACTATTTGATGATGAAGCAGGCTTACTCCTCCGACGTTCTCGGCCGCGTGTTCAATGTTGAATCGCGTATTCAGGGCTCGCGCGGTATCCCCGGCGACTGGAGAGGCAAAAAGGAGCACGGCGGCGGTATGATCCTTGACTGGGGTGTGCATTTGATCGACCAGATGGTCGGCATCGTTAACGACCGAAAGATCGAACGTGTATACTGCCGTTGCGACCACATCACCAACGACGAAGTAGACGACGGCTTCCAGCTCGACCTTTATTTTGAGGGCGGCGTGACGGCCAGAATTGAGGTAGGTACCTCCCACTTTATTGCTATGCCCAGATTCTATATGACGGGCACCGACGGCGCTGCTATCATCAACGACTGGCGCGAGGATACCCGCATTGTCGCTTGCAAGGACTGGAGCGAAAAGGACGTTAAGCCCGTGGTTACCGCCGCAGGTCTGACCAAGACGATGGCCCCCCGCGACGAAAAGACGACGGTTGAAAGCAAGATCGAGCGTCCTGCATCCGACGTACATGATTTCTATCGCAATTTTGTTTGCGCCATCAACGGTGAAGAGAAGCAACTCATTACTCATCCTCAGCTGATGCGTGTGATGAAAATTATGGAGGCGGCATTTGAATCCGACCGCTTGGGCGCCCCCGTCGTACTGGACGACGCAGGCGTGATTGATCCTCAGTAAGGGAAGCTATTATGAAGCTGTTAGTGATTTCTGATTTGCACGCCAACATTGATGCCCTCAATGCCGTTTGGGAAAAGGAGTCCGACTCGGACGTCGTTTTGTGCGTGGGCGACGTGGTGGACTGGGGATTTTATCCGCACGAGACGATCGCCTGGCTCAAAGAAAGAAATGCGGTTGTCGTTTACGGCAACCACGATCATGAATTTCTTAAGCAGTACGATTCGGGCGTGCGGGAGCCGGTGGGCGAAGAAACGACCTATATGTCGCACTGCATCAATCACACCACCGCGGAGGATGTGGCCTGGTTGCGGGCGCTTCCTGAAATTGCCGTGGTGGAATACGACGGTATCACCTATTGTCTGAAGCATTCGGTCGTTCTGCACGAGCGCAAGAGTACCATTCAGCAATATCTGGGCGAATATCGCTCCATCCCCGCTTTTCGCGAATTGTGGCGGGAGCTTGTGGGAAGTGACGATCAAAAGGAAAAGCGCATCGTTATCGGACACTCGCACATTTGTTTTTTGCTGCGTGCCTACGCCAATGAAATGTACATCAATCCCGGCAGTACCCACTACCGTAAAGGACCCGATTCGGTTGAAAAGGGCGCGGACTATATCACCATCACTGACGGTATTCCCGTTATGAAGCACGTGGATTACCCGACGGCTCATCTGCGTGAGATGATCAAAAATTCTCATTTTCCCAAAGAAATCCAAACGCCTGCCCTGGTATATTCGGGCTCGGCGGTTGATTGAAAGGAGATACCATGAAGCTGTTGCTCATTTCAGATGTCCATGCCAGCATCGATGCCCTTCATGCCGTTTGGGCCGCAGAGTCGGATGCCGATGCCATCATGTGCGCGGGAGACATCATTGACTGGGGGTTCCATCCCCATGAGGTCATTGCATGGATGCAAGAACACAACGTCATTTGTGTCCATGGTAATCACGATCTGGAAATCCTTGAACATTTCGATGCAGGACATCGCGAAGAGAAGGGCAAGGAGACGAATTTTGCCACTTACAGCATCAATCAGCTGACCGAAGAGGATATTGCTTGGCTTCGTGCGCTGCCCGAAACACAGATTGCTGAATTTGACGGTATCACTTATTGTATGCGCCATGCGATCGACCCGCGCGAGCGTGAAAACGCAGTGCGCGAGCTGTTGGGCCAGTATCGCACCATCCCTGCCTTTTCGGAGTTGTGGGAAAGGTTTGTGGGGAACAGTGACCAGCCTGTGCGCCGACTCCTTTTGGGACATTCTCATAACTGCTACACTTTGCAGGCGGCAAAGAATGAAATGTATATCAACCCCGGCAGCGTGCATTATCGCCTGGGCCCCAATGCTTGGACAACGGGCGCAGACTATATCACGGTAACGGACGGCGTTCCCACCCTGAAGCACGTGGATTATCCGACGGCACATTTGAGAAAACGGTTGGAGGAATCCAACTTCCGTGACGATGTGCGCCGCACAGCGACACCTTTTAACAACTCAGTTGTGGATTGATTTGAAAGGAAAAACGGTATGAAAAACAGAATTTTCGCTCTGCTTTTGGCATTTTTGCTTATCTTCGGCTGTGTGGCCTGCAAGCCTTCTTCGGATGATCCTCTGGATGATCAACCCTCGGATATCCCCGACAAAAATGAGCAACAGGATCCGCCCAAGACGGAGGAGCCCGATCCCGAGCCTTCGGTCATCGAGCTGTTTTTGGGCAACCAGACGGACTACACCATTGTCTATGATGACAGCGATGCCACCATCGCACAGCACGCAAAGGATTTTGCCAAACTGCTGGATCATAAATTCTTCGTGGATATCGAAGCAGTCGGCATCAGCGAGGCGGAGGACGATTACGGCAAGGAAATCGTCATCGGTAACGTGCGTCCCTGCGCAAAAACGGTACAAAAGCAGCTCAAAGGCGGAGATTTTGCCATTAACGTCGTCGGAGACGATCTCGTTATGTGCGCGACCAACGCAAGGCTGTACGCGTACTTATTCGAGATATTTACCATTCGTTTTTTGTCAAAGTACGATAACGGAGATCTGCTTGTCAGTGAAGAGCAGAATTTCCTCTATCATGCTTCTGAGTTCGCCTCGGTGTCGTACATTGATTACTTGCAGTCCAAGGGTAAGGTAACCGCCCAGACGATCGATCATATTTTTGAATACTGCTCCTTTACGGCCGAGGACGGCACGACGCTTCCTTACCGCTTGTACGTGCCTTACGAGTACGACGAGAGCAAGGAATATCCTGTTTTGATCATCCTGCACGGCGCAGGCGAGCGGGGAACGGACAACGTCGGATGCGTGGAGCATATGCTCCCTGAGCTGTTTGCACATGAGGGTACTCCTTTGGCGGAGGCGATCGTTTTCTGCCCGCAGTGTCCTGCCGCTCCCAATCAATGGGTCGATACCCCTTGGAGCATGGGCAATTACAAAGCGGATAAGCTTCGGATTTCCAACGAGCTGACAGCTGTCATGGAGTTGCTTTACGAGATTGAAAATAATTATTCGACCGATACGGATCGCTACTACGTCACGGGACTTTCCATGGGCGGCTTTGGCACCTGGGATCTCTTGATGCGCTATCCTGACGTGTTCGCCGCAGGCGTGCCGATCTGCGGAGGCGCCGATCCTTCTTATGCCGAAGTGATCAAGGACGTGCCGATCTACACCGTTCACAGCACGGATGACCCGATAGTCCCCGTCCGCGGAACGCAAGCGATGGTCGAGGCGTTGAAGGCGGCCGGAAGCGAGAGCATTGTCTACAAGGAATTGCAAGGCTTTGGTCACGGCGTCTGGAAGTGGACAGCCGAGCAAAAGGATATCTGGGAATGGCTGTTCTACAAATCCTTGGCTGATCGCTAAAACGGATATAACAAAAGGGAAGAGACCTTACGGTTTCTTCCCTTGTTTTTTAGACGATAGAATCCAATGCGTTTTTGACTTCGCCGTACATATACAGCGATCCCAGGCACACCACAGGAGCGTTTGTCGCCTTTGCTTGGGCGAGTGCGACAGTCACGGCATCCTTTACGGAGGCATGATGGGTGGCGGGAACGCCCAGGCTTTCAAATACGACAGCGTATTCCCCAGCAGGCAGGGCGCGGGGATTGTCGGGGGTCAGGCAGCAAACCGCTGCCGCGACACTTGCCATGCGCTCGGCCATATAAGAGTAGTCCTTGTCGGCCATAACACCCGTGACGAGGACGGCTTTTTGGTCGGCGAAATAGGCTTTGATGCTGTTCACGGCCCCGTCAACGCCTTCGGGGTTGTGTCCGCCGTCGAAAATGACGAGAGGCTCGCGGCAAAGCAGCTCAAATCTGGCGGGCCATGCGACTTGTGCCAGCCCCGCTATGACTGCCTCTTCGTCGATGAGAACGTCCATTCGGCGCAAAAGATCAATGGCCGCAACGGCATTGGCGGCATTGTGAGGCTGATAGGTACCCAAGAGGGGGACGTGGAGATTTTTATGCTCTCCGTAATCGAAATCGGTGCCCTCCGTCGTCATATGACGGACGGTCAAAAGGCTGTGGTCGACGGATATCATATAAACTCCCACTTGGTCTGCTGTGTCACGGATCACACGCTCGGCCACGGGATCCTGTCCGCAGTAGAGCAGGGGACAGCGGGTCTTGAGGATGCCCGCTTTCTCGGCGGCGATTGCCTCGATCGTGTCGCCCAAAATAGCCGTGTGATCCTTGGCAATGCCCGTAATGACGGTCAAGAGGGGACGGCGGATGATATTGGTGGCATCCAATCGACCGCCAAGCCCGCATTCCAATATGACAACCTCGCATTTTTGCTTGGCAAAATACAAAAAGGCCAGTGCGGTGATCAGTTCAAACTCGGTGGGCTTGTCCTCCATAGCGTCTGCCACGGGGCGGATGCGTTCCACCAGCTCAATCAACTCTTCGTCCGAAATATTCTGTCCGTCTACCCGCATACGTTCGTTGAAGCAGGTAATGTACGGAGAGGTGAATAGTCCCGTTTTGTAGCCTGCGGCGCGCAGAATAGACTCCGTCATGGCACAAAAGGATCCCTTTCCGTTGGTGCCGGCGACGTGAATGAAGCTCAGCTTGTCCTGGGGATTGCCCAGTGCCTCACACAGCACCCGAATGCGATCCAATCCCGGTTTGCAAAAGGTCCAGTTGACCGAATGGATATAATCAATGGCTTGCTGAATGTTCATGTCGTTTACCTCCTGGTACGTCTAACAGCATGCGGACGGTCCTGTTGCGATACATCAGACATAAAAGTAAAATTTCGGTTGGTGCGATAGCCAAATACAGCGGGATGCGCCACAATACGGCCCAACCGAAAAACTGAAACAGACCGATGGGCTTGATGATCATAGAGCCGACGATGTGCGCGGCTGCGCAGGCGAGAATGATGCGTAGCTTGCCCGGCTGTTTGATAAGGACGTGGGAGATAAGCCCCGATACAAGACCGATAGAAGCTGCTCCCAGCGTGATCAAAGGATTGATGGGATAAACTTGGGTGGAGAGCAGGTAACTGATGACGTCGGTTGCGGCTCCCGCTACGCCCCCTACGACGGGGCCGAACATCAGTCCCACTGCCAGTATCGGCAAATTTTCAAAGGTAATGCGGTACAGACCAAACCCGAAATCGAGAAAATTTTTGCAAAAAATGCCGATCACCACGCTCATGGCGGTCAGCATAGCCGTCATGGTCATGGCGCGCAACGAACCAAACAGTGCAACTTTTTGTTTTTGTCGCATAAAAAAACACCTCCCGGAAGAACAGAAAAATCCTGTGTAGCTATCCGGACGGTGGTCCTTTGGCACAGCGGGATGCAGGATATCTACCGCAGAGAGAAATCTCTCTTTCGTCCGCACGGCAACTCCCCGTCCGCGCGACACTTGACGCACATATCCTTACTCTGTTGATCGTATTCGTTCTTTTGATTTCGTCCTGAGACGATGGCTCATTATAACAGATTTTTCTCCTGAATGCAAGAGAAAATACGCAAAAAAGCAAAATAATGCGAAAAAATACTTGCCAAGCACCTTTTTTTATGCTACAATGTCTGGGTCCGCATCGCGGGCGGTGAGTTCGAAACCATCCTCACCCAAAACAAAACTAAGGAGAAATGAATATTATGAGAACCAAACAATCCGTGAGGACACGCTATCTGTGTCAAGCGGCCATGATCGCCGCGTTGTACGTCGTTCTGACCTGGGTGTCGGCAACGCTGGGCCTTGACAGCAAAACCCCGCAATGCCGCTTAGCTGAGGCCCTGGCCGTATTACCGTTGTTTATGCCGGCCGCTCTGCCCGGACTGGGCGTTGGCTGTTTCATCGCCAACGTACTGTTCAGTCCTGTTCCTGCTGACTGGATCTTCGGCCCTCTTGCCACCCTTTTGGGGGCTGCCGCTTGCTACCTGATCGGGCGGGCGTGGCATTCCTACCGTATTCCTAATTTGATCGTAGCCACCTTGCCCAACGTGATTGCCAATACTGTAATTGTTCCGTTTATTTTGCAGTATGCTTACGGTATTCCCGACGGATATTTTCTTTTGATGCTGAGCGTTGGCGCGGGAGAAGTGGTGTCGGGTCTTGTCCTGGGTACGATTTTAGCACTTGCTATCCCCAATAGCGTAAAGCGAAAGCTGTCGGCGGGCGGCGCATTGTGACATATTCTGAAAGAGGAGAAGCGAAAGACGTTTCTCCTCTTTTTCTTTTTGCATAAAATGTTCGATAATCTTGCAGAAATTGTGTTTTTCTATTGACAAATCACCAAATATTGTGTATAATAATGAGAGCATTATAAAATAGCTGTAATAGTATTTGTAGTGCCTTGTGATTGATTTGAAATAAAAAATTAAGGAGGTGTATTATGAACGAAGCAGTGAAGATCCTATTGTTTTCCATTGGTGCTTTGGTCGTAGGTCTTGTTGTCGGTGCCATCATCGGTATCATCTATCGTAAGAAGGTTGCCGAAGCGGAGATCGGTTCTGCCGA
Organism: Eubacteriales bacterium; assembly: GCA_045613985.1. Classification (GTDB taxonomy): domain Bacteria; phylum Bacillota; class Clostridia; order Oscillospirales; family CAG-272; genus SIG644. The sequence goes on along the minus strand of JAZLCA010000015.1, from coordinate 17,503 downwards.
AGAAAAAGCGAAAAAGATCATCGCCGACAGTGCAGTGCAGGTCGAAACGATGAAAAAGGAAGCTTTGATCGAGGCCAAGGAAGAAACGCTTCGCCTGCGCAACGAAACGGAGCGTGAGCTCAAGGAACGCCGTGCAGAGGTAACGCGCATGGAACGTCGCATCAACCAGAAGGAAGAAAATCTGGACAAGAAGACGGAAGCCCTTGACCGCAAGAACGAAACGCTGGACAAAAAGCTCAAGGAAAACGATGCTGTTCGTGAACAGATCGAACAGGTGCTGGCTCAGCACATGACCAAGCTGGAAGAGCTTTCGGGTATCACCGCGCAGGAGGCAAAAGAAGAGTTGATCGCCCGCGTGGAATCCGAGGTCAAGCATGATCTGGCTAAGAGACTTGACGAGCTGGAAACCCAGTTCCGTGAGGAAGCGGACGATAAGGCTCGCAACATCGTAACGCTGGCGATTCAGCGCTGTGCTGCAGATCAGGTATCTGAGGCAACCATCTCGGCTGTCCCCCTGCCCAGTGACGAAATGAAGGGCCGTATCATCGGTCGTGAGGGTCGTAACATTCAGAAGCTGGAAACGCTGACCGGCGTTGAGCTTATCATCGATGACACGCCTGAGACCATCACCCTTTCCGGTTTTGATCCTGTTCGCCGTGAGGTGGCGAGACTGGCCCTGGAAAAGCTGATTGCCGACGGTCGTATCCATCCTGCCCGCATCGAAGAAATGGTCGAGAAGGCCAAGAGAGAAGTCGATGCTGTAATCAAGCAGGCCGGTGAGAGAGCAACCTTTGAGGTTGGTGTTCACGGTATCAACCCCGAGTTGGTTCGTCTGCTCGGACGTCTGCGCTATCGTACCAGCTACGGTCAGAACGTACTCAAGCATTCGGTTGAGGTTGCATTCCTGGCCGGTATTATGGCAGAGGAGCTTGGCGTCGACGCTATGACGGCTCGCCGTGCAGGTCTTCTGCATGATATTGGTAAAGCATTCCCCCACGACGAGGAAGGCTCTCACGTACAGATTGGCGTGAACGTTGCCAAAAAGTACAAGGAAAGCCGCGACGTGATCCACGCCATCGAGGCGCATCACAACGACGTCGAACCCAAGACCATTATTGCGATTCTGGTTCAGGCTGCCGACGCTATCTCGGCCGCACGTCCCGGTGCTCGCCGCGAGGATCTGGAGAACTACATCAAGCGCCTGGCTAAGCTCGAGGAAATTGCCGAAGGCTTTAACGGCGTTGAAAAGGCGTTTGCAATTCAGGCAGGCCGCGAGGTCCGCGTGATGGTCAAGCCCGAGGTTATCAACGACGAGGGTATGGCCTTGATTGCCCGCGAAATGGCACAGAAGATCCAGGAAGAGGTCAAGTATCCCGGTCAGATCAAGATCAACGTCATCCGCGAAAGCCGTGCGATCGACTACGCGAAATAAGCGTCTTAGCTCTGATCGAGGCAAGGAACAATACTCAGTTTCCCACATGGGATTATCCAATAGATAACATAAAGCCCACAAGGAAAATCGAGCAGTATATGCTGCCTGCTTTATAAATTGAGTGAATCCAAAAAGTGCCGCGCGGTCGCGGCGAGTGCAAAAAGGTGAGCCCTTTTGGTACCGCTTTGACCGTTGCGGCATTTTTATTGTCAAAAAAACAAAAAAAGTTAAAAAAAGTATTGACAAATCGAAACACTTGTGGTATGATATATGAGTCGCCGCGAGCGATAACAGAATATTTGGAGAAGTCGCCTAGTTGGTCGAGGGCGCACGACTGGAAATCGTGTAACCGTCAAAAGCGGTTCGAGAGTTCGAATCTCTCCTTCTCCGCCAGCAAAAAAGGACACCGTATGGTGTCCTTTTTTGCTGGCGAAAACGGAGAGCCGGAGAACTCTCGGTGTTGAAGAGTTGTAAAGCGATAGCATTTCTACGATACTCTTATTAAAATCGAAAGGATTCTGCGGCAGAAGACCTATTTGCAAAAAAACGGATTGCTTTTTTTCAGTGTTTGGTGTATAATATAACCATCAAATATATACAAAGGAAATACAAATATGTACGTTGAATATCGCAACAAGGATGGATTTGAACGATTTTTCAAAAAGGTGGCAAAAAAAACAGTTGCCGTTATGTACGACGTTAATACTAAACCCTACGCTTCTCAGATAATAGATGAAATAGAATCGCATGGGGCAAAAATACTTCACGTTTATTACTCGGATGAGGAGCTTGTTCCCACGGAGGACAAATGTGAATATGCCTATTACATTGCAGCTGACGCAGAGTACGTGCTTGCGGTAGGAAGCGGAACGCTTAACGACATGGCGAAATCTATTTCAACAAGACGGAATATTCCTTGCGGTGTATTGGCAACGGCGGCGAGCATGGACGGGTATTGTTCAAAAGGCGCAGCGTTGATGCGTGGCAATTTCAAGGTGACTGATACTGTACATATGCCTGAGGATGTTTTAATTGACTTAAGTATTATACGCAGTGCCCCTAAGATCATGACTGCGGCAGGTTTTGGCGATATCATAGGAAAATATACTTGCCTGATGGATTGGAAGCTGGCGCACGTTGTCAAGGGCGAAGGCATTCACGAGGAAGCCTTTTCTTTAATGGAGCAGGCTCGCGCGGAATGCGTCAATGCCTTTGACGGATTGACAAAAAACGAAAGCGATGCCATTGCAAAGCTCATGAACGCTTTGATCACGGCCGGAACTTCTATGGCCATTTGCGGCAATTCCCGTCCTGCAAGTGGCAGTGAGCATCATCAATCTCATTTTTTGGAGATGGATTTCGTCCGTCGCGGTGAAAAAATACCCATGCATGGACTGAAGGTAGCAATCGGTACACTTGTTTCCATAGAGCTGTATCATTACATCAAGGACAGAAAACTTGAATTTGACGGAGCAGAAGAGGTATACGCGTTAGTCGAGGAATTGCCAAGCGTGGAAGTGCTGAAAGAGATGCTTTCGAAGATGGGCTGTCCGGTGCGGTTTTCGGAACTGGGCGTCCGAAGAGAAACCATGGAGGAAATGCTCGAGAAGGCATACACCGTGCGTGACAGATATACGATTTTGACGTTGATTCATGAGCAGGGGTTGACCAAAGAAATCGCTCCTTTGATCATGTCAAAGTATTATTAAAAACTTGTTTTACCCATGCTACATTATAAAATACGCTGAAAGGAGCCCGTATGAAACAGATTTCTCCCAAATTAAAGAGCATACTGTCCTGGGTACTCACCTTTGCTGTTGCGCTTGTCGTTTTGTTTGCTGTGAACGTGATCGTCTCTTCCTGCAAGCGGCAGGATTTGGTCGAGATGGAAATTAATTTTACCGTGCAGGATGCCGAGGGTAACGAAGTGTCGTTGTCTGATTTTGCCGGCAAACCCGTGGTTGTCAACTTTTGGGCTATTTGGTGTCCTCCGTGTAAAGCGGAATTGCCCGATTTTCAAAAGGCTTACAACGAATACGGTGATGAGATTGAATTTCTGTTTGTTGAGGTCGTGAACTGGCGCGGGGAAACGGTGGCTGACGTTCAGGCATTTATGCAGCAAAACGGCTACGATTTTCCCGTGTATTACGATGTGGATAGCAATGCCGAAACGGTCTGCGACGTTGCATCGATTCCGCTGTCCGTTTTCATTGGCAAGGACGGCAAGATCGCGCACACCTATCTCGGAGCCATTCCCGAGTTTTTGTTGAACCAATATATCCAAAGCATTTTGGAGTGAAGATCGTTTAAAACGAATCATACGAAAAACCGAGCGGGATGTCCCGCTCGGTTTTTACTGTTGAGATATTTTATCAGTACAGTTTATATTTCAATCTCAAATTATCTGCAATCATGGCGATGAATTCGCTACTTGTGGGCTTGCCGCGGTTGTTTTGAATGGTGCATCCAAAATATGAGTTCAAGGTAGCTATATCTCCTCTGTCCCACGCGACCTCAATGGCGTGACGGATGGCGCACTCGACGCGGGAGGTCGTAGTGGCGTACTTCTTGGCAACGGAAGGGTAGAGCACTTGGGTGACCGAGTTGATGATATCCGGGTTCTCAACGGTCAGGAGAATCGCGGTGCATAGATACCGGTAGCCCTTGATATTTGCGGGGACTCCAATCTGGCGCATAATTTTCGCAAGGTGGATGTTCAAGGGATCACTTTCCTGCTCTAATTGCACATGGACGGCAATCATGGCAATAAATTCTGAATTGGTCGGCTTTCCTCCATAGCTTGTCGTACAGCCGAAGTAACTGTTGAGAACGCCGATATTACTTTTGTCCCACGTGGCGGAAATGGCGCTGCAAATGGCTGACTGTACGAGGGAGGGGCGGGTTTGGTGCTTTTTAGCCACCGAGGGGTAAATGAACTTGGTCATGGCATCGATGCTTTCAGGATCCTCTACGACCATAAAAAATAGCGGTTTTCAAATATTTATAGCCCAGAAGATTCTTAGGAACGGCGAGATCTTCCAGAACATCAATGATGTTTTTTTCAATGCGTTCTATGCGGCATTTTTCAAAATGTTCTTTGAATATGCGAGCCTCCAAAGATGGAAATATGTGATCGTACGTTCATTGTAGCATAGATCATAGGCTTTGTCAATAAAAACCTCCCGATGATCGTCGGGAGGTTTTTCGGTTAATTATACATTTTATATTTCAATCGGAGATTATCCGCAATCATCGCAATAAACTCCGAATTGGTCGGTTTTCCGCGATTATTTTGCACCGTATATCCGAAGTAGGAGTTGAGCGTATCGACGTCACCTCTATCCCATGCCACCTCAATTGCGTGACGAATGGCGCGCTCGACGCGGCTAGTCGTGGTCTGGTATTTCTTTGCTACGGAAGGGTAGAGCACCTTGGTGACCGAGTTGATGACGTCCGAGTCGCGGACGGTCATGAGAATGGCGGTGCGGAGATACTGGTAGCCTTTGATGTGGGCGGGGACACCGATCTGATGAATGATTTTTGTGACCTGGGTTTCAATGTCCGGTGTCTTTTTGTCGCCCGTGTCCGTCTCGCTCTGTGTCGGAAGTGGGTAAGATGCTTCGATTCGAGCTGTGGCGATCTCTTCAATATGCTCGCACAGACTTCCAATGTGAATTGGCTTGAGCAGGCACAGCTTGGCTCCCGCGTGGATGGCCTGAATAAAGGTCGTTTCGCTGGGGGCCGAGGAAATAACAATGAAAGCGGGAGGTTTCTCGGGCGAGAAATCCATGCTGCCTGCCGAGCGCAAAACGCCGATGCCGTCCAGCTTAGAGAGCCATATATCGATAAGTACGATATCGGGATGATTCCGACTGATTTTCTGCAACGCTTCCTCGCCGTTGGTGGCCTCCTCTACGTGACGGTAGCCGGCCCGCGCCAATCCCTCACGCAACGTTGCCCGCAAAGATTGACTTTCATCTGCAATTAAAATTTTGGTGGTAAACTCCATGATCTGTCCTCCGTTTGTTTTGTGTTTTGACGATACAATTTTACCATAAATGGTAAAAAATGGCAATATGTTTTGACGAAAAATAGTTCACAAAAATTGCGGAGATAAAATGGTAAAAATTACCAAAAACATAGAAACAAGCGGAAAAGAGAGGGGAAATGTAATTGTTCCAGTATTTTTGAAGCAAAAAAGGGCCGCTCAAGCAGCATGATCTCTGCGATGAGCGGTCCTTCATTTTAATCGTGATGATGTTGACAAGGGGCGCTGAAAAAGCCGGTCAGATCCATATACAAGCGGCCCTGTTCATTTTTACGGAAGCCGACGGCGTGCAGCAGCTGCGCACCCGGAATGGTCTCGTCGCCGTCATAGTAAGCCTGGTGTATGCCGCACAGATCGATGAAATTCAGGGCGGCTCGTCCCATGACGAACATGGCTTCGTTGTCGATTGGGCGGTCAAGGGCAGGGGCTAAGTGGTAGATGACGCCGCCGTCGGGAGCCAACTTGAACTGGCATACGCCTACGAAAACATCGTCGACGGTCGCTTGGTATGCCAGAAGATCGGTTTCAAAAGGAATGCCGCAGCGTCGGCAAAGTTCCTCCTGCTCGTTTTTTTGTTGAATGGGGAATACCTTAAGCATGATTATTTCTCCCTCCTTGCTTTGACGTAAGGATGTCTTGTCGGCTTTTTCGGGGCGTATGTGCTATCCTCGCCGGCTTTTTGGGCAGCGCGGCGAAGGGATTCGACCTCGGCAGGAGACAAGTGGCGGAATTTACCCTCGGGCAGGTGTCCCAGCGTCAACGGTCCCATTGCCACCCGTTTCAGAGAAAGCACGTGCAACTCTGCCGCGTCGCACATCTTGCGGATTTGGCGGTTGCGTCCTTCGTGGAGCGTCATTTCCAATTCGCTCATATGTTCATATGCTCGCAGGCAGTTGACCTTGACAGGGCGGATGCGATAGCCGTCGATGACCATAGGCGAAGACAGCTTACGCAGCTGGGTGGCACTGATCTCTCCACCGACGGTAACGTGATAGATCTTGGGGACGTGATGACTGGGATGAGTCAAAAGATTGGCCAATTCGCCGTCATTGGTCAGAAGCAACAGACCGGTTGAGTTCATATCCAAACGTCCAATGGGGTAGAGGCGGACGTTCAAGTCCCCCAGAAGATCGGTCACGCAGGGGCGTCCCTGCTCGTCTGCGGTGGTGGTTACGAAGCCTGCCGGCTTGTGCAGCATAACCGTAACGTGCTCTGCGCGGCGAGGGGGACGAACGGACTGCCCCTTCCAGGTCACCTCGTCCGTTTCGGGATCGATTTTTTGTCCGAGCGTGGCAACGCTTCCGTTGACACGGACGCGGCCCGCCTCGATTTCAGCCTCGGCGGCCCGGCGGGAGAGAACACCGCAATCGGTAAAATATTTTTGAAGTCTGATTTCGTTTGTTTCCACGATTTTTATTTCCTTACATTTAATCTTATGTTGCTTGGCGTTTATTTTCCAAACAGGCGTTTCCAGAAGGTACGCTTTTCAACCAGGGGAACAGAATACAGCGCGCACAGATCAACCGTCGCGAGAATCTCTTTTTCCCCGTCGCCATCGATGTCTCCCGAGTATACCAACCGCCCCACACACTCGCCCTCCGTCACATCGGCATAGACAAAGCGGGGCAACTCCACAAGGCAATCAATAGCGATGTCCGTGCGAGGGAGCGTGACGCGAAGAGGGTTTGGATTGCTTACGATGACGTAGTCCTCCCGCCCCCCAATCACAGGGACAAGGGTACGGAATTCGTCCGTCCCGCAAAGCTCACGGCTCTCGTAGGCTTCAAAGCCGGCGTCGAGCAGGCGGCTGTGATCTTGCCAGTCATCCGATGCATTGAGGGTAACGGCAATCAGGGTAAGTCCCTCTCGCTCAGCCGCACTGACAAGACATCGCCCGCTTCGTTTGGTAAAGCCGGTCTTAACGCCGATCGCGCCCTTGTAGGTGCGGAGCAGCTTGTTGTGATTGACCAGTACCCGCGACTCGCTTTTGTTGGTCTGCGGTAAGCAGATTTTTGTGGTGGAGACGATGGTCTTCAATATCGGATGTTGTAACAGCTGCCGCGCGATCAGGGCGAGATCGTGGGCTGTGGTGTAGTGTTGTTCCGCATGCAAGCCGTGCGGATTTTCAAATGAGGTGTTGGTGAGACCGAGAGCGTCTGCTTTTTCGTTCATGTAAACGGCGAACTTTTCAATACTGCCCGCCGTACCAATGGCAATGGCGGCTGCCGCATCGTTGGCGGAGGCCAGCAACAGCGCGTATAGCAGATCAAGCAACGTGAGCCGCTCGCCCTCCTTCAGATAGATGGAGGAGCCTTCCACGCCAACGGCGTGCTTGTCAACGGTGATCACGTCATCAATGCTTGCTAAGTCCAGGGCGCACAGGGCAGTCATGATCTTAGTCGTGCTCGCCATGGGAAGGGGGGTATCGGCCTTGTGTTCATACAAGACACGGCCGCTCTCCGCTTCGATCAGCACGGCGCTTTGCGCGGAAAGTCCGCCGACGTTCAGCGAGACGTGAGCAAACTCTTGTTGCGCAGGTTCGCCTGCCGTGATGGATGCTGTTCTGTTTTGTGACGCGGGTATGCCCCGTGCGGGCAAAATCAATAATAAGAGGGAAGCGGCGGCGAGCAAAAGGCATAAGAAGCCCGCCGGTGCGCGCTTTTTGAGGGGGGAGAGCATAGCAAACGACCTCGTCTTTCCTGATATACTGCAGTATATGGGAAAGAAAAGGGAGGTATGCTATGGACGCTATTTATTGTGATCCGTCGGCGGAGATTTCGACTTCGACCGTCTCACCCTCATCCTGTGAAGGTTCTTGCTCGCCGGCCTGCTTTTTGGACTTTTTGTTTTTTGCAAAAAGATCCTTGATCTTAGCCAAAATATCGGGAGCACGCTCGATAACGTTGGCAACCTGCTCGATGGTGCCGGCGGGAGTGGATGCGGATGGATCCATGCCGATCATTTCAACGCTGCCATCTGCCTTGACGGTCAGAAAACCGACGGGCGAAATGGAAAGTCCCGTACCGCCGCCACCGCCGAAGTTTTGCTTGGTCGCGGAGGATTTGCCGTTATAGTCCAGACCGCCGCTGACGTAGCCCATGGAGATCTTGGAAATGGGAATGATGGTGGTGCCCGATTCGGTCTGGATGGGCTGACCGATGACGGTGTTGGCATCTACCATGGAGCGCAGATTTTCCATCGAGGTCTGAATGATGTCTTGCAGCTTGTTTTCGTTTGCCATGAGGAGAGTCTTCCTTTCAAAATAGTTGTGTATATGCTTTAAGTGTGATGCTTGGATTTACGGGATGCTGTGTGAAACAGTGTTTTGAGTGCGACGTCGATCAGATGCACTATGCGCAAGCGAAAGCGCAAGTAAAGATCAACGCTGCAATGTTCGCCGGTGAAATCGGCCTGTACTCCTACGGGGGCGCCGGAAGCTACTTTTAAGTGGGAAAATTGCTCGAGTGATTCAAGCAAAAAGGCGACGGCCGCCGAAACGGCACCATACAGCAGGGCGGTCTGCGCCGCGTCGGGGGAGGCGACGGTGACTGCCAGACGAATGATCCTTACCCGTGCATGGGACAGCGTGCGGACGAAAATTTCGCGCACGACATCGGTGACAAAGGAGATTTTTTCAGAAAGCGTTGTTTCCTTGGCGAAGGCGGTAGATTGATATGACGCCCTCGGCTTCTTCTTGGCGGCTTTGCGGGCTTGTTTTTCCTCTCTGCGCTTCATGGCGCGGGGCGAATAGTCCCGCAAACGAACGGGGTGCTCGGGCTTGGGGAGGCGCAACAAGGGAATGCCAAGCAGGCGAAGACAAAGGGAGGTATCTCCCTCGCCGTTCATGCGAACCGTCAGCGACAACGGAAGAAATAAAATAAACATAAAGAGGGCAACGATCCCCAAAAGAACGTATAAGAACCAGATAGCGCATCCCTCCTTTTTTTGCCTCGTTAATGATCAGTATGGACGACCGCCGTATGGCTCATGCGCCTTCGACGGTATCTTTGTCTTGCTCCGTATCGGATTCGCTTGCCGTCTGCTCGGCCGCTTTTTCGCTTTCCACCTGCGCGGCAACGGACAGTGCCTCCGTTGCAGGCAATTCGGCCAACGAATTGATGCCGAATACTCGCAAAAACTTATCGGTGGTGGCGTACAGCATAGGACGACCGACGACGTCCAGACGTCCCACGGCTTCGATCAGACCCTTGTCGAGCAAAGAGTTGACCGCGTAGGAGCTGTCAACGCCGCGCACACTGTCAATGAAGGAGCGAGTGACCGGCTGATTGTAGGCAACGACGGCCAATACCTCCATGGAAGAAGCGGACAGGTTGCCACCGCGGCGCACGCCCAGGGCCTCACGGATGTAGGGCGCGAAGCGCTCTTTGGTGCAAAGCTGGGCCGTTTCGGGCAACAGCAAAAGCTGAATACCGCGATGACCGTCATCCTTATTGAATGCGGGCTGCATATGCTCCAGCAAACGCTGAATATCGGGGACGGGAAGTCCCAGTACCTCGGACAGCTTGGTGTATGCCATAGGGTATCCTGCCGCAAACAGAATGGCCTCCAGCGCGGCCTCCAGCTCGGCAACGCTCTCGATCACGGGCAACGACTCGGCCGTCTTATTTTCTTTTTGTTTGGTGTTTTGTTCCTGACTCATGAGTGATTTCCTTTCAATCGTGATCGTTGTGATCGTTGTCAATATGAAGCTGCTCGCCTTCGACCGAATCCTCGTTTGCACCGATTTCTCCGGGAGGAGGCGGGGGATTGTCGTTGATGACGAAGCGGGTAGTCGTGCCGTGGAGGGATGTGAATTCTTCGGGATCGTCCACGATCAGGATCTGACGCATTTTGACCAGCTCCAACACACCCAAGAATATAGCGATCATGTCGGGAAGCGAAGTGGAATCGTTCAACAGCTCTCCCAGCGACACATCCTTGTTCTGCATTTTATTGCGCCCCATGTGGTTGAGAATGCCAACAATTTTAAGTTCAACCGGCACGATGGGAGTGCTGATCATGGGGGTGAAGGTGGCGTGATGTGTTTGGCGCATATTCTCTTGATAAGAAGCGATGCGGCGAATGGCAGTGCAAAGCGAGGTGATCTGCTGATCGGCCACGTAGGTCTTATCGATGGAAATTTCATCCGTGTCCTTGACCATACGGTTGCGGTGGACTTCATGCAATTTTTGCAGCTTGGGAGCGACGGCCTTGGCCTGCTGATAGCGAAGCAGCAATTCTGCCAGGTCTGTCCGAGGATCCTCCTCCTCCTTTTCTTCTTGCGGCAGCATCATCTTGCTTTTAATGAGCATGAGTTCACTCGCCATGACCAAAAATTCAGCGGCGACGTCCATGTCCATGTTTTCCATCTCAGCGATGGTTGCAAGATACTGATCGCATAAGGTTGCGATGGGCAGGTTGCGGATATCGATTTTATCTTTTTGGATCAGCTTGAAGATCAGGTCCATAGGGCCGTCGAAGTCAAACTGCTCCAATTTAAAGGTCAATGCTTCCATGTGATTCCTTTCGTGCGGTGATATCAGTTAGGGGAAAACAGGATGGCGATATAGCAGTAGATCAGGTCGAGCACCGTTCGAGGCTCCGTTTCGTTGCCCATGCCAATCAGGTAGAACAGACCATTTTCCATGCCTCCGACGATCCAAGACAGCGGCTTTGAGAGCATACCCGTCCACAGGAGCGCGAGCATAACGATCATAATGATACGCTCGTACTTCATGACGGCGAAGTACCATTTGGTCGGAAGGAACACGTAGAAAATACGAGAGCCGTCCAAAGGCGGGATGGGGATCAGATTGAAGATGGCATAGTTGAAATTGATAATGACGCTCAGATACAGCATCATCACGAGAATGGCGACGACGAAGAAGGTCTTGGAGACCTGCGGCGTGCCGTGAGTCCAAAGGGACAGCCATACCGCGTTGAGGTCCTGTTCGCAAAACTTGCCGACAAAGAACAAAGACAGCCGCAAAAGCAGGGCACTGATCATACCGAGCAAGAGGTTGGACAGGGGGCCGGCCGCAGCCGAGAGCGCCATGTCACGGCGTGGCTTTTTGAAATAGCGGGTGTTGATGGGGACAGGATTGGCCCAACCGAAATGAAACAGCACCATGCAGATAAATCCGACGGGGTCGATATGCTTGAAGGGGTTGAGCGTCAATCGTCCAAGGTTGCGGGCGGTGGAGTCTCCCAGCTTATGAGCTGCAAAGGCGTGGCACATCTCGTGGAAGGAGAGGGCCAAAAGCACGGCGGGAAGGCCGAGCAGTATCATTGGTAAATTTTCGATCAACGAACCGAACATAATGGAAATCTCCTTGGTTGTGATAAAAGAGTGTGCGGCATTGTCAGGAGGAGAGAGGACCGTCGAGGATATGATGACGGCCATCGATAAAGGAGAGGGCCGCCGCGCTTGTTTCGCGGTTCAGATAGGCGCGAACTGCGTAGCGCTGCATGGGTACGCCCAAAAGCTCGTCGATCTGCTCCAAAGGGATCCAGCAAAGGCGAGTGCCGTCACTGCCGCACTCGGCGTACTGATCCAAAAGTTCGCCGCTGTAGTAATATTGAATAGGATGGAAGGGCCCGACCTTGGGGTGAGTATCCCAGGCGTCTGCCGAGGTGATCAGCTCATCCACGCGTACGTCGTAACCGATCTCCTCCAGGCATTCGCGCAAAAGACATTCCTCGTGCGTTTCATCGCCCTCGACGCCGCCGCCCGGCAAAAGATAGCCCAAGCGATGGGGAATGGCGGCTACGGTTCCGTCTCTTACAATGACAAGATACGCCCCCTGACGGTGGTAATATTCAACCGTCGGATCAAACTCCCCGAAGGTTTTTTCAGTCAGATAGGAGTTCATGGACAGCGGATTCCCGTATGCGCAGCGATCTGCTGCCATACTGCGGTCTTGCCTTCGCCCTTGAGAGAAGAGAAGAACAGAATGGGGGTGTCCGTACCGATGGCAGGGTGAGAGGCAAACGCCGTCTCAGCCGCCTTGCGCTCGGTGGCGTTGAGCTTGTCGCACTTAGTTGCAACTACGATATAGGGAATGTTAGATGCACGCAGAAAGTCCAGCATCATGACGTCGTCTTCGGTGGGACCGACGCGGCTGTCGATCAGCTGCATGACCAGCGAAAGGCGGTCAAGATTTGGGTTTTTTGTGAAGTACGAGTCGGTCAGCTCGCGCCATTGGGCTGCTTCTTGCGGGGCGCGGCGGGCGAATCCGTAACCGGGCAGGTCGACGAAAAACATCTTTTTGTCGATGTCGTAGAAGTTGATGGTGATGGTCTTACCCGGCATCTTACTGACGCGGGTCAGGCTTTTGCGGCCGAGAAGGGCGTTGATCAGTGAGCTTTTGCCCACGTTGGAGCGTCCCGAAAAGGCGATTTGAGGAATGGGATCGCCGGGAAACTGGCGAAGAAAACCGGCGCTGATGCGCAGATTGGTATTTTGAATGTTCAGAGCCATAAGAACTCCTTTCCGATAACAGATAAGTTAAACAAGTGCGTTTTTGAGCACGTCGGCGGCGACGCGGCAGGGAATAAAGGTCAGATTTTCGCGGGCCATGGGGTCGATGTTTTCCAGATCACGCTCGTTGTCAGCGGGGATCAGCACCGTCTTGACACCGGCACTGTATGCTGCCATGGTTTTTTCGCGCAAGCCGCCGATGGCAAGCACGCGGCCGCGCAGGGTGATCTCGCCCGTCATGGCAACGTCGTGGCGGACGGGGCGCCCCGAAAGGGCACTGACAAGAGCCGTCAGCATGGTCACGCCGGCGCTGGGACCGTCCTTGGGAACGGCACCCTCGGGGACGTGAATGTGGATATCCTTCTTTTGATAAAAATCGGGAGCAATGCCATATTCGCTTGCAATGGAACGTGTGTAGGACAGGGCAGCCTTGGCCGATTCCTGCATGACGTCACCGAGTGAGCCGGTCAATTCCAGCTTGCCCGTACCGTCCAGCACGGCGACCTCTACCTTGAGCATGTCTCCGCCAAGCTCGGTGTAGGCCAGACCGTTGACGGTGCCGACCTCGTCCGTCTCGTCGATTCTTTCGGGCAGCAGCTTGCGGCAACCGAGATAATCCTTGATGTGATGGGTATCGATGCGAACGCTCTTTTTGCCTTCGTCTACCATCTTGCGGGCGGCTTTGCGGATGAGCGAGGCAATCGTACGCTCCAGATTGCGCACGCCTGCTTCGTGAGTGTAATAATCGATCAGCTCCACGATTGCCTCGTCGGACATACGGAATTTGGCGCGAGTCAGTCCGTGCAGCTTGAGCTGCTTGGGCAAAAGGTGATTCTTTGTAATATTGATCTTTTCCCGCTTGGTGTAGCTGGACATTTCAATTACTTCCATACGGTCGATCAGAGGGCGCGGAATGGTATCCAGCGTGTTTGCCGTGGCAATAAAAAGGCAGTCGGACAGATCGTAGGGGATCTCCAGATAATGGTCGCGGAAGGTTTTGTTCTGCTCGCTGTCCAATACCTCCAAAAGAGCGGCGGCGGGGTCGCCCTGATAGCTTTGGCCCAGCTTGTCGATCTCGTCAAGCAAAATGAGGGGATTGGAAGAGCGGGCTTGGGACAGCGCGGCCATAATACGGCCGGGCATGGAGCCGAGATACGTTTTGCGGTGACCGCGAATGTCGGCCTCGTCACGAATGCCGCCCAGAGATACGCGGACGTATTTGCGTTTCATGGCGCGAGCGATCGATGCGGCGATGGACGTCTTACCCACACCTGGGGCGCCGACAAGGCAGATCACCTGATTTTTTAATTCGGGGTGAAGCTGCTTGACCGCCAGATACTCGAGAATGCGATCTTTGATCTTCTCCAAGCCGTCGTGGTCTTCGTCCAGAATCTTTTTGGCCGCCTTGACGTCCAGACGCTCTTTGGTCGTTTTGTGCCAGGGAAGCTCCAAAACGGTATCAAGATAGGTGGTGATAACACCCGCTTCGGAAGATCCAAAGGGCGTTTTTGCCAAACGGTCGTTTTCCTTGAGCAGTTTTTGCTCGATCTCCTCGGGCAGATGCAGGGAGCGAATGCGGCGCTCGTAGCGTTCCGTTTCGGCGGCGGCACCGTCGCCCAGCTCATCCTGAATGACACGAATTTGCTCCCTTAAGTAAAATTCCTTTTGATTGCGGGACATGCGGGCGTGAACCTTGCGCTGAATGTCCGAGGCGCAGGCAAGCAATTCGCTTTCGCTTTCGATCAGTGAGAGCAAAAGGTCGGCGCGGTGATAGGGCTCGTAGCATTCGAGCACCTGCTGCTTGTCCTCAGTTTTGATCAGAATATTGGCCGCGATAAAGTCGGACAGCTGACCGGGATCGCGGATCTCTCCTGCGGTTTTGAGCATATCCTCTGAGCCGGAGGGGAGGTATTTGGCAAGACCGCGCAAGGCCTCCATTTGGGCGTGCAGATAAGCATGAGCGCGAAGCTCGTTGACGTCGCCCAGCATAATGGTTTTGGACAGCACCTCAGCTGTGGCAAAGTCTCCTTCAAAATCGGCAGATAAGAGCGTCGCACGAGTGCAACCCTCAAAGATCACCCGGAATTGTTTGTCGGGCGTTTGTACCATCTGCTTGATACGAACGACAGTGCCGACGGGATACAGGGCAGGGGGCTTTTGCATATCGAGAGGCTCGTCGCCCAGTTCTTCGTCGTGGAAAATCAGATCGACCAGTTGCTCAGCCAGAGGGCGGGGAGCTTCTGTGACAAGAAAAATCAGACCGTTGGTGGCCGAAGCGGCTTTGGCGGCGCGGACGTCGATATCGTCGGTCAATTCAAAATTGAGAAGTGCTCCCGGAAAGGCGACGGTGTCGCGCAGAGAAATCAGAGGGAGCGTAAACTTTTCGGCTTTTTCTATGTATTGGGACATGGTGTAGATCCTTTCGACAGAGGAATTTTCGTTGTATTTTCATCTTTACCGCGCAAAAATCGTTTGGCGCGAAAAGGAAAAAAGCAAAGGTGCGGCATGCGACAAGGCATACCACACCTATTATAACATATTATTGAAAGAAAATCTATACCTTTTTCGATATTTAACAAATTATATATATTTATAGCATAAAAGTGCATTTGCAGTGGTTGGCGCGTTTGATTTTTGGCTCCGGATAAAAAGGAAGCACGCCGATGTCCGGTCCGCGTCAGGATTATCATAAGCTTGATATCTCGCGGGGTACGAAGGCGGCGTGCCGAAAAGAAGCAGGCAAAGCGGTCGGGGGGACACATCTCGTCTGCGTGGAATATTATACCGCAAAGAAGGGGATTTGTAAAGTGTCAAAAGTGACGAAACTTGGCGGAAATTTTCGTTGAAATCAATAACATCTAAAATTTTGCCTGATTTTTGTAGCAATTTTTGAGCCATTTTACCGTGACATGATGTCGTGTGCGACAATGTCGTAGGACGCGGTGTCGTAGGTGCCGGATTTCTGCTGTTTCCAGTAGCAATAAGCGACCAAAACTTTTGAAAAAAAGAAAAATATTTTCAGAAAACCTATTGACAAAACGCCCCAGGGGTGGTATAATACCGAGGAAAAGGAAGTAGAACAGGCTGTTCTCACCCTGCCGTACATGACGCGTATGGGTCGATATCGAAAATTTCCGTGGGAGAATTTGGGTTCTTTTGCGGTGTGTTCGTTCGGTAGGCCTGTGCTTCCCGGACGTTATTTTTTTGTCGGAGGTACACTGCTATTAGCGCAAAAGAATTACTGATCAACGAAGACATTAAAGCGAATGAGCTTCGCGTGATCGACGCCACCGGTGAGCCGGTTGGTATCATGAGCACCAATGCCGCCCTTCAAATGGCTTACGACCGCGGCTTGGACCTGGTTTTGATGGCGCCCGGCGCCAATCCCCCCGTCGCTCGTATGATGGACTACGGTAAGTACCGCTTCGAGTGCGAGAAGAAGGAAAAGGAAGCCAAGAAAAAGCAACAGACGGTCGAACTTAAGGAAATTCAGCTGTCCTATCGCATCGACACCCACGATTTCGAAACCAAGGCACGTCATGCCCGTCGTTTCCTGGAATCGGGTAACAAGGTTCGTGTCGTCATGCGCTTCCGCGGACGCGAGATGAGCCACATGCCCATGGGCCGTGAGGTTATGGCGCGTTTTTGCGAGACCGTATCGGATGTCGGCATGACGGATAAGCCCCCTGTATTGGACGGCCGTATCATCAGCATGGTGCTGGCCCCCGTCAAGAACAAATAAGATTCATCAGCCTCCGCTACGGCGGGCTTGTTGATAGTCGCGTTGCCCCTCCCGCGGTAATGCGGCAAGATTAAAGTGAAATCAAATAAAAAAGGAGATCATACAAATGGGAAAGGTTAAGACACATAAGGCCTCTGCTAAGAGATTCAAGGTGACGGGTTCCGGCCGCGTTAAGATGACGCACTGCCACCGCCGCCACAAGACCGGTAACAAGAGCGGTAACAAGCTGCGTCACCTGCGTGGTAGCGCATACGTTCACGAGGCTATGGCCGACAACATCAAGAGCTTGATCTGCAAGTAAGACGAGAGAAAGTAGAGGAGAAGAAAAATGGCAAGAGTTAAGGGCGCGATTATGGCGCGCAAGAGAAGAAATAAGGTTTTGAAGGCTGCTAAGGGCTACTGGGGTGCAAAATCCAAGCACTTTAAGATGGCTAATCAGGCTGTTATGAAGTCCCTCACTTATGCTTATGTAGGACGTAAGCTCAAGAAGCGTGACTTCCGTCGTCTCTGGATCACCAGAATTTCTGCAGCAGCAAAAATGAACGGCATCAACTACTCACGTCTTATGAATGGTCTCAAGAAGGCTAATGTTGACATTAACCGCAAGATGCTCGCTGATATTGCACACAACGATCCTGCTGCTTTCACAGCACTTGTTGAGCTTGCAAAGTCAAAAATTTAGTTTTTTTGTTTAACAAAGGAAAACATCAACAATCATATGAGGTATTAAACAATATGAATAAGAAAAAGTCTAAGGTAGCTATAATCGGAGCAGGTTTCGTTGGTGCAGCATCCGCATAT
>JAZLCA010000014.1:0-42431 GCA_045613985.1 Eubacteriales bacterium | reverse complement strand
GAGGAGAACTCTTTTCGTGGGGATTCGAACCCAGACCTCGCGCGTTGCGCGAGCTCGAGAAGAATACCTTGCGGACGAAGTGTCCGCGCCTCGCAAAGCGAGGACGGTATTCTTCTGCAGGAGTTCTCACCCCCACCGCTTACCAAAAAAGAAAGAGATCATCCTACGATGATCTCTTTCTTTTTTGGTGGAGCATAGGGGATTCGAACCCCTGACCCCAACACTGCCAGTGTTGTGCGCTCCCAACTGCGCTAATGCCCCGCCCGTATATCATAGCATATTGCTACCATCTTGTCAAGCATTTTTTTGAAAAAAACGCAATTTTTTTGCGGTTGCTTTTTTGGGAGACTTTGCTTGACAAAGCGGACAAATTGTGATATCATGAATGCATCCTGAAATAAGGAGATAACCATGAAAAAAGCGTTACTTTTATGCGTGATCTGCCTGTTGTTGCTGTCATTGACGGCTTGCTCAGGCGTAACTACATATCAAAAGGGAACCATGAGTATCACCCTGCCCAAAGAGTTCGAGGAGCTCAATCCCCCAGACTACACCGTGTGTTACAATTCCGAGGACGTTACGGTGTTCGTTTTAAGAGAGACGGTGAAGGATACCACGCTGGTCGAATACGCCGAGAGCGTATACAATGCCAATGCCTGGCTGTCGCCCGATCCCGTCACGACGGTTGAAGGTTTGACGGTCATGGAATACTCCTACGAAAACTTACCGGCACAGACGACGATACGTTATTTTGCCACTATGTTCGAGGATCCGACCGGCGCCTTTTGGCTGATCCAGTTTTCCTGCGACGGAGCTTTTTACGAGCAGTACCGCCCCCTCTTCATTGAATGGGCTCAAACGGTTTCTTTTGCGACCGAATCACAGACAAAGGGAGAGTAAAACACATGAACGTTGAATTGATCGGATATACCCCCAATCCCATTGAGGCTATCGAACGTGCCGCCAGTACCTGCTACGACAGTATGCCTAC
This sequence comes from Eubacteriales bacterium, assembly GCA_045613985.1. Lineage (GTDB taxonomy): Bacteria > Bacillota > Clostridia > Oscillospirales > CAG-272 > SIG644. Next base: position 41,440 of record JAZLCA010000014.1, on the reverse strand, counting down.
CGGCGGAAAGATTATGCGCCATTGCTACCGTAGCGGACATCACAGCGTGTTGGAGTTTGCGGATTTTTCCTTCAAAATTTCGGGTGTCAGCCGCGCACTGACGCATCAGCTGGTACGTCACAGACTTGCTAGCTACGCTCAGCGCAGTCAGCGTTATTGCACCGAAGACGGCTTTGCCTACGTTACTCCTCGCAGCATCGAGAAGGACGAGGAGGCACTGAAGCGCTACAATGATATGATGGAATCCATCCAAACGGCCTACGAGGAGCTGCTTGCTCGTGGCGTTCCTGCCGAAGACGCAAGAATGCTGCTGCCGAATGCTTGCTGTACCCAGATTTGTGTCAAGATGAATCTGCGCACGCTCATTCATTTTTGCAACGAGCGTCTGTGTGCCTGCGCTCAGTGGGAGATTCGCGAGATGGCTCGCAAAATGGTCAAGGCGGTCGTTGCCGTTGAGCCGGCCTTGGCTGAATTTCTTGTTCCCAAATGCGAGGCCCACGCTCCTCATAACTTCTGCACTGAGAGCAAATCCCGCAGCTGCGGTCGCCATCCGCTGATCGCTGACGTAATGTCCAAAGAATAATTACATTGTAAACAGCTAAGGAGTATCATAATGAAAACGCGTGTTTGGAAGGCAGTTTGTTTTGCTATCGCTTTTGTGATGATCGTTGGCACAATAGCCATTCCTGTATTTGCCAAAGTGGATCTGAACCGCAAATATCCTTTGGATGCGACTAGCCCCTTGCGCGATCTGTATATCGGCTTTTTTGGTGACTCCATCTGCGAGGGCATGGTGGAGATGAATACGGATTACGCTCCCGTTCGTGCATGGGCGGGAAGAATTGCCGCTGTCAATGGATGCGAGTTCGACAACCACGGCCGATCGGGTGCATCCATTTCCAATTGCCGTGGTGCAAACACCATCATGACTCAGCTGGAAAATGCCAAGCGCGCCGGCAAAAACTATGATATGATCGTTCTTCAAGGTGGTGTAAATGACGCATGGGACGACGTTGCAGTTGGTGAGATCTCGGTTGGCTATCCCCCCACCTCCTCCTATGATCCTTCCACCTTCGCCCCCGCACTGGAGCGGGTCATTTCTTACGTGGAGGATAATTTCCCCGATGCGATTGTTTGCTACATCATCAACTTCAAGTTTTTGAATGCCAGCATGGGCATCAGCCTGATGGATATGGACCGATACGTTGATGCGACCATTGAGATCTGCGACAAGTGGGGCGTTCCTTACTTGGATCTTTACCACAATGAAGAGCTTGTCGACGCACTGCACCCCTATACCAAGGGCTCCAGCGGCACCAAGCATTATCAGAGTACCTATCTGTACGATTTCGTCCATCCCAGCACCCTGGGCTTTGATTTGATATATCCCTACATCAACGAATTTTTGATTGAGCAGATCGATCCCTATTATATCGAGGATAAAGAGGACGAGAAGCCTGAAGATCCGCCTGCGGATGATCCTATGGAAGAACCTACGGATGAGCCCACGGATGAGCCCACGGACGAGCCTACCGGCGAACCTTCGAACAAACCGGAAGACGATCCCCAGCCGGAAACCGAGCCTCCTGCCGAGGAGCCTAAAAGTGGTTGTGGCGCATCGATGAGACTGTCGGCCGTTGTGCTGTGTCTTTTGACCGCTTGCGCGGCGGCATGGAGTGCTTGCAAGAAAAATCGCAAATAACATAAAAACAACAGGAGTAAGAAATTCTTGCTTCTGTTGTTTTTCAATATCAGATTTTTTCTTTGTTCCATCGGCAATAGATGCCGTAGCGGAGGACGGTGACGATGAGGGTGAATACGAAGGTGTGAAGCAATGCGCCGATGATTCCCACACCGACCAACTCCATCCATCCCGCGTCCATACAATAGAATTGTTCAACAATGGTCAAACGATTGTAAAAGAACCCGAGTGCATGATAAAACAGTGCGTAGGGCAGTTGGACGCCCAAATGGCACAGACAAATAAGCGTGAGATCCGGTGAAGCCACTTCAAGCGGGAGAAGGGGAGAGAAGGGGCGTGCTTTCAGTAATTGAAGGAAGGCGCGGCGGCGTTCACCATCGCTCGAAAGCTCAAAGGCGGTGACGATAGCATGGATCAGCGTTGCGATCAGGGCAAATATGATCAGGATGCTGCGCTCCAGGCCGGATTCGTGGTAGATCTCCGTGTTGATCACACGTTTGACGATCAGGAAAAACAAGATCATCGTGACGGCGTGATATAAAATGTCCTTGAGTATAAACCATAGGATTTTCTTGGTGAGCGCCCTTTTGTGTCTTTGGCGGAGGATTTCTTGTTCACCGGGCTCGTTTCGGTTGGCGTGCTCGTCTAAAAGGTCTATGTCTTTCATGAGGCGATTCCTTTCGTTTTTCAAATGTTGTATACCTTGTAAATCTATGTATATGATAACAGAAAATAAAACGATTGTCAAGGGAAAATCGAATTTTCTTTGCAATTATGATAGCATATTTTTTCTTTCGTGTCAATCGTATCGGTGGTTGACGTAAGGGCAACCGGTGGTTAAAAAAGCACCACCGGTATGTGCCGGCGGTGCTGTGAAATCAATCTTCTTTATCTTTTTCGTCGCGGTCGTCGTCCTCGCTGTCTTCGTCGGGGGCGGGGGCAACTTCAACGATGGCTTCCTTGACCATGTGGTCCTGCACCTCGGTGATGCGGATGGTCATGCGGCCGATGGCGAGGTCGATCTCTTGTTCGCCGTCATCGGGAATGTAGCCCAGCTCACTGAACACAAGACCGGTGAAGGTGTCGCAATCCTCCTCCTCAAAGGTGAGGTCGGTTGCTTCGCTCAATTCGTTGAGCTCGACGTTGCCGTGCAGGGCGTACGTGTTTTCGCCGATCTCTTCGACTGCAACGGCGGGAGCGGCGTCTTCGCCTTCGCTGACAGGGGCATCACCGCTGTCAAATTCGCCGACCAACTGCTCAACGAGGTCGTACAGCGTGACGATACCCGTCATGCCGCCGTACTCGTCCAGAACGATGGCCATGTTGTTGCGGGTGTTCTTCATGTTGCGGAACAAAACGTCGGCTTTGACGTATTCGGGGACAAAATAGGGCTGCTTGATGGTATTTTCCAGGACGCTTTCGCGGCTCTTGTCGGAAAGGCGGAAGAAGTCCTTGGCGTTGAGAATACCGACGACGTGGTCGGCGGATTCCTCACAAACGGGGTAGAGGGTGTGGCGGTTTTCGTGTATGGTCTCTTCCCAAACGGAAACGTCGTCCTCCATCCAGAGCAGAGCGACCTCGGTGCGGTGGGTGGCGATATCGCCTGCGTTCAGATCATCAAACTCAAATACGTTGCGGATCAGTTCCTTTTCTTCGTGGTCGATGGTGCCGCTTTCGCTGCCTGCATCTACCAACATACGAATGTCTTCCTCGTCGACCTGCTCGACCTCCTCATGGGGATCGATGCCGTACAGGCGCAGCATGGCGTTGGTCGAAACGGACAGAAGCCAGACGATGGGAGTAAACAGCTTGGCAAGGGAGGTGATGAAGCCGACTCTTTTAAGGGCCATGGCTTCGCCCTTGCGCTGGGCCACTCTCTTGGGCACCAGTTCACCAAACACGAGGGTGAAGAAAGAAAGGATCAAAGTAATGACGACGACCAGCACCGTTTCAGGGATGGTGACACCAAGATCTGCCAGCCATTTGTACAGCGGCTCGGCAAAGTTGTCAGCCGCCAATGCACTTCCCAAAAAGCCCGACAGGGTAATGGCAATCTGAATGGTAGATAAAAACTTTTCCGGCTTGAGCGTCAGCTTGAGCAGCTTTTTGGCGCGCTTGTCGCCTTCGTCTGCCAAAGCCTTGAGGCGAATGTCACTGACAGACAGAAGGGCAATCTCGGTGCCGGCAAAGTATGCGTTCAACAGGATGAGTGTGAGCTGCAGAAGGAGCAGCAAAAGTAATCGCGGGGTGTCCAAAATATGTAACCTCTTTCTTTGATATTTGAAAGTATCGTATCTTTTTCCGAAAACGAGCATAAGGCACAGGACCTGCCTCGAGAATCGAAGCAAGCCTATGCCTTATCCTATATTATATGGGTACACGTTACCGTGCAAGTATTATCTCGGTCAGGGTCGCTACTGTCGCCCGAATTCATGGAATGATACAGTTCCTTTCACAAAATATAATCAAGTGATATTATATCGTGTATGCTCTCCGAAGTCAAGGGATTTGTGCGGAATTAACAATTTGTTCATAAACAAAGCAAGATCGAAGCACATCCGATGGGATATGCTTCGATCTTGGGGGAATTATACCAATCTGCGTCCCATGAGGACACCCATGACGGATGCCATCATAAGTCCTCTTGTCCAGCCGCTTGAGTCGCCCAAACAGTACAGATTTTTAATGCTTGTGTTGAAATCCTCGTCCATCTTGACGCGGTTGGAATAGAACTTCAATTCGGGAGCGTAGAGCAACGTCTCGTATGAGGCAAAGCCCGGGACAACCTCATCCATGGCCTGAATGAAGCTGATGATATTGCTCATGGCGCGATAGGGAATAGCGGCGGTGATGTCACCGGCTACTGCGTCGGGGAGCGATGGTTTGAGGTTACTTTGAGACAGTTCTTTGGGCCAGGTACGCTTGCCGTCGAGAATATCGCCGAAGCGCTGAACGAGAATATGTCCTGCGCCCAGCATATTGCAAAGCTCACCAACCTTTTTGGCGTATTCGATGGGCTGATTGAAGGGGGTGTTGAAGTTGTGCGACACCAAAATAGCGAGATTTGTGTTGTTGGATTTCAGTTCCTTGTAGGAATGACCGTTGACAACGGCCAGGTTGTTGTCGTAGTTTTCCTGGCTGACAAAGCCGCCGGGATTCTGGCAGAAGGTGCGGACCTTGTTTTTATACGGCTGGGGATAGCCGATCAGCTTGGATTCGTACAGCACCTCGTTGACCTTTTCCATGATCTCATTGCGGACTTCTACGCGAACACCGATATCAACGGTGCCGGGCTCGTGGGCGATATCATGCTCGGCGCACAGCTTTTCCAGCCAGTCGGCACCGCGGCGGCCCGTAGCAACGACAACAGCATCGGCAGTGACGATATGCTCGTCGGTTCCGTCGGCTTTGGCAATGAGAGCGCCGGTGCAAGCGTCATTTTCCAGCACCAGATCCTTACATTCATAGCCGAACAGAAGCTCAACGCCCTGTGCCACCAGATGGTCCTCAATGGCGAGGTACAGACTCTGCGCCTTCTCCGTGCCGAGGTGGCGGATGGGGCAATCGACCAATTTGAGCCCTGCGCGGATGGCGCGCTTGCGGATCTCTTTGACTTCATCGGGGTTGCTAATGCCCTCGATATGCTCGTCAGCACCGAATTCCAGATAAATCTTATCGGTGTAGTCGATGGTTTCTTGGGCAAGATCTTCGCCGATCAGGCGGGGAAGGTCACCGCCTACGTCACAGCTGAGCGACAGCTTGCCGTCGGAAAAAGCACCCGCGCCCGAAAATCCGGTGGTGATGTGGCAATAGGGCTTGCAATCCACACAGCGGTTGGTCTTGGACTTGGGGCAAGCACGGCGACGGACGGATTGTCCTTTTTCTACGATCAGTATTTTCTTTTGGCTTCCTTTGCGCAGCATTTCAAGCGCAGTAAAAATGCCGGCAGGCCCGGCACCGATAATGACAACGTCGTATTTCATATCATACGATCCTCCTTGGGATGAAAATCACTTTCTTCATCTATTGTAACATATCTTATACCCGATGTCAACAAAAATTCTTTTTTAGTTTGACAGGTTGTTCTTGCTTGAGAAGGATAACGCGAAAAAAGAGACGACACGCGATAAAAATGCGGAAAAGGACTTGAAACCGAACGTAAATAATGGTATAATTACTATGTATTAGTATGTATACTCGCTTTTGATTCTAACCTTTCAATGAAGGAGAAGATAGATATGAAACAGAAATGGAGTCGCCGATTGTGTGCGGTGCTGTGTCTTTTGATGCTGTTGTCCTGTGCTTTGCTTGGTGCTTGCACCGGCCCTGTGGCCCCCCCCGTTTACGACAACAGATTGAATTTTTTATCCAATAAAGGTGTCAGTATTTATCGTATTGTACAGCCCATGGAGGGATGCACCGCGCAGGTGAGCGAGGCGGCACTTCGTTTGCAGGATGCCATGCAGTATATGCTGGGGACCGAAGTCAAACTGACGGACGATCGCGGTACGGCCAATGCGGCCGATCAGCTGCAACCCTACGAAATTTTGATCGGCGAAACGGCTCGCACCGAAAGCCAAGCGGTGCTCGGTGAATTGCGCCGAGATGAATATATCATCCGTGTGGTTGGGCATAAGATCGTCATCGTGGGAGAATCCAACCGCGCTACTGCCAAGGCAGTGGACGATTTCATTGCCAACGTGCTGGGATATTCCCAAGGAGTACCGGCACCGGAGGATGCGTTGTCCGCGGTGAGAATTGAAAAGGAATATAACAAAAAGGGAAAATACGAATGCCTTAAGGTCCCCAGTGAAGCGGGAACGATGACGTTGCCTGTGGCGCCCTATCAAGCGACGCTTTTGAACGTTGTGGCGCGCCCTGAGGCGGCCTGTGATCGTTTGACGCTGGCTACACTGCAAGGACTTTGCACGCAGTATGGCAGTGAGCAGATTTTCGTCACGGACGAAGCGCAAGAGCCGACGTTGCAGGCGTTGATGGATGCCGGCGTGACGGCGATGAGACACAACGATGATGGCGTCGCATGGTCGCTGAGCGAATTGCTGGATTATTACGGTGAGCAGGTTTACGGATATATTCTTTGCTCCTCCGATCTTGCCGGTGAATCTGCCCAGGTTGCGGTCAATCTGGCACATCAGCTCAACGCCGTGGTAGTCACCTCGGAAAACGAGACGGTGGCGATTGCCGCCGGTCTTTCCATGGTACTGGACGTTCGAGATAAAAACGATGCATGGCTGCGAGCCAGCGAGTATTTTCCTCTGTTAGACCGCAAGTTGGCCATCGAGCCTGATGCTGCCCGTGATTTGTCTTTGGTGGACTATGTCGTTATGACGGGTTGCTATTATTACGATTATCGCGGCGTGGACGAGTATACTCACGTTCAAGTCTTTAAACACCTGGGGCGCGGCGGATATTTGCTGTCGGTGTCTTGCGAAGACGTGCATCACCACGTTTTCTTCGATGCTATTGGCGTGACGGCGATTGCATTCCCCGAGGGATATCTGTCCAATTTATCCGTGCTGACCACTCGGATCCCACAACAAATTCAAGACGCGCTGTTTTCCGGGAAATGATCGGCAAGGCGATAAGGAGGCGTTGACATGAAAAGAAACAACCAGACGAAGACGAATCCTTATCCGTATTCCGATACCAATAAGAGATACTATACCTATGACTACTATTTGAAGCAAACGTTTGGCGGCAAATGTGCCAAGATTCCCTTGGATGCCGGCATGACCTGCCCCAACATCGACGGACGGTGTGCGACGGGAGGTTGTATTTATTGCTCGGGGCGGGGGAGCGGAGATTTTGCCGCACAGCCAACGCTGAGCATTGAGGAACAGTACCGCTGTGTCCGCGAACAGCTGTCCCGCAAATGGAGCGTTGATCGGTGTATCCCGTATTTTCAAGCGCATACCAACACCTACGCGCCGCTGTCCCGTTTGCGCACTTTGTTTGAAACGGCTTTGGCTTTACCGGGGGCGGTGGGACTCAATATTGCTACCCGCGCCGATTGTCTTCCTCCCGAGGTCGTGGAGTATCTTTCCGAGCTTTCGGAGCGGACGGTTCTTACCGTCGAATTGGGGTTGCAATCCGTTCATGATAAAACGGCGGTATTGATCAACCGCGGTCATACTTGGGCGCAGTTTTGCCAAGGATACGAGGCTTTGCGAGCGGCCAACAAGAATATACACATCTGCGTCCATCTGATCTTCGGCTTGCCGGGAGAGACGCGAGAGGATATGCTTGAGACGATACGCCGCGTGGCAGCGTTGCATCCGCATCAAGTGAAAATTCATCTGCTTCACGTGTTAGAGGGGACGCCGCTTGCCGGTATGTACCGAGCGGGCGAATATACCCCCATGGAACGAGAGGACTACGTGGAAACAGTCGTTGAAGCCTTGACGCTGTTGCCGCCCGACACCGTAATTGGACGCTTGACGGGCGACGGTATGGCCGAGCAGCTGCTTGCTCCCGAATGGAGCCGCCGTAAAGTCAGTGTTATCAACGATATCGATAAGGCCCTGTTTGCCCGAGGATTATATCAGGGAATTTATTTTAAACGAGAAAAATAATACAACAATTTCACATGGTGTTAATAAAATGATGATATAATACTATGTTAGTTTATTTGCCCGCATTGACTGCGTGGCATTGAAAGGACGTATCACATGGCTGGAAAAAAGAGAGACAACGAAAAGGCCTGCCGGCTCAAAACCTCCATCGGCGGTCAGGCTTTGATCGAAGGTATTATGATGCGCGGTCCCCAGACGACTGCGATGGCGGTGCGCAACCCCGAAGGGGAGATCGTGCTGGAAAAATGGCCTACGGAGGTTAAAAAGAAGGCGAAAATTTTGCGACTGCCCTTTATCCGCGGTATTTTTAATTTTATCGACACGCTCCGCTTTGGCTACAAGTGCCTGATGCGCAGTGCCGAAATTGCGGGGCTGGATGATTTTGAAGACGAGGATGATAAAAAGAAAGAAAAGGCAGCTGACCAAGCGGTGTCGCAAGAGACGGCGGAAGAGCCTGCCGAGGCTTTGACGATGGATGAGGCGGGAGAGGCACCCGTGGAAAAACAAGCGTTCGACGCGCCTTCGCCCGAAGCGAAAAAGGAAGGCGAGGAAACCTCCAAGGTCATGGCTGTGATGATGGTCATTGCCACCGTGTTGGCGTTTGGCCTGGCTTTTCTTCTGTTTTTCTGGTTGCCTTCCAAGCTGTACGAATGGATGCCCGATGGTATCTTTGCTCCCGATAATCGCTATCTGAAGTCGGCATTCGAGGGTGTCCTTCGCGTCGTGCTTTTGGTAGGCTATATGTCGGCGGTGGCCTTGATGAAGGATATCCGCCGCACCTATATGTTCCATGGCGCTGAACACAAGACGATTTTCTGTTATGAGGCAGGGCTTGAATTGACGGTGGAAAACATCCGTTCCATGCGTCGCTTCCATCCCCGCTGTGGCACGTCGTTTTTGATCATTATGGTGCTGGTCAGTATCGTGGTCGGATTTTTCATTCCTCCCACGCTGCCTACTATTTTGCGAGTGCTGATCAAGGTTGCGCTCATCCCCTTGATCGTTGGTATCGGATACGAGCTGATCAAGCTGGCAGGCCGCCACGACAATTGGTTCACCCGTATCATTTCCGCTCCCGGTCTGCTTTTGCAGCGTTTGACGGTGTACGAGCCCGACGACGACATGATCGAGTGCGCTATCGTAGCAATGAAAGAGGCTATCCCTGAGGATGGCAGTGATAAATTTTAACATTAAGAAAAGAGGTAGACAATATGCGTCTGATCGTGTGTGATCATCAACAGGAAATTGCTAAGCTGGGTGCGGATATGATCGCCGCTGTCATGGCGGATCGCCGTGATGCGGTGCTGGGTCTTGCCACCGGCTCCACCCCCGTTCCCATGTATGCGGAGCTCATCCGCCGCTATGAGGCGGGAGAGTTGGATTTTTCGACCGTGCGTTCGGTCAATCTGGACGAGTATTACCCCCTCGCCCCCGATAACGACCAGAGTTATCGTTATTTCATGAATCATCAGCTGTTCGATCATGTCAACATTGATAAGAACAATACCAACGTCCCCGATGGTCTGGCAAAGGATCCTGCCGCGGCTTGCGCGGCTTATGAGCAGATCATTCGCGACCTGGGCGGCATCGATATTCAGGTGCTGGGCATCGGCGGCAACGGTCACATCGGCTTTAACGAGCCGGCAGAGGCTCTGGATCCTCTTACTCACTTGACGGATCTGACCGAGGACACCATTCGCGCCAATGCTCGCTTCTTTGAAAGCGAGGCCGACGTGCCACGTCACGCCCTGACCATGGGCATCGGTACGATTCTGTCTGCCCGTCGCATTTTGCTTATCGCTACAGGGGCGGCTAAGGCGAAGGCCATTGCTACCGTTTTGTCGGGCAAGCTGACGACCTCTTGCCCTGCATCGTTACTTAACCTGCACGCTGACGTCACCATTTTGTGCGACCGTGACGCAGTTTCTCTGTGCGACGAGGCCACTCTTGCGGCGTTTGCCTGATGAAAAGGATGCTATAACAAATGATGGAACAAATTACGGACCAGACCCGCGCGGCGGTGCGCGAGCTCTTGGCAGTTGCAGGACTTCGCCCGGGCGATATTTTCGTGGTGGGCTGTTCTTCCTCGGAAGTGGTGGGAGGGCACATCGGTAAAGCATCGTCGGCCGAAGCGGCAGAGGCGATCGTCAAAGGAATCTTGCCCCTTTTAGCAGAGCAGGGCATTTATCTTGCTGCTCAGTGCTGTGAGCATCTCAACCGCGCCTTGATCATTGAGCGCGAGTGCGCTGAAAAGTACGGATACGACGTTGTCAGCGTCTTGCCTCATCCTCATGCGGGCGGCTCGTTTGCTACGACGGTGCATGCGGGCATGAAGGACCCTGTGGCTGTGGAGCATATCCGCGCTCATGCGGGACTTGATATTGGAGGAACGTTGATCGGAATGCATCTGCGTGACGTCGCTGTTCCCGTGCGCTTGTCGCTGGACCATATCGGTGAAGCGATTTTGCTGTGCGCGAGAACGAGACCGAAATTTATCGGCGGTGCGCGGGCACAATACGGCTCGGGCGAGATGCGTTGAAAGGAGCGGACGTTATGCAATTCTGGAAAAAACTGCTGGATCACACCTGCCGCATCTATACGATCACGGCGATGCTGATGCTGTTATTGAATCTTTCGGGCGAGGAGCCTCTTTATCCCCCCGCTTTTTTGCGCGTGTTCTGGTTTGCGCTGAGCTTTGCTTTGGCCAACGTCATCTATCTCACGACCAAATGGAACGGAGGTGTTCGCCTGCTCGTGCATTTCGTGTTGGTCACCGCGGGCGCGTTCGTCTTTTTGTATTTGCCTGCGGCTAAGGGTCTGAGCAGCTCGGCATCCATGAAGCTGGTCATGCTGCTCGTCATGGCAGTGGTCTATTGGATCGGCATGGCGATCTACTGGATGATCTTGAGCTTCGTCCGTAAAGCAAAACCGGAACCGAAGCAAGAATACAAATCCGTATTTAAAAAATAACAACCGTTTCTGGAACGATGGAAACAAGCGTAGCATGAGCGGTTTTGTGCCATACTATTGTTGTTGCCACCCCAAGAAAGGAGCGGAAATATGAACCGATTTACTCAAAAACAGCGAAAGCTGTTCGCCTATTTGGTTTTTACCGGCGTGATGCTGATGGTTATTTGTCTTGTTGCCTCACTGACGCTGGGACTGATGGCCCTGTTGCGTCCGGATGCTCCGGCAGAGGACGTACCCGAAAAGGATGGTCCGAACGATCCGGCGGGGACCGTTCCCGATGCGCCGACTGCCAAACCCGGTGACGGAAATTTCGCGGATGATCGCCTGCTGGGACAGACGGCTGACGCGGGAATGTCGTATATCGATGAAATGATTTTTGTCGGTGAATCCACCACGGCCCATTTCCGTCGCAGCGGTGCGCTGACGGGCGGAACGCTGACGAAGCAGGTATGGTCCAATGAATTGAATACGATGATGCTGGATCTCAATATTGTACAAAAGTCCATCATTTATCCCGAAACGGGCAAGGAGATGACCATCCCGGCCGCGGTGGCGCTGGAAAAGCCAAAGTATATCGTGCTGTCCTTTGGCGTCAACGGCCTGTCGGGCTTTGGCAAGAATGAGAATCTGTATAAGACAGCTTATGGTAAACTGATCTCCGCCATCCATGAGGCGTCGCCCGAGACGGTGGTTATTTTGCAGACCATTTATCCGCTAGCGGCCTGTGCTGACGGCGCAGAGACAAAAAATAAAACCATTGCGCGTTTGAACGAGCTGTTGCCCGACATTGCGAAAACGTATGACGCTTACGTTGTCGACACCGCTTCGGCTCTGGTGGGCAAGAACGGCTATCTGCCCGAGACACTGCATAACGGTGACGGAATGCATTTGAAAAACGAGGCGTACGTGCTGCTGGTCAACTATCTTCGCACCCACGCTTATACTGAACAATAATGAGGACTTTGAATATGAAGAAAATTTTGATCGTTGTGTTGGCTCTTGTGTGCCTGGCGCTGTGCGCTTGCGGAGACAAGAGTGCCTATGCGAGCGACGTGGCATCGGATAAAGTGGCGGACGATATGGTCTCCGCCATCGGACAAGCGGACGATTATATGAGCGGCGATGCCGACCTGTACGAGTTTTATTTTGGCGAGCAGGAGGCTTATGCTAAGGTCAAGGATTGTAAAATTCTTTTCAGCCGCGTGGAAACGGACGTTGACGAGTTGGGCGTCTTTCGCGCCGCAAGCGAGCAGGATGCGGCGGCAGTACGCGCTATGGTGCAGAAGTATCTGGACGATCAGACGGCCAATCTGCGCTCCTTCGCAGCCAATTACAGCCCCGAGGACATGGCCAAAATCGATAACGCAGGTATCGAGGTGTACGGCTGCTACGTCGTTTACTACATTCTCGATGCCGAGGATGAGACCGCGGCGCTGAGTGCGGTCAAGCAGGCGATTGCATTGGATAAATAAAATGAATGAGAGAAACCCACGGCGATGCTGTGGGTTTCTTTGTTGCTCAATGGGGATTATGAAAAAACGAAGTGAGACTTCCGTCCTCTCCGTAAATTGCTTTGTGTGAAAAATAGAAATTATATATAATGAGAATGAACGCGTGATGCCGAGATATCTCAATAATGAAGAATATGTGCTTGCTCCTTGTTGCCGTTACAGAAAAACAGTCAAGCCTGTAATGCTGTTTTCGCCCCGCATATGCGGGGCTTTTCTTTTCTCTTTGCATCAAATTCTGTTTGCGTGCCATACTAACCATATCTTTTGAAACGAGGTGACAGGTGTGGCAAGTAAGATACAGCTGACAGGGAGTTATGCCGACAACGTCCGGCTCATGGATGAGACGTTTTGTGTAAACGATAACTTTGATCTGATCAAAAAGGTTTTACAGGTGGGGCAGGATGAATTGACGGCCTATTATATCGACGGGTTTGTCAAGGACGGCTCCATGACCAAAATCTTCATTTATTTATTAGGTCTTTCGGGTCTGGAAAACCGAAGCGCGAAAGAATTTATGCAGCGCAATATCCCTTACGTGGAGGCGGAGGTCGCGGCGGATGGAGAGACCATTACGCGCTCTCTTCTTTCGGGTGCGACCATTCTTTTGGGATCCAGCTTCGGAGGAGAGGTCATCATCGTGGATGCCCGCACCTATCCCGCCCGGGATACTGCGGAACCCGAGGGGGACCTTGTGATGCGAGGGGCGCGGGATGGCTTTGTGGAAACGCTCATCTTCAATACCGCACTTATTCGCCGACGCATCCGAAATCCCGCCCTGACCATGCAGTACGTTGCCGTCGGGGATGATTCCCGCACGGACGTTTGCATCTGTTATATGAAGGATCGCGCCGATATGGAATACGTGAAGCAGTTGAAAAGCAAAATTGAGCACGTCCGCACAGATGCACTTCCCATGGGGCAGGAATCGCTTTTGGAATGTCTGATTCGCCGGCGATGGTATAACCCGTTTCCCAAGGTCCGCACGACGGAGAGACCCGACACGGCAGCCGCACAATTGTTGGAGGGAAGTGTACTGGTCTTGTGCGACAATAGTCCGCAGGTCATGGTGCTTCCTACGAGTATGTTCGATTTTTTGCAGGAGACCAATGATTACTATTTTCCCCCCTTGACCGGCACCTATATCCGCATCACCCGCCAGATCATCTTTTGGTTGGCGTTATTCTTTACCCCGTTTTGGTACCTTATGGTCAAAAATCCCGATATCGTTCCTGGCTTCCTCTCCTTTATGCAACCCGAGGCGACGGGCAAGATCCCCATTATTGCCCAGCTTTTGTTGGTCGAGTTTTTGATCGATGGCTTGCGCATGGCTTCGCTCAATACTCCCAATATGCTGTCCAATTCGTTGTCGGTCGTAGGAGGATTGATCCTGGGTGATTTTGCTGTCAGCATCGGTTGGCTCATCCCCGAGGTCATTCTGTATATGGCCTTCGTTGCTATCGCCAATTTCACGCAGCGTTCGTATGAGCTTGGCTACGCCGTGAAGTTCATGCGCATTATATTGCTTATTCTTACCGCCTTGTTCGACGTGTGGGGCTTTGTGGGGGGCGTTGCCCTTATCTTCGTTTTACTGGCGGCCAATCGGGGAATCACGGGCAAAAGATCCTATCTATATCCCCTCGTTCCCTTCGACGCAAAGGCGTTGGTCAGCCTGTTGACGCGGGTGAAAAAGCCGGTCAAAAGCTTTCCCCGCAAATAGTGCGAGGTTGTGAAGGGAAAGGGAAGAAAAGCGAAAAATACGCTCTCATGTGACAGTTGAGGGCGTATTTTTCCGGATGAAAATGGAAAAAAATAGAAATTATAGTTAAAATAGTAAATAGAAGGTAAACCGCGGGTGGGAAAGGGAAAAAACAGGCGAAAATTGACAGGATAAAACGGAAAAACTGATATTTTTTCAAAAAAATTCATAAATCCCCCTTGATTTATTTTTAATAACAATGTATAATAGTGGCACGCAAGTGGTGAAAAGTGGTGCGAAAATGAGGAAAGTGGAGCGAAAACAGCTCCGGTGGAGGAGAAATCCTTCCAATATCTCACAATCGACCTTTTCAAGACCGCAAATTCAGGGGAAGGAGGCACATAAGGATGCTGACAGGCGAATTTCGACATTCATTGGATGCGAAAAATCGAATTTTTATGCCGGCAAAGCTGCGTGAAGAGCTGGGCGAGACGTTTGTGATCGCTCGTGACATTCGCGAGAAGTGCCTCAAGGTATACTCTCTGGAGGGTTGGGCCGCTTACACCGCTCCCATCAAGCAGCAGTCCAGACAGCTGGCCGAGCAGGTCATGCGTCTGTTGCACCGCAGTGCCGCGCAGGTTACGCCGGATTCGCAGGGGCGTGTGCTTTTGCCTCCCATGCTGGTGGAATACGCGCAGATCGAAAAGAACGCCGTGATCGTTGGCTGCAGCGATTACGCCGAGATCTGGGCCGAAACCAACTATGAGGCGATGGTAGACAGCGTAGACGACGAGGCACTCCGCCGCGCACTTGAAGAGTGGGGCCTCTGATGAAGGTAAAACTAACGAAGCAGACCGAGGATGGACAGAGCAGGGAAGAGACCATCGACTTTACTCACCGCCCCGTGTTGCTGGATGAATGTATACAAGCCCTGAATATCCGTCCGGATGGCATTTACGTGGACGGAACGGCGGGCGGCGGAGGACATTCCTCCGTGATCGCGTCTCATTTGACTACGGGACGGCTGATCGCCATTGACCAGGACGAAAATGCCATTGCCGCCGCAGGTCAGCGCCTTGCCCCCTATGGTGAGCGGGCGACGCTGGTTCGCAGTAATTTCAAGGCGATTGCCGAGGTGTGCGAGTCTTTGGACATCGACGCCATCGACGGTGTGCTCTTGGACCTGGGCGTTTCTTCACATCAGTTGGATACTCCCGAGCGCGGATTTTCCTACAACGCTGACGCACCGTTGGATATGCGCATGGATGACAGAAATCCGCTGTCGGCCTACCGCGTGGTCAACGAATACAGCGAAAGCGAATTGCGCTATATTTTGTTTAACTACGGTGAGGAAAAATTTTCTGCTCGTATCGCCGCTAACATCGTAGCGGCAAGACAGACCGCTCCCATCCAGACGACGGGAGAATTGGTCGATATCATTAAACGATCCATGCCGGCCGCTGCGAAGGAAGGGGGACATCACCCGGCCAAGCGCAGTTTTCAGGCCATTCGCATCGAGGTCAATTCGGAGCTCTCGGTGATCGAGCCCGCCATTCGCGGTGCGGTCAGCTTGCTTCGCTCGGGCGGACGCATGGCCATCATCACTTTCCACTCGCTTGAGGATCGCATTGTTAAGCAGGCTTTCGCCGGCTTGGCCCAAGGATGCACCTGCCCGCGCGACTTGCCGGTTTGCGTGTGCGGCAACAAGCCGAAGGTTCGAGTGGAAACACGCAAGCCCATATTGCCGAGCGATGAGGAGCTCGAACAAAATCCTCGCTCCCGCAGCGCAAAATTGCGGGTGATTACCAAGCTTTAATACCATTTTTGATAGAAATTCGATGGGGCGAAGACCACATCCAAAGGAGGAGCATCATGAGAGAAGCGAGTCGCTCGTACGGCACTTATGAGAATAGTGAATGGAACTGTCGTGTTTCCGACGTCCGTGTGTCCTACAGCGAGGGAAATTCTGCTCGTGAAGAGGCTGCTCTTGAGGCTTTGACCCGTCGATGTAGTGGCCGCGGCTTTGGTCGCGCTGCTGAACAGCACAAGCAAGAAATGGAGACCATGGAGGAGGAAGCACGGACACTCTCGCCCGATTATTACCGTTGGGATGAGATGTGCGCTGACGGTCGGGGGGACCAGTTCCGTCATGGAAACTATCTTGGCAAGCAGGTCATGGATGTGGATGATTTTGCTGCTTATTTCGAGACGTGCCGGACTCGTCGCTTGCAAAATACTGCGACGGCTGTATCTGCCAAGGAGCAGGTGGCAAAGGTGCCGGCACGCACTCGGGATGAATCCTCGTATGCAGATAAAGGCCGTGCCCTTATCGCACAGCAAAAGCGCGAGGAAAGATCTCGACAGGCGGATCGCCTGATCGCTTTTGCCAAAGATTGGCTCAGACCGGACGATCCCGCGTTGCGTTGCCACGGCAAAAGACGCACGATCCCTGTTTCGGTGATTTCCGTTCTGGTTGTTATCACTATTTCGTTGATGCTTATCGTCTCCAGCACGGTCATGGTGGCCGGTGCCCAGCGTGACGTCAGCAATTTGAGCAATGAGGTTGCTACACTTGAACGCGAGGCGGAATTTGCCACGAACCGCGTGGAAGCTTCGCTGAACTACCTTGAAATTTATAAGATCGCGACGGAACAGTATGGTATGATCCCCGCCGTCCATGCGGATTCGATCTACATGGATCAGACGACGGGAAATACCATAGAAAGCTTTGAAGACGACGGTGAGGGCAAAATCGAGCTCGGCACCCTGCTTTCCGCCATCGGTATTCACATCGGTCCCTTTGGGAAGTAATAATCACGATCGCTTTTGCATATAAATAGACCAACCGTTGACGCATGATCCTTTTGAGCTTGCGACACAAACGTAAAAAAGGAGAGTTGTGCTTTGAAGGATTCCATGATTCATTCGTGTGTGCTGCGACGGGCACGCGTGGTCAGCTTTGCATTGATCGGCTTGTTTGCACTGTTGCTGGTTCGTATTTTCTGGATCCAGACGGTGGACTATGACCGATATCAAGCCAAGGTCATCGAGCAGATGACCACCGAAAGCACGGTCAATGCCAAGCGGGGCAATATATACGACCGCAACGGTGTATTGATTGCCACCAACATCAGCACGTACCGTGTTTTCATCTCCCCCTCGACGATTGCCTCGGAGCAAAACAAGGCGGGAGAACAAAGAAATCTTGTAGACCTGATTTCCAGAGGATTGTCCTCTGAATTGAACAAAGAGTATGGTGTGACCTACGACTTTGTTGCACAGCAGACTGAATACACCAAATATCTTGACCGCACCGTTGCCCGTCACGTAGATGAGGAAACGGCGGATCGCATCGTTGCTTTTATCGGTGAACACAAACTGAGCAACATGGTGTATCTGGAAGCTACCAGCTCGCGCTATTACCCCTACGGCTCGCTCGCTGCTCATCTGATCGGTTTTACCGGCAGTGATGGCACCGGGCTTTACGGACTCGAATATATTTACAACGAACAACTCGCCGGCACCCCCGGCAAGTACGTCATTGCCCGCGATGCGCAGAGCAATGAAATGCCCTTCAAATACGAACAATATATCCCCGCGGTAGACGGATACGATCTGTTTTCCACCATTGATATTTTCATTCAGGCCGCGCTGGAAGAGCAGGTCAAGGTCGCCTATGAAAATTCGGGCGGCAAAAACCGTGCCAGCGGCATTGTTACCGATCCGCAGACGGGCGAGATTCTTGCCTTGGCGGTATATCCCGCGTTTGATCTCAACGATCCGTGGGCGCTGAATCAATATGACGAAAAGGTGCTGGAAAGCAGTGGATTGACACCGGGCAGTAATGCGTATGCCAATTTGAAATCCACGTTGCTTTTGAATACTTGGTCCAACAAGGCCATTACCGAAGCTTACGTTCCCGGCTCAACCTTCAAAATCATTACCGCGGCCATGGCTCTGGAAGAGGGCAAGGTGCCAAAGAATTACACTCTTACTTGTAAAGGAGCGTATACAGTCAACGGCGTTGTGATTCATTGTCACGATACCAAAGGGCACGGGCCGCTTACCTTTGCCGGTGGTATTCAGCACTCCTGCAACCCCGTTTTGATGGACGTTGGTTTGCGGGTCGGACGAGAAAGCTTTTACGACTATTTCGGCGCATTCGGTTACCTCGAAAAGACGGGCATTGACCTGCCCGGCGAGGGTATCAGCGTTTTTCACAAACAGGATAAATTCCAGGTGTTGGATCTGGCGACGGCCTCCTTTGGTCAGAACTTCAAGATCACACCGATTCAACAGTTGAATGCCATTTCTTCTGTGGCCAACGGCGGGTATCTTTTGACGCCCCACAGTGTTCTCAAAATCGTGGACGCTGAGGGAAACGTGGTTCAAAGTGCATCCGCTACCACTAAGCGTCAAGTCATCAGCACGGAAGTATGCAATACCATTTCCACTATCTTAAAGGAGGGTGTTGCAGGAGATGGCGGTGCAAGAAACGCTTACGTCGCCGGCTATCGCGTGGCGGCTAAGACGGGAACCTCGGAGAAGGTTGGCGATAACAAGGATGCTTATATCTGCTCCTGCGTTGCTTACGCACCTTCGGAAAATCCGAGGATTGCAGTTTTGATCGCGGTTGACGAACCGACACAAGGCTTACTTTACGGTAGTACAGTGGCCGCGCCTTACGTGGCTCGTTTTTTGGAAACGGTCCTTCCGTATATGGGCGTTGAGGCGGTCTATACCACCGAGGAGCTGGAGCACTTGGCCATTACGGTCCCGGATATGTCGGGTCTGACGATGGATCGCGCTCGCGCTCAAGCGGAGCTTTTGGGTGTATCGTTGCGTATCATCGGAAACGGCGATACCGTAACCTCGCAAATGCCTGAGAGCGGTACGAAAATGGAAGTCAACGGCGGTGTCCTGGTGGTTTACACCGGAGATGCTGTCAAGGAGGACAGTGTCACTGTTCCCAATTTGGTGGGTAAGAGTGCGGCAGCGGCCAATCAACTGCTCATCAACAGCGGACTCAATATCCGCATCACGGGCACCAAACATCATCTGACCGGCATCGGCACGACGGTTATCAGTCAAAGCCATGCACCCGGTGAGAAGGTTGCTCCCGGAACCGTCATCACTCTGGTGTTCACTACACCGGGTGAGACCGAATAAATTATGCTTATTTAACTGGAAATATAGAGGACGGATTACAAGGCGAAGACACTTCTTCGTGGATGTCAAAACGTGGAAAATTTTGGCATGAAGGAGCGTTGCTTGTATGAAGTTGGAGACATTATGCTTTCTGGCGGGCTTGGAAACCCCGTCGGACACGCGGATGGCTGCGTGTGAAATCAACGCCATCACGATTGACTCGCGCGCCGTCGTACCCGGATGTATGTTCGTATGCATCCGGGGAACGAAGGCGGACGGTCACGCTTACGTTAAGCAAGCGTTAGAGCAAGGCGCCGCGGCAGTGGTGATCGAACGAGAGGTTCCGATCATGAAGGGAAGCGGTGCTATTTTTGTCCGTACAGGTGACACAAGACGTGCTCTTGCCCGTCTTTGCGACGCTTTTTACGGTCATCCCGCCCGTGGAATGCGCCTGATCGGCGTGACGGGGACCAATGGAAAAACCTCGGTCTCCACTATGCTCAAGGCCATTTTTGACGCGGCCATGATCCCTTGCGGTCTGATCGGTACCGTCAAGTGCGTTTGCCGCGATCGTGTATTACCCATCCGTTCGGCAGACCCCAATGCCAATATGACGACGCCGGATCCTTCGGAGTTGTATCATATGCTGGCTTTGATGCGGGCTGAAGGGGTGGAAGTGGTCGTGATGGAGACGACCTCGCATGCACTCGCGTTGCGCAAGCTGGAGCCCTTGACCTTTGATGCGGCAATCTTTACCAATCTTTCTCCCGAACATTTGGATTTTCATGGCACTATGTCGCGTTACTTTACGGCAAAAGCCTCGTTGTTTTCCAAGGCAAAGCTGGCCGTTATCAACGCCGACGATGCCGCGGCAGAGCCTTTGATTTCTCGCTGTACGGGGCGCGTGGTGCGTACCTCGATAAAAGAGAGCAACGCGGAATATTGCGTCACAGACCCCTGTTTTTGCGGCGTAGACGGCGTTTCTTATCTTTTGAACGCTCCCAATGCTGCCGTGAGGATGGCTAGTCCCATTCCCGGCACCTTTACCCTTTCCAACACTTTGCAGGCAGCAGCCTGTGCGATGGAAATGGGCGTGAGCATTCGTACCATCCGTGATGCACTGGCGGCATTTTCAGGGGTCGAGGGACGCATGGAGCGACTGAAATTCGATCATCCCATGGATTTTTCCGTTTTTATTGATTACGCCCATACACCGGATGCATTGGAGAACCTTTTGCGAACAGCGCAAGGGCTGCGGGGCAATGGTGGACGGATCGTACTGGTATTTGGATGCGGCGGCGACCGCGACAAAAGCAAACGACCGCAGATGGGGGCGATTGCCAGTCGTCTTGCGGACGTCGTTTATATTACCTCGGATAACAGCCGAAGTGAAAATCCGGACGGCATTCTCGGCGATATCGTCACCGGGATCGACCGCGAAAAGCCCTATTTTGTCATCCGCGATCGTGCGCGTGCCATTGAAGCGGCGATCGAAAACGCAAGACCGGGCGACATCCTATTGCTTGCGGGCAAGGGACATGAAAAATATGAAATTGATACAATGGGAAAGCACCCGTTCGATGAAAAGGCCATTGCGGCAGCTGCCGTGGAGCGCAGACATCAAAAATGGCGAACCACTGCAGCGGATTCTAGGGAGACGGAATCATAGGAGCGACTGACATGAAAATAGATATTGGAACAAAGGAATATATGTTGTCTGACGTGGCACGCAGCTGCGGCGGCTACTTGGTGGGCGCCGATCGTGTCATTCGGAGCATTTGCACCGATTCTCGTGAGGCCTGTGAGGGAAGACTGTTTGTTGCTCTTAGCGGTGCCCGCACGGACGGTCATAACTATATAATGCAGGTGATCCAGCAGGGATGTGCGGCAGTTTTGTGTGAAAAATTCCCGCCTCTTCCCGAGATGATGGACGTATCCGCCGTCATTGTGCCCGACACACTTCGGGCGCTGTCTGATATGGCGGGTGAATATATCCGCGATAGACAGCTTTTACGCGTTGCCGTGACGGGAAGCGTGGGAAAAACAACGACAAAAGAATTTTTATGCTCTGTCTTGGGACAGCGTTTTAAGTGCTATAAAACTGAGGCAAACTATAACAGTACCGTCGGTATGCCCATGTCCGTTATGGGCATTACCTCGACCGTCGAGGCGGCGGTGTTTGAAATGGGCATGAGCGCGCGGGGAGAGATCGCGCAGCTTTCCCGTGTCGTTCGTCCGGACGTTGCTTTGATCACCAATATTGGCTCCTCCCATTTGGAGCATTTGAAGACGAGAGAAAATATTGCCCTTGCCAAGCTCGAGATCGTGACCGGCCTTGCCGACGGCGGTCTTTTGGTGGTCAACGGTGACGAGCCACTCCTGCGTGGCTTGCAGCATCCCCGCTACAACATCCGCACCGTAGCCATTCACACCGAAGGAGATTATACCGTAGAGGCCATTCATCAGAATCCCGAGGCATGGGAGACGGTCTTTGATCTGCACACGCCAAGCGGCTCGACGTTGCAGCGTTTGGTCATTCCTGCCATTGGTACCCACATGGTGTATGACGCGGCTTACGCTGTCGCCATTGGCTTGGAGCTTGGTATGGGAGAAGAGCAGATCCGCCTTGGACTGTTGAACTATCAAAATGAGGTGCTGCGCCAAAATCTGATCCCGCTGGGTGATATCACGATATTGGCCGATTGCTATAATGCGGCTCCCGAGTCCATGTGTGAGGCTCTGCACGTGCTGGCCAGCTACGCCAAAGCGAGAGGCGGCCGTGCGGTCGCAGTGCTGGGAGATATGCGTGAGCTGGGGGAGGCCACTCGTCGTATGCATGAGACGGTAGGCGAGGAGGCGGCTACGCTGGGTATCGCTTGTCTGATGACGTTGGGCGAATTGGGCGTCAGCATTGCCGAAGGCGCGATGGGCGCCGGCATGGCAGACGAAAACATTTGCATGATACGCGAGCTGGACGATCTGCGTCCTGCTGCAAAAACACTTTGGGCTATGCTCAAGCCAGGCGATGTGGTCCTGCTGAAAGCCAGCCGAGCCATTGCCGCCGAGCGTATGATCGACGCGCTTCGAGTCGTACAGGCGGAGCAAATTTGAACTTTGGACACATAACAAAAGGATCGAGGCGAGAATGATGACGGATTTTGAATTGATGTTGACCTTTTTGACGGCGCTTCCGGCGGCACTGCTTTTAACGGTGCTGCTTTGTCGCGTGATCATCCCCGTGCTGCGCAAGCACCACGTCGGACAGCATATTTTTGCGGATTATGTGCAAGAGCATAAGTCCAAAGAGGGCACTCCCACCATGGGCGGTGTTTGCTTTATCCTTCCCATTCTCGTGCTGCTCGTTCCGTATTTCATCCTGCGGGCCATGCAGGGCGATACGGACCTGATTCCGCTGGCTCTGACCGTCTGCTTGGGTGTCGCGAACGCCATGATCGGTTTTGCGGACGACTATACTAAGCTGTTGCACAAGGAAAACCAGGGATTTCGCAGTTGGCAGAAGTTTTTGCTTCAGATCCTCGTTGCCGCCTTGTATCTGTGGGGTATGGCGGCCTTTGGCGGCATGGATACGGTCTTGCGCGTCGATTCTCTTGGCTTTAGCCTTGACCTTGGCATTGGGTATTATTTCGTCGCTCTGATCGTCATTGTCGGCATGGTCAACAGCACCAATCTGACCGACGGTATCGACGGTCTTGCCTCTTCGGTGGCATTGGTGGCCAGTATGTGCTTTGCCTTGATTGCCTTTCTTTTGGCCGACACCAATTCGGTCATGATCAGTGCCTTGATGATCGGTGCCATGATCGGTTTTTTGATGTTTAACTATCATCCTGCGAAGGTGTTTATGGGAGATACGGGCTCCTTGTTTCTGGGCGGTATTCTCATCGGTGCCGGCTTTATGCTGGACCGCCCGCTTCTGATGGTCGTTTTGTGTTCTGTCTTCGTGTTGGATATGCTGTCCAGCCTCATACAGATCCTGTCCATCCGCCTGTTTCACCGCAAGGTGTTCGGCATTGCTCCCGTACACCATCAATTCCAGAAAATGAAATGGTCCGAAGAAAAGATCGTCTACGTTTTTTCCTTCTTCGGTTGGATCGCAGGTGCGATCTGTGTGATCTTGGTCATGACATCCTTGCGCGCTTAAACGTTTTATTTTGATCGAATGTATCCAAGGAGGAGCGTATGCACGATACACACGATAGAGAATTGCCCGTGCAAAACGGATTTCATCGCGGTGTGAGTCGCTCCCGCCGCAACGATCCCATCTATCGGGATCCGATACATTCTCCCACGCCCCGCGAGAAGCGGCCTATGGCACGCGGAAGCATCGATATGACCTTTCTTCTTATCGTTGTCGGCCTGGTTCTTTACGGTATCATCATGGCTTACAGCGCTAGCTCGATCTATGGCGTTCAGCATATGCAGGACAGCCTCTATTACGTCAAGCGACATTTACTGTTTATTGCGTTTGCCGTGGCGTTTACGATTCCCTTTGTGATTGGTTTGCGCCCGTGGCATTGGAGGTTTTTATCCTTTGGTATCTATGGCCTATCTCTGTTGCTGTTGTTGCTGGTCCTTGCAATCGGCGTCAGCGAGGGTGATGCACAGCGCTGGATTCAGATAGGGCCGATCACCATCCAACCCTCTGAGATTGCTAAGCTTGCGGTGGTTATGATGCTGGCGCTGTTAATGAGCAAGTACGAGGACAAGGTCATGTCCGATCACAAATTCGGCGGTAATTTCCGCTACGGCGTGCTTGTGCCGGGTGCGGTGATGGGAGTGATCATTCTGCTCGTCGCAGCAGAGCGGCACATTTCAGGTGTTATGATCATCGCTATGATCGGAGCGGCCGTCATGTTTATGGGCGGTACGAAAATGCGCTGGATCTTATTGCTGGCGGGTATCGTATTGATCGGCGGCGGGCTGCTGATTGCTTTTTCCAGTTACGCCGAAACTCGTATTCAACTGCTGTTCCACATTGATGAAATGGACCCGCTGGGAGAAGCCTGGCAGACACTGCAGGGCCTGTATGCCATCGGTTCGGGTGGCCTGTTTGGCCTGGGACTTGGCAACAGCCGACAGAAATTCGGCTTTGTATCCGAACCGCAAAACGACTTTATCTTTACCATCATTTGCGAAGAACTCGGCTTTTTCGGCGCGATTGCGGTGCTTGCATTATTCGTTTTGCTTGTTTGGCGTGGCTTCAAAATTGCCGGTAATGCGCCGGATAAGTTCAGTGCTTTGGTCGTATACGGTATCGTGTTCAAAACGGCATTGCAAGCGGCCCTCAATATCGCTGTCGTTACCAATTCGATGCCCAACACGGGTATCTCGTTGCCCTTTTTCAGCTCGGGCGGAACGGCACTGGCCATTCAGCTTTTTGAAATGGGTATTATTTTGAACATTTCGCGGTTTTCCCGCATTGAAAAATAACAAGGGACGCGGCGGTGCGCCGTG
The DNA here is from genome assembly GCA_045613985.1 of Eubacteriales bacterium. Lineage (GTDB taxonomy): Bacteria > Bacillota > Clostridia > Oscillospirales > CAG-272 > SIG644. Next base: position 16,348 of record JAZLCA010000014.1, on the reverse strand, counting down.
CCGGAAAGGAGATCTTTTATGCGTGTATTATTAACGGGCGGTGGTTCGGGCGGTCATGTCAATCCTGCCATTGCTATTGCGGATACCATCCGCATGAACATACCGGATGCCGAGATCGCGTTCGTCGGCGTCAAGGGAGGCAAGGAATGCGATCTTGTCCCTCGCGCGGGATATCCGCTTTACTACGTGGAAAGTCAGGGTATTCGCAGATCTCTCTCCCTTTCCAATATCAAGGCTTTGGTCATGGCAGTGACCTCGCCTCACAGCAAAAAGACCAAGGATATTTTGAAAACCTTTCAACCGGATATTGTGATCGGAACGGGAGGCTACGTTTGCTGGCCTCTGTTGCGGGCGGCTGCTTATGCAGGCATTCCCACCATGGTGCATGAATCCAATTGCCAACCGGGCCTTGCTGTCAAAATGCTGCAGAACAGCATCGATACGATTCTGCTCAATTTTGCAGAGACGGAGCAATACCTCAAAAAGCGCAAAAAGTGTGTCGTCGTAGGCAATCCGCTGCGAGGTGGCTTTGGCAACATCGGCAGGGAAGAAGCGCGTGCAAAGTTGGGGCTTGGCGAGCAGGAGACGTTGGTTCTTTGCTCTGCGGGAAGTCTTGGATCTGCTTCGGTCAACGAAGCGGTTTTGGATATGCTGCGCCTGCTGGCTCCTACCCGTCCTGCGACACGGTTTGTTCTGTCGGCGGGTACGCGCAATATTGATAAAGCAATGGAGCGCTACCGTGAATACAAGCTGGACACCTGTCCCAACGTCACGGTACAGGATTATATTTATGATATGCCCCTACAGGTAGCGGCGGCGGATGTCATCATCTCGCGTGCGGGGGCGATGAGCTTGTCCGAGGTGGCTCGCATGGGTAAGGCTTGCGTGGTCATTCCTTCCCCCTACGTAGCCGATAACCATCAGTTGAAAAACGCCATGGCAATGGCAGACCGGTCGGCAGCCTTGTTGGTGGAGGAAAAAGACTTTTCGGGCGGCGCTTTGCCACGCGCGGTGATATCCCTTTTGGATGATGCCGATCTTCGCCAAAAGCTCCAGACCAATATTGCTTCCTTTGCTGAGCAAGACGCCAATCGACGTATTTATGAACTGATCGTTGAAGCGGTCGAGCATCATCATCGCAAAAAGAAAAAATAAATGTTAAAAAAGTGCCGACGGTTGCCGTTTGGGGTTGCCATCGGCACTTTTTTGATGTATAATGAGGTATCATGGAACAAGGAGGTGAAACGGTGGAAAAGCAACGCAAAGGACAAGTCCAACAGCACTTGCCCGAGCTGTCCAAATATTCGGAGAACGAGCAAAAACGTTCCAATCTGCCCGCCGTTTTGCCCTCAAATTCTCCGAGCGATGGCATAAAGGAGGGCTCCAATCTTGCGGGCGGCGGTATTCCCATTCCTTCAGGAGAAGCCTTTGCCCGCCGCTATCTGCGCATCTGGACGCGCCGTTTGATGATCTTTTGCCTTGTTTTGATCCTTTGCTGTGTAGCGGCCCTTCCGCTACTTTCCCGACTGCGGGTCAAACGCGTGATCGTGGAGGGCTGTGCGCACTACAACACGCAGTATTTGACAGAGCAGAGTGGTGTGTCGGTAGGGGACGAGCTGTTGCTGTGTGAGCCCGGAGACATACAGGCAGGATTGATAGCGCGGTGCCCCTATCTGCGGTCGGTGAGTGTGGAACGTAAGCTGACGGGCGATTTGTATATCAGCGTAACTGAACGTCGTCCTTGCTTTGCATTGACGATCTCGCCGCATGAGGTTGCCCTGCTTGACGAAACGATGCAGGTGCTGGAGGTTTGTCCGAGTGATGACTATGACCGATCCCTGTCTGCGGTTCAAATGGAATTGTTTCCGGGGGCGGACGGGCAAGCGATCGAGGCAGGTAAGCGCTACGCCGGTAATGCGTCGGCCCTGGAAAAGCTGACGTTGCTTTTTGAAGCGTTGAGTGACTATCCGGAGATCTCGATTCATTCGTTTGATCTGATAAATCTGTATGCGGTTAGTTTGACACTGACGGATGGAACCGTTTTTGCCCTGCACGATTTGTCCTCCCCCGAAAAACAGCTTCGGACGGCCGTCGGTGCGCTTGGGGCGTATCGTCAAAAGACGGGAGAAACGGCCCCCGTCATGGTGGACGTTGACGAATTTTGCAACGTGTTTGTGGGCGCACTTGCCCCAAATGGCGAATAATTTGAAAAAACTATGCCTTTTTTGAAAAAAATTATAAGAAAATTCAAAAAAGGTATTGCAAAATATGAAAAAAGAATGTATCATATAGTATGTAGTATAATCATGTCTGCCAAAAGGTGTATTTTTGCAGTTTGCGGAGAACATGAAGTAAATAACGTATTGGAGGGTTTTCTACTATGACTTTCGAACCTGAAATGACCAACGATTGCGGTGTAAATATTAAAGTAATCGGTGTCGGCGGCGGCGGTAATAATGCTGTCAACCGCATGATCGCAACCAATATCCGCGGCGTACACTTTGTGGCTGTCAATACTGACCGCCAGGTAATTCGCAAGAGCGAGGCAAGCAGCCACGTTATCATTGGTGAGAAGTACACCAAGGGTTGGGGTGCCGGCGCGAATCCTGAGGTTGGTGCACGTGCCGCTGAGGAATCTATTGAAGAAATCAAGGCTATGCTCAAGGACGCCGACATGGTGTTCGTTACCGCCGGTATGGGCGGTGGTACCGGTACCGGTGCCGCTCCTGTTGTTGCTCGTGCCGCACAGGAAATGGGCATTCTGACCATTGGTATCGTAACCAAGCCCTTCTCCTTTGAGGGCAGACGTAGAGCAGAGCAGGCCGAGCGCGGTATTGCCGAGCTGCGTAAGTACGTTGACTCGCTGGTGGTTATCCCCAACGATCGTCTGCGTCAGGTTTCCGATACCCGCATCACGCTGGCAAACGCTTTCGAGGTTGCAGACGACGTTCTGCGCCGCGGCGTACAGTCCATCTCTGACCTGATCAGCGATCAGGGCTTCATCAACCTCGACTTCGCTGACGTTAACTCCGTCATGAAGGATGCAGGCTACGCTCACATGGGCGTTGGTGCTGCTACCGGTAAGGACAAGGCCGAGCTGGCTGCTCGCGCAGCAATCTTCAGCCCCCTGCTCGAGAGCTCTATTTCCGGTGCTCGCGGTATCCTGATCAACATCACCATCTCTCCCGACGTTGGTCTGGAGGAGATCCACCAGGCATCCGAAATGATCGCTGCAGAGGCTCATCCCGATGCAAGCATCATCTGGGGTGTTGCATTTGATCCCGATCTGGATGACGAGATGAAGATCACCATCATTGCTACCGGCTTTGCAGAGGAAGCGGCCGAGGACCAGGGTCCCAAGGAGCATCCCGCTGTAACCAGAGCCAACATCGAGGCTAAGGAGCAGGCAGAGGCTGCAGCAGCTGCACAGCCTGCAAAGAGCGACGAGGACATGGACGTGGATGACGTCATGGGCTTGTTTCGCGCAAAGGGTGCCCCCAGAAGAAGATAAAAAACACGTGAGCGTCGAGGATAGTGAATTCTGTGAGCCGTGGGCGGCCGAAGAAACGTGGGAACAACCCAAGGATTCTTTGGAAGCATCCACCAAGCAGACAGTAGACAAGCCCTCAAAAAAGGGTAGTGCTTTCACATCCGCATTCTACCGTTTCGTTACCAATCGCAAGTTGGACGATTGACGGTGCTGACGTGACAACATACGAAAACCGCCTCAAAGGTAACAACCTTTGAGGCGGTTTTGTCGTTATTTATGCGTAGAGGCTGAACCAGGTCAGCGCATGACGAACAAATTCGTACTGATAACCATGGCCGCGATTCTTCATAGAAAACAGCATTTTATTGGTGTCAAGGATATCAAACAAAGATTGAATGCATTCCGGCGGGCAGGTGACATCGGCTGTGCCGAGGGTGAGCAGAACGGGATAGTTCATACGAGGGGCGTGTGTTATGCTATCGACAAAACCGAGATTGCGCCATGCCTGCTCCTCGCTGATTTGGCATACGCCGACACGGGCGTGATCGTATGCGCCGCGGAACGCGGAGAGGGGATAGTTGGTCAGGAAGGGCTCGTCGGCAGCTACACAGCGGACGCCGTGGTCGCGGTAGATGGATCCCAAAAGCAAAGACGCGCCGCCGCCCTGGCTTGTCCCAAAGAAGGACACACGGTCGGGGAGAACAGAAGGCTGGGACATGGCCCAGCGGATGGCTCCCATGACGTTGAGCATCCAACCGAAATAGCCTTCCAGGCTGTAAGCATCGCAGATCGTGTTGGGCAACACCGGCCAGATCAAATTGGTTCCGTCGCTCACTTTGAGTTGGTTGAGGTCACCATTCGGCGTCCAGTAACCCAGCGGCGACAGCTCGAGCACGTTGTATCCCTCGCCCACTACATCGGGATGGAAGGAGGGCTCAGCTCCGTAGCCGGGTGTATGCACGATCAAAGGAGCAGGTCCCTTCAGGGCGGGCGACCACATACCAAAGAAGGGGCGCATCCCATCCTGATCGAAGCGATACAGCGAGGAGCGGTTCATGTGATGAATGCCAAGACGGGTACGCTCGCCGCGATCGTTCAGGCGGGTCGCCGTGACAGGCAAGTTCGCCTCGGTCGCCCACAGACGGTCGATCCACTCGGACAGTTCATTTTGCGAAGGGTAAAAGTCAAACAAATTTTGCTCGTTCATAATGTGCTCCTTTCGGGTTACAGATGCGCGCCGGTAACGGTGACGATGGCGACCGTCGTGCCGACGTCGTCGGTGATGGTGATTTCGTAAAAGCAGTTGCGCCGACCATCCTTGAGCAGCTTCGCTTCGCTGTAAAGAGTGTTGCCGCGAGGCGATGCAAGGTAGCAGATGTTAGAGGTTACGGTCACGGTAGGGGAGCTTGCTTCGAAATTGGCCGCGACGGCAAAGGTGAAGTCGGCCATGGTGAACATCACACCGCCCATGACGTGACCGACGGCGTTTTTGTGGCGGCCATCGATTTTTAACTCACACTTGGCCCGGTGCTCGCCCAGCGCGATGATATTGATGCCTGTGACCTCGGTGGCGTAGCGGTCAGCGGCGAAAAATTCTTTTGCTTTTTCAAGATCGGTCATAGCTTATCTCCTTTGTATGAGCTTATCCAAAGACCTCGCACGCCGCGACGACGCGCAGCATATCAAGGTCGATGGCGTCCCGCCCGTAAGCGTCAAAGAAACGGTCGCGGTAGCGGTCGGTTTTCAAATTGAAGAACAGTGACCACGCCCCCCAGAACAAGTCGACGTGGCGGTCGCCCACGCCGCCGTTGCCAAGGTCGATAAAGCCCGAAAAGCGCCAGTTGTCCAGCATAATGTTGGGCAGGCAATAGTCGCCGTGGAGCAGGGTGTCGCACTGCAAACGATGGCCGTCACTTTCAATGACGTTCCATGCTTCGTCCGCTGAGTGGTAGCCCCAGTTGTCAGGAAAGAGCGAAGCGTCGTAGCGGCCGGTACGATAGTTTTGTCCGGCCAGTGCAAGATAATTTACCGTGTGGTCGCGGACGGGACAGTCGGCGGTGTCACACTCGTGCAATTCACGAAGCAGGGTGGCGGTCAGGTCGCAAAGACGCTCGGGGTTGGAGGTGTAATCGGCATGCGTGCAATCCTCGCCCGGCACGCGGACGGTCAGTAGCCAGTCGCGCTTTTCCGCGGTGTGATAATTGACCACCTCCGTAGCAAGCCCCTTGCTGTGGAAAAAACGCGTCATGTCCGCCTCGCACGCAAGCGTCCCCTCGGGGGCACTTTTGAGGTACAGCCCGCCGTCTTTTTCAATATATATGACACGCGCCTCGGGTGAACAGCTGCTGTCATAAACGGGCGCACCTTGCAGGAGCGGATGATAGACGACAGGGTAGTCCGATAGGTTGGGAGTAATACGTGTGCGATTCATGGGGACTCCTTTCGTTTACTTGGCAAACGATCTCAGCTTTTCAAAAAATTCATACGGGATGGAAAGATTTCCTCGTCCCTTACCCATATCGATGTCGGGCTTTCTTGTGCCGTGGAAGTCACTGCCGCCGCTTTCGCACAGCTCGTATTCAGCCGCGATGGCGCGGGAGAGGGCGGTGGTCTCTTGGTCGTAGGTCGAGTACAGCGTTTCCATACCGACAAGACCGTACGTCTTGGCTTGGGTCAAAAAGGCGCGCAAGCCCGACTCGTTTTCTTTGAATTGTAAAAAGGGATGCGCCAGCACGGGCACGGCTCCAATGGAACGGATAAATCTGATCGTTTCAAATACGGGCAGCCGTGCGGGCGGCTTATACAAGCCATTTTCGGGGTTGAGCAGGGCTTGAAATGCAGCCTGGATGGAGGGCGTGTAGCCCTTAGCGGTCAGTACCGCTGCGAAATGAGCACGGTTGACGTTGCCGTTGGCCTCGGCGCACACCTCGTCATAGGTAATATCGTAGCCTATCCGTTGCAATTCTTGGATGAGCGCGCGATTGCTCTTTTGCTTGTTTTCGGCCATCTGCGCGACAAGAGCGTTGATTGCCTCGTAATGCGCGGGGCGGACGAACAGGGCCAAAAGATGCAATTCGAGCGTTTTTCCTCCGGGCAGCACGTAGTCCGTGGAAAACTCGATGCCGGGGATGGCCTCGACGTTCCGCTCCTGTGCTGCGGCAAGAAATTCGTCCAGGCCTGCGACCGTGTTATGGTCGCATAGCGCGATGGCGGCAAGGCCTGCACGATCAGCCTCGTCGATCAGCTCGGCGGGTGAATAGGAACCGTCGGAATAGTAGGAATGAGTGTGTAGATCGATCATAGCGAGCGGTCCTTTCGACATTTTTCAATGCATTCTTTTATTTCCTCTGACTGTTCCTTGCTGTTGGTATATAATTCCGCTTTGTGACCGTCCTCCAAGACAATGACTAGTTTGCAATCGTCAAAGCTCCAGCCCTCAAGATCGGAAGAATCATAAATGATTTTTATGTCTTTTATCTCATCAAAGCTGTATTTTTCTTTACACAGATTGTAGATGCAGATCTCTTTTGTATCTATATGAAGAACGATTTTGCCAAGGAGATCGGAAACGGATGCTGAAATGTTTGCGAGGGCACATCCCAGCAAATAAGCCACCCAAAACCAAGGGTCAGACAGAGAATTGGTATGGAAAAAAGGCACGGCAAGACAAAAAACAATGACGACTATATGCAGTATGATCGAAGCGACAGAAAGTTTCTTCTTGATAAGGATCTCATTATCTGTGTGAAGAATTTTGATCCGACTTTTTCTCATAGGCTTCACTTTTTGCAAGATAAATCATGCTCGCGGCATGCATCAACGAATTGTGTAAAAATGCGCTGATTATCACAGTCAATCTGCCACAGGCGTTCCGGATGCCATTGATAAGCGTGGACGTATGGCTTTTCGGGCATAAACACCGCTTCGATGACGCCGTCCTCGGCGCGGGCCATGACCTCAAGGCCGCGACCCAGGGCTTTGATTGCCTGATGGTGGAAGCTGTTGGCCATCATCGCCGTTTTGCCGCCTGTCATGGCATGAAGGGGCGTGTTTTCTACGACGGTCACGCGATGCGAGGGCTCAAAGCGCCCTTCGGTCTGCTTGTGGGCAATATTCGTTCCAAGCTGACTTGGAATATCCTGATACAGCGTGCCGCCAAGGCCGACGTTGACCAGCTGGATGCCGCGACAAATGGCGATGACGGGCTTGTCGGTCTGTATGGCCTTCTCAAAAAAGGCCAGCTCAATGGTGTCGCGGTGATCCTGGATACTACCGCAGGCGGGCAGAATATCCTCACCGTAGCGGGCGGGATGAATGTCGCAACCGCCCGTGAACATAAAACCGTCGCAAAGATCGACGAAGTGATCGTACATTTCAAAGTTTTCACCGCAGGGCAGGACGATGGGGATTCCTCCTGCTGCTTCAATGGCTTTGGGGTAAGTCGTTGTCGAGGTGAGGTCGTCGACATCTTTGGCCGAGGCCACAATTCCAATGATGGGAAGCATATCTTTTCTCCTGAATGATTGAATTTAATAAAGGATAACCGGCGGATGTGTTACATCAATCCCCAGAAGATCCAAATGAAAGCATAGCCCGACAGAACGGCGGTGAGGGTAAAGGGAACGCTGATCTTCATAAAGTCGCCCGCCTTGACTTCGTAGCCTTCCTTGCGCAAAATACCGATACCCGTGATATTGGCACTGGCACCGATGGGAGTAATGTTGCCGCCCAGCGTGGCACCGACCAAAAGACCGAAATACAGGACAAAGGGGGCAACGCCCATGGAATTGGCCACGCCCTCAACCACGGGGAGCATGGTCAGAACGTAGGGAATATTATCGACAAAGGCAGAAATGATTACCGAGGCAAAGACGATGATGGTGTACATCAGGAACAGATTGCTACCGCCCATCTTGACGAGCAATTCAGCCAGCTTGTCAATGACGCCCGCCGAGGTAATGCCCTCGATCACGACGAACAGGGAAGCCAGCAGAAGAAGCGTCTGGTAGTCCATCTCGGCAAAGACCAACTTGGTGGCGGACAGGCTCTTGGTGCGGCAGAGGTTGACGATCAGACCGATAACCAAAAGCACCATGCAGATGATGCCGTTTCGCAGGTCGTACAGCGTCTTGAGCACGCCCGTAGCAGGCTCGGGAATAAAGGATGCAAGAATGAGGCAAACGATGACACCCAGCATAAGAGCCGTAGGAACGTAGTCGGTGACTTTGGTCTTATCGCTCAGCTTGAGAGGGCGGGTTTCCTTGCGGAAAATGAACAGCAGAATGATGGCGGTCAAGGCGGCACCCAATTCAACGGCCCAGAAGATGCCGGGGCGGCCCTTGAATACAAAGAAATCAAAGAAGTTCATATCGGCATAGCCTCCAAGCAGGATGGAGGTCGTATCGCCCACCAGCGTGGCCGCGCCCTGCAGATTGGAGGAGATGGCGATGGCGATGATGGGATAGACGGGCGACATATTCTGCTTTTTGCAGACGGCCAGTGCGATCGGCGCGATCATCAGAACGGTCGCGACGTTGTCAACGAAGGCCGAAACCACGCCGGATAAAATGGCCATGGCAACGATGGAGGCGCGCACGTTCTTGAATTTGCTCAGCATCCAGTCGGCCAAGCGCATGGGCATTTTGGACTCGATGAAGAGCGACACGATGCCCATCGTGCCTGCGATCATCATGAGAATGTTGAAGTCGATGGCTCCCAAAACGTTGGCAAATGTGAACTCAACGTCCGAGCAAAGAAAACCCAGCCAGACCGAGAAAACGACAGCCGAGCCGAGTGCCACGAAGCTGCGGTACTTGGGCAGGGCGAACAGTAAAACGTATGTAACGGCGAACAAAATGAGTGCAATAATAAAAGGAGTCATTTTTTACCTCTTTCTATGTTTTTTATGTGAAATAAATGATTTACCAAAGGAATGGGATCAGACGATATTTTACTTTTTCTTTGTATTTGGCATAGCCATCAAGCCCTTCGGTCAGTACCTTTTCTTCATTCAGAAGGCGCACGATAATGATAGCAGGATATAATGCCATGGGAACGAGGCCCCAGAAGGAGCCTAAAATCAAGGGCAAGGGAAGAAACATCAAAAGAGTCGCCAAATACATCGGGTGACGGACGATACCGTACAGTCCGGTATCCACGACGATTTGATCTTTTTGCACTTCGATCGTGCGGGAAAGATAAGCGTTTTCCCGCATGACCTCGGCGTACAGTCCGTAGCCGACGAGAAACAGGATCGATGCGGTGACGACCGCCCATGGCGGTACGTGCGACCAGTCATAGCGGAAATCCAAGGCGGAGAGGATGAAGCCTGCGGGGAACATGAGACCCGACAGGGCAAGCACCCCCTTTTGTGTTGCTTGTTTTTCTTTGCTGTTTAGGCGTTTTTCTAAAAGTGCGGGGGATTGGAATAGCATAACCACGCCCAGGATGAGCATGGGGATGAACAACAAGCCAAGGAAGAGCCAAGCACCGGGATAGGCGAGCGTCCAGGCGGGGAGGAACAGCATCGCTCCCACCAAAATTAGTCCAAATATCAGTTTGATCAGTGCATTGATGAGCAATTTCATCGTAAAGCTCTCCTTTCAGAGGGTTATTCATCCATTGGATAGTTGTAGAGAGTTGCGGCATCCGGATCGATGGCGCGCATGTCCACCTTTCGGATCGTACTGCCGTCGTAGGTCGTGTAATAATATACGCCGCTGTCGGTGTTGCAGCAACAGGAATAGCGGGTGTATTCGTACTGCCCGTCGTGGGCGAGCACACAGCCGCGGGGCATAGCGACCGAGGAGAGGATATGAAAAAACTGGCTGACACTCTGTTTCTCACTTGCGTCGCAGACGGATTTTTGCTTGACGAATACCGCCCGCACAAAGCGTGACGCACTGGAAAAATCGCCGGGAAGTCCCAAAGCTCCCATGCCAAGGCTGTAATTGGACACGGGCAGACCGCCTTGCAAATGGTTCGCCGCAGGTCCTTCGTGCAGGTGCATATAGTTGCTGACGTTGGTCAGGTGATAATCAAAGGTAGGGTTGTTGGTCAGGACACCAAACGGATTGTCGTACACCTTCATGCCGTCGCGGGTGCATTCCAGCGTCAAGGAGGCGGTGGCGTCCGAGATGAGCCAGTGCAAGGGAGAGACAGGAAGGCTTGCGCTGAAATTCGTATGCACGATGCGCACTCTGTCCAGCACATGGCGTACCTCGCCGATTGCAGCGCACTTGCCCAAAAGATAGGGGATGAGTTCAAAGGAGGCTACGTTGTCGTAGCCTCGTTGTACGTCAAAATAATGGGCGTTGCCGGGGAAATTCAGCCCGGCCATGCTAAGACCCTTTTCGTTGGTGGCCTCAAAATATAAAGGATATTCGTTCGCGACGGCGGCCGTGCCAATCATGGCGTAGTGTGCGTTCATGGTTGGCAGATGACGGAAGGGCAGAGGAAAGCGGCGCGGCGTGATGACTACGCACTCACCGTAGCCGCGCTCAAGGTCTAAATTTCGTCCAAAATAATGGTTCTTTGTTTTGTAGCGGATGGCGGTACACATGGGAGGCTCCTTTCAAGAGGGGGGATTTACGTAGGATGCTCTCTGTGTCTTGCCTTTATTCGTTTGTTTTTGTCTGCGAAAGAGGTAGGGCGACTCACGAATCGCTCGATTTTTTTCGTTTTTTCTTGATCCATTGGAGCAAAGAATAAACAGTTCCGAAAATTGCTACAAAAGCGATAATGCCGAGTAAAATAATCAGATCACCGTCTACGTTCGGAGAATCAATATTTCCGCCAAACAAGCGGATGATCCATGCGCCGATACCAAAGAAGATGAAAGTTAATACTATCTCGCATAAGGCCTCGGAGAGTGCTTGCCCAATGAGCTTTTTTCTGCTTTTCATGGTCGTTTCTTAAACTTTTTGCTTGAAGTTTCCAAACACCTCGTTTACTTTTTCGAAGCTGGCGAAGGTATCGGGATAGCGCTTGATGATCTTCATCATCTCACCGATCTGGCGCTTGTGGACGATGCAGACCAGCATATATTTATCCGTATTGGAGTATATTCCGTGAACGTTGATCTTGGTAACACCGCGTCTGAGATGAGTAACGAGATCTGCAGACAGCTCGGTTGGATTTGATGTAATGATCTCAAATTTGTAGCCGTTTTTAATGCCGCTCAGACCGTTGTCAACGATAATATTGGCGATAAACAGGTTGAGCAGCGTGCAGATGGTGGGGGTGACCTTCATACCGTACACAAAGAACGCGATGAATACCACGCTTGCGTCCAAAATAAAGGAGACGTAGGCGATGTTCATTTCAGGCTTTGCTTTTTTGATCAGTGCAGATATGCCGTACGTACCTCCGCTGGCACCAAACCGCCGAAGCATCAAAGAAAAGCCGAATCCCGAGATGACGCCCGTTGCAATGCAGGCAAACACGATATTGAAGTCTTGTCCGTTGACGGCAAGACAATAAGGGTGCGCCCCGACGGCCTCGTAAAATTTGGGGATAAGGGACTGAACGATCATATAAACGCTCAAAATCAAGCCGAGCTTTTTATTGACCATCGCACCTACCAAAACGAAAATGGGCAGATTAAAGGCGATCATCAAAAGCGACCAACTGATGCGGTCTTCGATCCAATGGTGAGTGATGGTGGCAAGTCCGCCCACCCCGCCCGGTGCAAAGCCGTTGCTGTTCTGAAAGAAAAAGTAGGCCGTGCCGACAATAATGCCGGCGCCGATGGCGTACAGTACGTCAAAAAATAATTCTTTGATTCGTTGTTTGGCTGAATTCATGGTGTATGTATCCTTGTTTTTGAAATTTTTTTGGATGTGATGCGCGAATGGATCTATTGCGTATGGGAAATTTTTGAGTTGCCCGTCATTCGTTTGGACGGCAAAGTTCAATGCCGACAACACCGTATTTGTTCTGCTGTTCAACCGAATAATACTGTTCCATATCGGACGGGTGCGCCTTATCAACGTCCTCGGCTGTATATCCGCATTGCAGTAAAGGCAAGGATTTGTACAATTCCTCGAAACTATGGAAGCGATGCAGTTTTACAACGGTTGTACTCAGCGTTTCTTCGTTCGCGGTGTTAGTAAAAAGAATGTTATCTCCGGCTTTGATTTGCTGGCGCTTCTCATCGAACAACCGGAGTTCAATCGTTTTTTGCCCGCTCTTTATCATTTCAAACGGGGCAGGATTGAGTTTCATCCTGTGCATGGTGTGTTTTTCTTCGGAAAATAGCATAATTATCTCCTCGTGAGACAAACGACGGTTTCGACGTGGTGCAAGACTACAAAAGGTCTCAAAATCGGTCAAAGCGGGGGTGTAATACCTTAAAGTCTCACTTTTCGTCGTAAATCCCGTCAAAAAGCAGGGAAATACTATCGTAGTCAATGCCGCATTTGCGTGTCCATCGGTTAACGGGGTAAGCGGCATAGCTTCGGTCGCTCAGCGCATAAAGCATATCCTTTTCACAGGTGTGTCCGACAGTAACCCCGAAGCAATCGTTGGGGTGCAGGATGTTGAGATACCCCAGCATATCGATAAAGGCTTCGATTTGCACCATCGTCATGGACAAAAGCCCGGATTGCTTTAACTCGCGGCGTAGTTTCCCCGAGGTGGTGTTTTGAGGTGAATTTTCTATGACCTCGATGATTTTTTTGAAATGTTCGTAATCTGTGGGCGAATGCTCGGGGCGTGGAACCGTTTGGTATTCCTCCAAAAACACGATGGCTTTATTAAGATTAAACGCGAACGGAATCAACGCTTTGAAATAAAAATGCTCCATATCGCTGTTGATGTGCCAGAATTGCATTTTCGGTTCTGCACTGACGGCAGAGTCATATTGGCAGATTTCGCATCGGTTTTCGTTATATCTGTCCTCCATTTGACCGTTTTTGCCTACGATAGAACCAACGTATTTCTTTTCAAATTCGTGCTTGGGTAGATTTTTGATATGGTAATAGCAAGCGAGTGCCGTTCTGTATTCGGGGGCATTGTGTGCAACGCCGTAGAGAAAATCCTTGGCCAACTCTCGGGGCGAAAGAGTAGAAATCAATTCTTGCGCATAGCGGATTGCTTCATCGTGCGGATAAACCGTTTCGCACAGCTTCATCGTTCCCTCACTGACAGCGGGAAGATAGTCTGCCACGGGAGACGACCAAAAATCACGGAAATACGTGCGCCCAAAACGCTTCAGCAGCTTGAGTGACGCGGCCTTGTTGCAAGGGGAAACCGGCGCGCTTTTATATGCTTTGATCTCCTCAACGTAAGCCGCATTGATTTCTTCAGAGCTGGGAGAGCTTGTTTGAAATGCGGCAAGCGGCAGATCAAAATCATCATCACCAACGGCATTCGCGATGGTCTCTGATATTGCTTCTATAACACTTTTTTCTTCTTTCATTGTGCTTCTCCTTTCCTAAAAAAGATCAATTTTCTCGTTTTAAGCCGATTTTGGGCTCATTTTTGTGTGAGACAAACGACACTCTCGACGTGCCCCGTCCTCGGAAACATATCCACGGGCGTTACCGTGCCGATCTCATACCCATTCTCCCGGAATCTGACGCAATCGCGAGCGAGGGTATCGGGATCGCAGGAAATGTAGACCACGCGGGTGATGCCGCGCCGGGCGAGCGCGTCGATCAGCTCGTTTGTCGAGCCCTTGCGGGGCGGGTCGAGAATGACTACGTCGGGCGTGGTGTCGCCAAGGCAAGCAAGCAGTGTATCCGGATCGCCTGCATCGGCGCAGCGGAAGTCAGTGTTGGCAAGGCCGTTGAGCTGTGCGTTAAGCTTTGCGCACTCGACGGCGGCGGGAACGATCTCCACGCCGATCAGCTTTTTCGTGCGGTCAGCCATACTCATGCCGATGGTGCCGATGCCGCAGTACAGATCCAAAAGAGTTTCGTTGCCCGAAAGATTTGCCCGCTCGGCGGCGATGGCGTAGAGTAGCTCTGCTCCGTCGTGATTGACCTGATAAAAGGCGTCGGGAGCGATGCGGAAGCGTCGTGCGCACAGTACGTCCTCAATATAGGCGCGGCCATAAAGCGTCGTGTAGCGATCTCCCAGCACGACGTTGGTGTTCTTGGTGTTATGATTGAGCAGGATGGAAACGATACCGGGGAAGGCATCGGTCAGGCGGCGGCACAGTGCGTCGGATTTGGGAAGGGAGTTACCGTTGATGACGAGGCACACCATGATCTCTCCGGTGTTCTGGCCGTGGCGCAGATAGATGTGGCGTAGAAGCCCCCGGCCTCTGTTTTCATCATAGACGGAGATGTCTTGTTCGGTGCAAAAATCGCAAATGGAGCGCACAATGTCCGAGAACACGGGGGGCTGAAGCAAACACCCGTGAGCGGGGAGAATCGTGTGCGATTTGGTCGCATAAAAGCCGGCGACCGTTTTGTTGCCCATCTTGCCGACAGGATACTGGGCCTTGTTGCGGTAGCCCGCGTAGGCCCCCGTCGAGCGGACGGGCTCGACGATAACGTCGGACAGTCCTACCTTGCAAAAGGCATTTTTGACGTAATTCTGTTTCAGCTCCAGTTCATGCTCGTAGGTGATGTGGCGGTAGATGCAGCCGCCGCAGCTCTCGCCCGTGCCGCAGTCGGGGGCATCGTCGGGCAGGCGATAGGGAGAAGAGGAGAGAACCTGATCCAGCTTGGCGACGTAAAAGCCGGTTGCTGCTTTGATAACGGTGGCGCGGACGCGCTCGCCTGTCAAAGCCCCGCGGATAAACACCACGCGGCCGTCGGGGGCATGGCCCACACCGCTGCCCAGATTATTGATTTCCTCAATCGCGATTTCAAGTACGCTCCCCTTGCGCAAGAGCGTGTCGTTGTGAAGATCAGACATAAAATTCCTTGCCGTTATCCAGGCACAGGCAAGCAAGCTTGCCGCCCTCTGCCACGCCGCAGTCGATGGCGATCACGCCTTCGCCGCGCTCGATCTTACCGCTCTCGGTGGGCACGTGACCGACGACGAGCGTCTTGTCGGAGTAGTAGGTCGCGCCAAGGTTGGCGGGCTCGGTGAAAAAGTCCTCGGGCATATAATCGTCAAGGTCGGCATCGGGATCGAAATCGGCAATTCCCGCGTGAACGAGCAGGTAAGTCTTGCCCTTGACCTCGACTTCTTCGTACAGTGCCAGATCGGACAAATAGTCAATGACGCCTTCGCGCATCTCTTCGTCCAGCGCGCGAAAACCGTCCAGCGTGACCTTGCCGCCGTCGGCCATCCAGGTCGTCATCTCGGCAATATAGTCGGGATCGGGGGTATCGCCACTCTTGAGCATACGGTCAAAGCCCTGCAGCATACGGATGGCACGAAAATCGTGCTCGCCTACGACGGGGTAGACGTTGTAGCGCATGCTCATGTCGGCAATCAGCTCCATGGGTTCGTCGCCGTAGTCAACGATGTCACCGAGGACGTAAAGAATATCGGTGTCTTTGAAGCTGATTTCGGCCAGCATTGCCTTGTATTTTTGAAAATTGCCGTGCAAATTGGAAACGACGTAAGTCATGATATTTTCTCCTTTTCAGTTGATCGATCTCGGGTTGATAACAGTTTTAACGGAATTGCTGCTGATGGGCAGGATATGAGCATCGGGCAACCATTCATTCAGCATGGTCGCGAGCTGTTCCACGACCAAATATTCGGTATGGTAGTGACCGCCTACGAGCAGGGAAAGCCCCATTTCGGGAGCATCCACCAGCCAGTGGTGCGGTGCTTCGCCGGTTAGATAAGCGTCGGCACCCGCGGCAAGGGCCGAGAGTACGTCATCGCCTCCCGAGCCGCCCAAAACGGCGACGCGGCGAATGGGGCGACCGCTGTCTGCCAGCGTGACGG
>JAZLCA010000013.1:0-7932 GCA_045613985.1 Eubacteriales bacterium | reverse complement strand
AAGTTACAACCAACAATAAAACGAGACACCACCGAGGCGCGGCCCGGTGCTCTTTCGTTTTAATTTTCCGTATTGTCGTATCCGTACAGGTAGGAGCGGCAGGTGACGTGCTCCTCGGTGCTCTCGGTGATGGTCATCCAGACGCAATCGACGCCGATATTCAAATATCCCTTGACGATATCGGTTTCAAATGCATAGCCCTTGTCCGTTTTGGTTGCGGTTGCGGCAATCTCACCGCGGAACAGAAGCTCGTCATCCCGGAGGTCTCCGGTGATTTGGTACTTATACTTGACGTATTCGATCGAGAAGGTAACGCTATCTCCCTCGACCTTCAAAATCTTAAAACCTTCGTGGAGGGGGTTGATTCCGTAGATCTTGCCCTCGTACTTATCCGAGACGGTCACCTCCCCGATCAGCGGATGAAATTCCAGGCCGCCAAAGGTACGGGTGTAGTCCTCCTCGTTAAAGTCCTTGGGACAGATCTCAAAGCGGTCGTAGTATTCGTACCACGCCTCTTTTTCCATGGAGATGCGCTCGCCGTTCTCCACGATGAAGCACTTATCGGGCTTGAGCGAGATGTTGTAGCTGCATCCGATCTCAAATTCCTTTTCGAGCACGCCATCGCGGACGCGCCAAAGGATACGGTTGCGGTCGCGGCCGGTCATACCGCCGCCGTCGATCGACACTTGCTCGTGGATCTTGCCGTTCTCGTCGAGATAACCGCCGGGACGGCCAAGATATACGGCGCGGCCCTCCTTCATGGTAAACAGGGCGATCAGCTTGTATTCCTCGGAGAGCAGGATCAGCTCCTCCTGTCCGTCACCGTCCAGATCTTTATAGTCATAGCCAAAGGCATATTCTCCGCCTTCCAAATGTCTTCCGCCGGACCAAGATTCGGTCGGGTACTTGCCGTCGATGGACAGGTACAGCTCGACGTACGTTTTGTATTCGTAACGGTCGGCAAAGGTAAAGCAGGCATCGATCTCGTCCTTCAGCCAGCTTTTATCCTTGTTGGAGGCAATCACCTCGACCAGTTGGCAATAGGTAGCAAGCACACCGTCGTAGTCCACAAAATTCACGGCATAGGCGTCTTCGGCAATCTGCCGTTCCTCCCCAATGGCGGAAAGGACGTACAGGCCCGATCCTTTGGTCCACTGCTGCCCGAAACTGGATACGCCCATCATCCCGTACTGGTTGGGAAGATACTCGGCAGCGTCCATCTTGTCGATATCGGAATACTCGCCGTCCTCGATCTTGTAAAAGACGTCCAGCTTGACATCTTCGCCCTCGGGCGTGCTATCCTTGCCGCCGAATTCGATCCCCTTGAGAGTACCGTTTTCGCCTATGGTCATAACCCGCATATACCAGGCGACCAGCTTATTATCCGAATTACCGATTCTGCCGACGGTATACAATACACCGTCACTGTCAATGGCACCTGTTTGGCGCCGACCGTGTTCTACCCAGTCCACAACCAGTTTGGCCTTTCCTTGCACGATAGTAAACAGCGCGTAAGGACGGTATTCACGGCTGAGCAGCACCAGTTCTTCCGTCGCGTCTCCGCCGACGTTGCCAATAGCGTAGCCGAGAAGAGCGGCATCCTCCTCGACCGAGACGATCTCGTACAGGGCCGCCGTGATTTCGTCAGCTCCTTCGGGCGCGGTCAATGCCTCGCCGCCTTTTTTGCGCTTGGCAAGGTCCTCGTACAACGCGATGATATCGCCGTAAGCCTCCTCGGGGGTAACGGGTGTATCGTCGGCGGGGGGATTTTGGGGATCGTCCGCAGGCGGCTGCTTTTTGCAGGCAACGGCGCCAAAGCACAGAAGGATCGCCAGCATTGCAATCAAAATTTTCATTCCTGTTTTCATAAAAAGGTCTCCTTTTTGTCGGATGGACACGCGGTCGGCGCGTCCTTACTTGTTATTACGAACGAGACGGGGGAAATGCAACGGCATCTTCAAATATTTTGTTGCATTTTATTACGCAAAAATATTTTATCACACAGAAATGCAATAGTCAAGTAACTATTGGTCAACTCACGCTGTCGCGCGAGTTCAAAAAGAATATCTCTCGGGCTGGACACCCGCGCCTCGCTCATAAATATTGCCAATTCGTACAGGAATCTCGCCTACGGCGAGAATACGCACGCTTGCCGGCGGCTCGCGAGCGGCCGCCGCTCTTCGCGGCGTATGCGAACCCATGCGACTGCGTCGCTGGGAGCGATTCGGTCCGCAAGGCCGTCAAAAAAAGAAAACCACCTCATCGAGGTGGTTTCTTTTTTTGGTGACCCGTACGGGAATCGAACCCATGTTTTCGCCGTGAGAGGGCGATGTCTTAGCCGCTTGACCAACGGGCCTTATTTGCGGTCGCTCTTGCGACCTTGGCTATTATATCATACGGCTTTTTATTTGTCAAGTATTTTTTCAAAAAAATTTATCTTTTTTCTTGTGAAAAGTTTGATATCCGGTTATCTGCCCACCAAAGCAAGGTATTCCTCATACGTGCACAGCAGACGAAGCGCGGCCAGCAGGGCGTTGGAGGTCATGCCGGCGGGCAAGCCGAGACGTATCGCAAGCTCATCGCGGCGAGCGGTGCTGTTCTCTTTTCCGGTCAGACCGTCGATATAAAAGTCCGTTTTGGACAGAGGATTTTCCATCGCACGTGACAGTGCCTCACCGTTTTCGTAGGGCTTCAAAAGATCGTAAAGCAGTTGCTGTTCCATGCCCTCGACACCAAGCGTTCCCTCGGCGGACGGGGCGGTCTTTCGCTTTTCCTTACCTTTGATCTGGGGTATGTAAAGTTGGATCAGGCGGTCCTTTGGCACGGCGCTCGTGATATGGGAACGGATGAGCTTACCCGCGCCGTCGCTGTCCGTCAGCACGATGATGGGGCTCTTTTGTGCCAATGCACGGATAAGGGTCAGTTTCTCTTTATGATTGAACACGCCAAAGCCGTCGGTGGTGAGGATCTGACCGTCCATGACACACTGCAAGCGCTGTTTGTCGTAGCGGCCCTCGACGATGACGGGATAGGAGATATTCAGCTTTGCTATCATAGAATCACCTCCGGTCGGGATTTTGGGGGACTAAAGTTGTTAGAACCTAGGTAGCCGGACACTCACACTGTGCTTCGCACGCGCTCCTCTACTTTGCCAACGCCAGCAAAAGCACAAGCGCGCCCAGCGCGATGCGGTAGATACCAAAGGCGGAGAAGGTATGGCGCTTGACGAAATCCATCAGGAAGCGGATCGCGATGAGCGAAACAGCAAAGGAAACAAGGCATCCGGCGGCGAGCGTCAGCCAGGCCATCGGCGGCACGGCCATGCCGCTTTCCGCAACGTAGCCGACAAAGCCCAAGGCTTTTATGGCGCTCGCACCCGCCATGGCAGGAATGGCCATAAAAAAGGAGAACTCGGCGGCGGTCGCGCGAGACAGTCCAAGCATCATAGAGCCAAGGATCGTCGAGCCTGAACGTGACGTACCGGGAACAAGGGAAAGCGCCTGAAACGCGCCGATACACAAAGCGGTCATAAGGGTGATATCCTCCACTCGCTCGATGCGGGGCGGCGTATCCTTACGCGTTTTTTCGATCACGATAAAGGCAACGCCGTAGACGACAAGGGCAACGGCAACCACAACGGAATTGTACAGCCAGCCGTCCATATTCTTGCCCGTCTTAGCCTCCAGGACTTGATCCAATACGATACCAACGAAAGCGGCGGGGATGCTTGCGATCAGCACCCTCCCCCACAGCCGCCAGGTTGCGCTTCTCTCGGCGGTCGATTGCCGACGGGAGAAGGGCCAAAGCTTATGCCAGAACAGCACCACAACAGCGAGAATTGCTCCCAGCTGGATCACCACCTGGAACATTTCGTAGAATTCGGCCATGAAGACGGCATCCTCGCAAAAGGAGAACGACAGGATATCCTCGAGGAGGATCAGGTGTCCGGTAGAGCTGACGGGCAGCCACTCGGTGATGCCCTCGACGATGCCATAGAGAATGGCTTTGAGAAGTTCGATGAAGGTTGTCATAAAAATTCTCCTTGTGGTATAGAGAAGGCTTTGATGGCATTACTCCCCTGCGCGCAGAATGTCGCCTTCTTTGACCTCGTAGGGCACGCGGATATAGAAGGGCTGGGAAGGGTGAGGAGCGGCGAGGATGGGTTGTCCCTCGGCATCGTACAGCTCCCGCACGGCGAAGGGCTTGCCGATCTGTCCCGGCGTGAGCAATTCTGCCGTGTCGCCTATGCAAATTTTATTTTTGAGTTTGAAGAAAGCCAGCGTTCCCTCTTCCGTTGTCTTGGCGGGGAGAGATGCGGGCGGCGTTACTTCATTATACGCTCGCGCGATAGCAAAATATGCTTTTTCACGGATATAGCCGACGGACGAGGCAAGATTGCTCTCCTTGCGGCAGTCGTCCAGGTAATAGCCCGTGCAGTATTCGCGGTGAGAAACGCTCTCCAGCTCCCGCATCCACTCGGCGCGGTAAAGATAGCGCTCGGGATCGGCGGCATAAGCGTCCATGGCCATACGGTAGGCGTTGGTCACCACAGCGGTATAGTAGGCGCTCTTCATACGCCCCTCGATCTTGAAGGAGTTAATACCGCTGTTCATCAGCTCAGGAATATGGTCGATCATGCACATATCCTTGGAGGACAGGATGAAGGTACCAAGATTGGTCGTTTCAATGGGCAGGGGCTGATCGGGGCGCTTTTCCTCGACCAAGGTATAATTCCAGCGGCAAGGCTGGGCGCACGCACCACGGTTGCCGTCACGTCCGGTCAGCTCGTTGGACAGCATACACCGCCCGCTGTAGGACACGCACATGGAGCCATGCATAAAGGCCTCCAGCTCGACGTCGTCGGGGATAGCCTCGCGTATGGCGCGGATCTCGTCCAGATTCAGCTCTCTGGCCAGCACCAAGCGCTTGGCACCCAAGCGGACAAAGGATTTTGCGGTCGCAGGGCTGCAAATACCTGCCTGTGTCGAGATATGGATCTCCATGTCGGGCCACAGCTCTCTTACGGTATCCATCACGCCAAGGTCGGCGACGATCACGGCGTCCACCAAAATCGCGCGGTCGCGCAATTCACACAAAAACAGGCGCAGATCGGCATATTCGTGAGCTCTCGGCATGGTATTGAGCGTCAGATAGATCTTTTTCCCTCGCTCGTGGGCGTAAAATACCGCCTGCTCCAGCTCGTCCAAGGTGAAATTGTCGGCGGACGCGCGCATACCGAAGCGCTGTCCCGCCAAATAGACGGCATCGGCACCGTAGCGCAAAGCGGCCTGCATTTTTTCAAAATTCCCCGCGGGGGATAACAATTCGGGCATTTTCATAGGTCAGCCTTTCTGCGCGGACGATTTTCATCCGCGCCTCGTCATACGCCCCTCATGGGAGCGCGATCCATTCGTTATTGCAGCGCACCTGTTCGGCAGGGACGCCTCGATTCCAGTAGTTGCCAAGGCTTACGGCTCTCCAGTGTTTGGAAAGGCCGTTAAAGTCAATCTCGACCAGTGAGCGACAGCCGTACAAACCATATTTTTCAATGCTTTGCAGCTCTTTGGGCAACACCAGCCGCGTCAGCGAAGTACAACCAAACAGAGCATATTCTCCGATCTGGGTAACGCTGTCGGGCAAGATCAATTCCAAAAGACTTGTGCAGTCACGGAAGGTATACGTTCCGATCCGCTTGATGCCACTCGGCAGCGTAATGCGGACCAGTGAAGTACATCGGTAAAACGCGTAATCGCCCACGTCGATCACAGTATCGGGCAGGACGATCTCTACCACAGCATTGCAATCGAAAAACGCCCAGTTTCCAATACGGTAATGCTTGCCAAGCATCGTTTCAGGCAAGCGCAAGACCGTCTCATTCCCGATATAATTCAGCACAATGCAGATATCTCCCGCATCGTAGACAAGATATCCTTGCCATTCGGTCACACGGCTGTCCTCGCCGTGTACGATCAAAGCATACATTGCCACGCTTCCCTGCTCTTGCGAGCCGATCTCAAGCGTCAATCCGGAACAGTTGATGATCTCCGCCAGACGATAACAATTCTGGAAGGCCTCCGCTTCGATCAGGACCAACGTCGAAGGCAGCGTCACGCTCACAAGGGCGGAGCATCCGGCAAAGGCGGAGTCCGAAATTTTGGTCAGTCCCTCGGGCAAAACGAGCCGATCCAGCGAAGTACAGCCGGCAAAGGCAAAAGCGTTGATATGCCGCATAGCCGTCGGCCAGGTCAGGATGCGCAACGAGGTGCATCCATAAAAAGCATACGCTTCAATATCCGCCAGTTCTGCGGGCAAATACAGCTCTTGGAGGGAGGAGCAACGGTAAAACGCGCCCTCCTCCACCAAGGCCAGCGTCGACGGCAGATCCATTCGAGTCAACGACTCACAGCCGTGCAACGCCCGCTCACCGATCGCTTTCAATCCGCTCGGCAAAGTGACGGAGATCAGCGAGGTGCATCGGTAGAACAGATAGGGCGGCAGGGCGGTGATATGCTCGGGCAGGACAACGGAGACAAGCCAATCGCAGCCAAAAAAGGCGGCGCGGTTGATCTGACATTTGTCCTCAAAATTACGCTCGGGCAAAACCAGATCGGTCTCATCCCCCAGATAACAAAGCAGATAAGATACCCCTCCCGTACGGCAGAAAAGATATCCTTCGTTCATGATCAAAGCGCTTCGGTAAGGCGTTGCTCCGGCATAATAAGTCAAGTATCCGTTTTTCATGCTTCCGATATAGGAGCTGATCGAGGAACGGTTGATCACCTCGAACAAGCGCTGACAGCCCTGGAAGGACGCCTCGCCGATAACGTTCACTCCGCTGCCTAAGGTGACGCGGCAGAGAGACTCGCAATTGGAGACGGCATGGTCACCAACCGTCGTGACCGTATCGGGAATGACCAGGCTGATCAGCGACGTGCAGGCGTACAGCGCGTAATCGTCCAGCCGTACAAGTCCTTTGGAAAGGCGGATACTGCGCAGGGCCGTGCAGGCGTAAAAGGCACGGCGGCCGATAGAGGTGACGCGATCACTCATGCTCACGCTCACAACGTGCTTGGCATCGCGCAAAGCACTGTCTCCGATCCCCACCACAAGGTCGCCGTTGGGCGCATACGTGGGGATGAGGATATCCGTATCAAGGCATTCGCCAAGACCGGCAAGATAGCAAGTACCGTCGCCCAACGAAGCAAAGACCAACCCTGTGCTCGCTTCCCGATAGCAACGGGTACAATGATCGTCCGTAATCGCATGGCCCAAAGCGTCGCGGTACCAGGGAGTGCCGGAAACGATGCCGCACGCGGAGCAAACGGAGTAGGAATCCCAACCGTCTTGTGTGCAGGTCGGTTCTCTTCCCTCCACGACATCCCAGGCGTGACGGGCGGCAATTTCTTGATACGTTGTATAATCGCAGCGCGAGCAAGTGACGTATTCGTCCCAGCCGATCTCCGTACAAGTCGGAGCTTTCGCAGAATGATGTTGCTCGTCGTGGCCAAGAGCAGCAAGCTCTTGATAAGTGGTGTAATCGCAACGCGAGCAAGTGACGTATTCGTCCCAGCCAATGTCCGTACAAGTCGGAGCTTGGGCGGCGTAAGCTTGCTCATCGTGACCGAGCGCAGACAGTTCGTGATAAGTGGTATAATCGCAACGCGAGCAAGTCGTGTATTCGTTCCAACCAATGTCGGTGCAGGTTGGAGCCTTGGCAGAATGATGTTGCTCGTCGTGACCGAGGGCGGCAAGCTCTTGGTAAGTGGTGTAGTCGCAACGCGCGCAGGTGACGTATTCGTCCCAGCCGATGTCGGTACAAGTCGGAACTTGTGCTACGTGATGTTGCTCGTCGTGACCGAGCGCAGACAGTTCGTGATAAGTGGTATAATCGCAACGCGAGCAAGTCGTGTATTCGTTCCAACCAATGTCGGT
>JAZLCA010000012.1:0-12338 GCA_045613985.1 Eubacteriales bacterium | reverse complement strand
GTCCCTACAAAGGATAGGAGAAGATGTAAAAACAAATTTCTCTTTTTTCTCCTATTTAAAGTTCTTGTGGGGAGTTTGAGGGGAACTTCTTTCAAGAAGTTCCCCTCGAAAAATACTTATACCTTTTTCTTATCAATTAGTCTGTGAACGAACTTTACAAGCTCAACGATAGGAATGATGCAGAAGCCGAGGCCCATAGCGATGAGATACTCGTCGATGCCGATGGCGACCATGCCGAAGATGTTAGCCACGGGCTCAATGAGAACAACGAGAGATGTCAGAATAAGCGAGAGCAGACCTGCGCCCCACAGCCACTTGTTTTGACCCTTGAGGGTAAAGATGGAGCCGCGCAGAGAGCGCATGTTGAAGGAATGGAATACCTCACACATGGCCAACGTCAGGAATGCCATGGTCGTGCCATGAATGCTGTCGGTGATCTCAAAGTTGTCCGTTTCGTACCAGTGACCTACGAAATAGGAGATCATGGTGATAATGGTGACGAGCAAACCCTGATAAGCTACCGCCGCGCCCAGGCCGCCGGCGAAAATGCCTTCCTTGGAGTCGCGGGGCTTGCGCTTCATCACGTCGGCCTCAGGCTTTTCCATGCCCAATGCAAGAGCGGGGAAGCAGTCGGTGATCAGGTTGATCCAAAGCAGCTGTACGGGCTGGAAGATGGTAAAGCCCAGAAGAGTTGCGAAGAAGATTGCCAAAACCTCGGAGAGGTTGGAGGCAAGCAAGAACTGGATCGCCTTGCGAATGTTGTCGGAAATGCGGCGGCCCTCGGCGGCGGCAGATACGATGGTGGCGAAGTTGTCGTCCGCCAGAATCATGTCGGCGACGTTCTTGGTAACGTCGGTACCCGTAATACCCATGCCGATACCAATGTCAGCATTCTTGATGGAGGGGGCGTCGTTGACACCGTCGCCCGTCATCGCGGTGACCTTGCCCTTTTTGCGCCAAGCGTTGACGATGCGAGTTTTGTGCTCAGGCTGAACGCGGGCGTAGACCGAATACTTTTCAACGGCACTTTCAAACTCTTCATCCGAAATCTTATCCAGCTCCGAGCCGGTAATGGCTTGAGTGGCCTTTTCAATGATACCCAACTGCATAGCGATGGCAACGGCGGTATCCTTGTGGTCGCCCGTGATCATGATGGGGCGGATGCCGGCGGAGCGGCACTCGTCGATCGCGGGTTTGACCTCGGGACGAACGGGGTCGATCATGCCGACAAGACCGATGAAGCAAAGGTCGTTTTCTACCGTTTCAGAATCATAAACGGAAGGCTCGGCGTCCAGCGGCTTGTAGCAAGCGGCCAGCACGCGCAGGGCGCGGTCAGCCATTTTCTTGTTGACGGTCAGGAACATAGCGCGAACGGCATCGTTGACGGGAACGATTTTGCCGTCCTTGGTCAGCGCCGTGGTGCAGCGCTTGAGGATTTCGTCGGGCGCGCCCTTGGTAAACTGAATGAGAGAACCGTCCGATTTCTTATGAACGGTGGTCATCATCTTGCGCATGGAGTCGAAGGGAACCTCGCCCACACGGACATACTCGTTCTTCTGATCGTTTTTGTCGTAGCCCAAAGAGTGAGCGTAGTTGACCAGCGCGCACTCGGTGGGCTCACCCACGGCGGTGCCTGTCTCGCGGTCAAATTCGGCATCCGAACACATGGACATGGCGGTGGCAAGCAGAATCTCGTCCTCGCCGTAATGCTCAACGACGGTCATCTTGTTCTGCGTCAGCGTTCCCGTTTTGTCCGAGCAGATGATCTGGGTGCATCCCAGCGTCTCAACGGCCGTCAGCTTGCGGATGATGGCATTTTGCTTGGACATATTGGTGACACCGATGGAAAGAACGATGGTTACGACGGTTGCCAGGCCCTCGGGGATGGCGGCGACAGCGAGCGAGATCGCAAGCATGAAAGAGGAGATGATCGGCTCAAAGCCAAACGAACCGTGGCGGAGCAGCTGTACGCCGAAAATGACAACACAGATACTGATGACAAGGTAGGTCAGGATCTTGGAAAGACCGGCCAGCTTGATTTGCAGAGGCGTTTTGCCCTCTTCTGCGTTGGCCAGCGCGTCGGCGATCTTACCCATTTCGGTGTCCATACCCGTAGCGGTGACTACGGCCTTGCCGCGACCGTATACGACGGTCGAGCCCATAAAGACCATATTTTTACGGTCGCCCAGAGGTACGTCGCCGTTTTCGCCTTCGTTCAGCGCGTCCACCTTTTTGTCAACGGGAACGGATTCACCCGTCAGTGCGGCTTCCTCGATCTTCATAGAAGCACATTCGATGATGCGAGCATCGGCGGGAACGGAGTCGCCCGCTTCCAGCACGATGATATCGCCTACGACGAGATCTTCGCTTTTGACGGTGATCTGCTTGCCGTCGCGGATGACTTTGGAGGTCGCCGCGGCGATCTGTTGCAGAGCCTCAATGGCCTGCTCGGCTTTGCTCTCCTGGAATACGCCTAAAATGGCGTTGATGAGAACGACGGCGAGAATGATAACGACGTCAGCCGGGAATTCCCAGTGATTCTGAGAAATACCGTTGTAAATCTCAAGACCTGCGGAAATGGCGGCGGCGACAATCAGAATGATCGTCATGGGCTCGGCCAGCTGCTTGAGGAAACGGTGAAGGAGAGATTCCTTCTTACCTTCGGCCAGCTTGTTCTTGCCGTTGCGC
Organism: Eubacteriales bacterium; assembly: GCA_045613985.1. Lineage (GTDB taxonomy): Bacteria > Bacillota > Clostridia > Oscillospirales > CAG-272 > SIG644. The sequence goes on along the minus strand of JAZLCA010000012.1, from coordinate 9,650 downwards.
TCCAGACGCTCTTGTGCCTCGTGGGAGGACAGACCGTTCTCGGAGCTTTGCAGGTTTTCCATGACGTCCTGCGTGGGGGAACAGTAAAATTTCATGTTGCGCGATCCTTTCTTGATTGTATGTTCATTTTATTATTGTAACCTGAATAAAAAGACCTATGTACAGCAATTTTGACTGTACATAGGTCTGGTCGTTTCATTTAAGCCAAGCCGATATGGCTATGATGTTGACTTAAACCGCACGATCGTGCGCTGACTACTCCCCTATGGCGAGCATCTATTCAACAGATTGTATTATATCATACGCAAACGTGCTTGTCAAGGGCTTTTGGAAAAATTTACAATCCCAGGGCCTGTTTCGTGGTGATATAAACAAGGTCGATGTGGCTGTCGTAGGTGGCGGTGCCATTGGCAGTCAGCACGTAGCGGAAGTTGCGCAGGGTGATAGTGTCGCCGTCGCCAAACTGGGCGGGGCGCAGGTTGCGGCGCATATCGGACAGCGGCACGACAAGGCGGGCCCAGGTGTTGCTCTTTTTCAAGCCGTAGTATGCAAATTTCTCACGGGGAATGCTGATCTCGTACTCGTGCACGTCTTGTACCTCGTTGAGCTCGATAAAGATGCTCTTGACCGTATCGAGATCCTTGATCTTGGCCCAGACCACCAGCACGTCCTCAGCGTAGGTGATGGGGATATTCAGATTGGTGACGTTGGTGCGGAAATCGTTGACCGTTGCGTCGCCGATGCAGCGCAGGGAAGACTTGCCGCTCATTTTGTCCACGGTGTCATAGGACGCGCCATACCATTCCTGCACGATAGCACCGTCCAAAGCGTCGTATTCGCTCTCGGTGATCAGCCGGCCACCGTCGGGCGCGGGGGCGGGGACATAGTCGGTGTTGTATTCTACCACGCGCAAGTCATCCAGCTCGATGACCGTGCCGGCGTGACCGTCAAACATCATGTAAAAGCCGGTGATGTGGTGCATATCAAATTCGGGAGAATAGCCGTTGTGGATGTTGAAGGACAACTCGATCTCATGCCACCCGTCGCCCGTCAGGGTGTGGTTCCAGCAGTACTGACCGCCGTTTTGGTCGATCACGCGGAAGAAGAAGGTGGCTTGTCCTCCCTGTGCGCCGTAGATGGCGTCATGGTCGCAGACAATGCCGTCAGTGCTGTCAAGGAATAGCCACAGCTTGAGCGTCGTCTTTTTGCGATCGCTGACGCAAAGATCGAACTGGGGGCCGTTTGCCCAGCACATTCTTTTCAAACCATTGGTCTCTTCCGGCAGAATCCAACGAAGTGCGCCCTCGCCCTCGATTTGTGTTTTTCTATCAATGGTGGCTTCGGGAACGGTGCAAAGACCGGGCAGATCGAGGCGGTCGAAGCTGATCAGCTGACGTTGGGTGTAGTTGGAAACGTAATCGCTGTACATACGCTTGAGCGGGGAACCGATCGTGCGTGTTTTCAAAAGACGCTGTACGCGTTTGGAGAGTGCCATGTTCGTCGTCCTTTCCAGAATGATTATTTGTGATTTTGGATGTTATCCATTCTTGAAATAGCCAAGTAGCTTAACACGATTATACCACATCTCTATCGGAAAATCAACTGTATTTTACTCATATTTCGAAAGAGAAAAGCACGATCTCCGAAAGCTTGACTTTCGGAGATCGTGCGTGTTTTTCTGTTGTGGACTGTGTTATTTCCAATCGTTTTGCTGTTTGAGGTGTTGGATAAGTTCATAAGCGTCGGCGGGGCTTGTGATCTCCACAATCGCATTTTCTCCAATTTCAATGTTTTTGAATATGGAATCGTCGGTATGGACGATTACGGCATAGACTGCGTGGCTGTACGTTGTGCCGCCGTTTCCGTCGTCATCGGCGCGACTGCAATAAACGTAATACAGTTCTTTTCCTTCTGCATCTGCGTTGCAGTATGCAACCCACCGGCAGGCGTTATCATCCGTACCTTCGTAGCCGTGCTCCTTGGCATATGCATAGATCTCATCGTCGAACGTCCATGTTTTGACGTTGATTTTTCCTTCCGGCTTGTCGGTATCGATCTTTGCCTTGGTGCACTTTTCGGCATCGAACGGTTTATTCCAATCGTTTCGCTCCTTCAAGGCAGCAATATCATCGCTTGCCAGTTCCAATGCACGAATGTGATCCTCCGATCCTTGCGTTCCATGATAAAAGTAGTCTGAATCGTCGAAAAAAGGAGCGTAGCAATCATCTTGATAGTAATAGACATATCCGCCCTCGGACTTTTGCATGATGATGAATGCCATGGAATAGTTGGATCCGTCGCCGTAGCTTTCGTTGTAAAAGAACAACGTTCTGCCGTACTCATCGGTTTCAATGATGTCGATGGCGGGACCATAAGAGACCTCACCGTTTCCCGTGTATCCATAAATGCCGAACATATTATTGACGGCGACGGTGTACAGATCGGCATGGTCTCCACGATACCCCCAATAGCCGCAGGAGCAAAACGTGAGCAAAATTGTGATAAGAGTAAGAAGCCAGCAGATCATGAATTTTGCATGGTGACGCGTCATGGTATACATCCTCCATTTAGTTGAAACAACATTAAAAGCAATGGATGATCTCAAACACGAAATTATTATGCTTTTACAAAGTGATAAAGCTGTGCGCTGTCGCCCATGCCGGTCAGATCGAGAACAAGACCGCGACGGAGCTCCTCACCGCGGTAGGTATTGCCCGTCAGCTGATCGACGTAGGTTGCATCGGGATGGGCGACCTTGATCTTCAGCCGCTTGGTCTTGCCTGTGGGGCAATCGCCCTTTTCGATGAGGGTGAAAACGATCTCATCGGCATCGGGTGTGGTGTAATAGTAGGCGGAATAACCGTACTTGGTCGGGGATGCCAGATTGTAATGATCACCCAGGCGGATAACGTGCTCAAAGCTCTTGTACTGCTTGATCTGCGCGGCGATGATATCCTTGATCTCCTCGCTCATATTGAGAATGTTCAATTCATATCCCAGCATACCGCCGACGGCCACCTTGTAGCGGTGATCCAGCGAAGGCAAGCTGCCGTGGGGATCGGAGACGTGGCAGGACATGGTTGCGGCGGGGTAGGCCAACATGGCAGAGGATTGGATCATAGTGCGGGCGTAGGGGCTGGTGTTATCACTCGTCCAAATCTGGATGCCGTAGGGCATCATACCGAGATCGTAGCGTCCTCCGCCTCCCGAGCAGGTCTCGATGACCGCGCCGGGGAAACGGTCGGCAAACCAGTCGAACAAGCGGTAAACGCCCTTGACGTAGCGGAAGAATATCTCACCCTGACGGTCCGCGGGCAAAAATGCCGAGCCGACGTGGGCAAGATGACGGTTCATGTCCCACTTGAAATAATCGATGTCAATGCCGCGGAAGGTCTTGTCAAATTGCTCGGTCAGGTAATCGAAGACGGCGGGATTGGACATATCCAGCACCAGCTGGTGGCGGGAGCGAAGAGGCTCGCGGCCCGGGACGCGCAGGGCCCATTCGGGATGCGCGCGGTAGAGATCGGAATCAGGGTTGACCATCTCGGGCTCCACCCAAATGCCAAACTGGATGCCCTCGGCCTTAATCTTTTGAACGAAAGCGGCCAGACCGTCGGGGAACTTTTGCTTGTTTTCAAACCAGTCGCCAAGGCCTGCTCGGTCATGATTGCGCATACCGAACCAGCCGTCGTCCATGACCAGCATGTCAAAGCCTGTTTTCTTGGCTTGCTTGGCAAACTGGACGAGCTTGTCCTGGTCAATGTCAAAGTAGCAGGCCTCCCAGGTGTTGAGCACGACGGGATGAGGCTGCAGTGCTGCGGGGGGGAGAATATGTTCGCGTACAAAGCGGTGGAAATTGCGGGACATGGTTCCGATGCCGCCGGCGGAATAGGTCATAACCGCCTCGGGCGAGCAAAAGCTCTCACCCTCGTTGAGCGTATAGGAGAAGCAATCATCGCCAAGGCCGATCAGAACTCTCGTTCTGCACAATTGATCAACGTCAACCTCGTCAAGGAAGCATCCGGAATATACGAAATTAAAGCCGTACACCTCGCCTCTTTCGTCGGTGGCGTTATGATCACAAAGGGCGATGAAGGGATTGTACTGATGCGACGATCCGCCGCGCTTGGAGTAGACGGATTGCGTGCCGTGGTGCAGGGGAACGCGCTGGAAATTCACTTCGTTGCAGTGCGAGCCGTACAGTGAGATCATATCCAGATCCGAGCGGCCGATGTCCAGCATCAGGGGCATGCATCTGTCGATGGTGACGGGCGACGAGCCGCGGTTTTCTACTACCATGTAGCGGCTGATAACGTCGGTCTCGGCAAAAACGGTATAGTACAGCTTGAGAATACATCCGCTGACCTCGTCCCCGAGCGTGATTTCCAGCGTGCGAGTGTGTTCGTTCGCACGTGCCGCGGGAAGACCGTCCAAAGACAATCTACCCTGAAAGATACGGTAGGAGCGGTAGACGAAATCACTCACGCCCGTGCCGTCAAAGTTCAGGCGAAGGGCATTGGGACGAAAATCGCCCGCGCCGTAAAAGGAGCATTCCTGCGGGAAAACGTCGGTTGACTGTGCCTCGCTATAGCCGGCAAGATAGGGCGCAAAGGACACGGCGTTGAAGGCAGGATCAGGCAAAACGTTGGTGCGTTTGCCGTAATAAACATGATAGAGGTAGCGATCAAGAACGACATCAAAGGCGTAGGTCGTGCGCTTTGTGTGAATGACGAATCTTTTTTTGTTTTTGATAAATCGGATGGACATAGGATGCAAACCTCCTTGTGAAAAAATAGAAACTCTTACTGGCGATTGGTGAACTGCTGCATGACGTTGAAGGCAACACCCTTGAAGCGCTGGATGATACCCGTGGAATGATTGTTGCGGTTGTTGGCTGCGTACAGCGTCCGACAGCCGGCGCCCTTGACGTTATAGAAAAAGACGTCCTCATGATACAGATGCGTTTTGAACATCGTGTCTGTGACAAAGCACAGACCGTTGCCCGAAGCGGACAGACGGAAGGAGGTGCTCAGCTGATCCAATTGGAAGCTGACGCTGGGGACAAAGGTGGAGGCGTCAAAAACGGCTTGTGCGTGCTTGTACATACTGTTGCCGCTCTTGAGCAGAATGAATTTTTCATCCTTGAACCGTGAAATGTCCACTTCGGGAAGTGTTTCAAGGTCCACCTTGCCGTAATAAATATCCTCCGCGCGCACGGCATACTCCGAAATTTCAGCGTTGCACTTGCTGGATGTAGGGACAGCGAGCAGGATTTTTTCTGCTGTCAATGCCTTGTATTCTAAATGATCGTCAACGGTATCGTAGCTATCGATGACCAGATCCACTTTGTCGTTGCGCAACATTTTTTCAAGTTCGACCGAGTTAGCCTCGTGAATCGAAATTTCAATGTTGGGATATGATTTGGAAAAATCGCTGGCAATAATGGGCAGAACGTAAGAGCAGACGTAGTTGGTACCGCCTACACGGATGCCGCCGGCCTTCATGTTGTTGATATCCTCCAGCATTTCGGCAAAAGAGCGCTCGATGGCCATGATCTTTTCGGTGCATGCAAGATATTCGTATCCGATTTTGGTTGGTGTCAGATCTCCGGTTCTTCTTTCAAACAAAGGAAGTCCGATCTGCTGTTCCGTTTTTTTGATGGCGGCACTCAGGCAGGGCTGTGAAACGAACAGCTTGCCTGCAGCTGCGGTGAAACTCTTTTCCTTGTAAACGGCGTAAACGTATTCCTTCTTATCAAACATGTTATACCTCTATAAATATTTTTTATGATAAATATTACTCATATATACTTGATTATAACATACTTTTTTTGTATAATCAAGAGGGAAGAGGTGAGTTTTTGTGGAATTGTTTCTAACTTTGCTATTTGTGTGTCCAATGTTGTTCCTTGCAGGATTGATTGATGGCATCACCGGCGGTGGTGGTATTATTTCACTGCCTACATACTTATTGACGGGTATGCCCTTAAACGTGGCTTACGGTTGTAATAAGATGCAGAGCCTTTTGGGAACGAGTGCATCGTTGTCCAAGTATGCCAAAAATGGATTGGTCGATTTCCGACCTGCCGCGATTGCTTGTATCACGGCTATTCTTGGCTCAACCTTGTCGACACACATCATGATGGGCCTTGATGACAGCATCAAAAAGATTATTATTGCCTGTGCAATGGCCTTTATCATTTGCCTGACGCTGCTTACCACCCGCTATCGCCCGCACAATCGGGAAATGACCAAAATGACCTTGACTCCCCGAAAGGTCGTCTTGTGTCTGATGTGTGGATTGATACTGGGTCTTTACGACGGCTTTTTCGGCCCCGGCGGTGGCACGATCGCGCTGATGCTCTTTGCTATCCTGTTCGGATACGATATGCGTGTGGCAACGGGCAACGGAAAAATTATTATTGTTGTTTCCAATCTGATCGCTCTGATCAGTTACATTATCAAGGGCAGTATCCTTTACGAGATTGCCATTCCTGCGTCGATTGCCAATATTTTGGGCAGTTATATCGGAGCGCATCTGGCTATTAAAAAAGGAAGAAAACTGGTGCAATGGGTACTCTACGTGGTTATTGTCGTTCTCATCGGTCAGTCTGTTCTCAAATTGGTGTAAATTGAGCCGAACATACGATACACAAGATTAACGGGAGGTTATCATGCAAAAGAGAATTGAAGATTTTGGCATTCATATCGGCACGCTGCCGCGGGGTGAGCTTAACAAGATCACTGACGTTGCGGGAGTGCGGGTAGGCCACAGTACCATCAAAAATGAAAAATACCGTACGGGATGCACCGTCATCCTGCCTATGGAACAGAATATTTATACTCACAAGCTGGTGGCAGCTTCCTTCGTGCATAACGGCTACGGTAAAACGGCCGGCACGATACAGGTGGACGAGTTGGGAACGTTGGAAACCCCCATTGCCCTGACCAACACGCTCAACGTTGGCCTTGTGGCCGACGCCCTGGTGGAATATACCGTCAAGCGCTGCCAAAGCGAGGGCGGCGACGCCCGCAGTGTCAACCCGGTTGTTGGAGAATGCAACGATGCCAGCATGAACACCATTGCTGACCGTCCCGTCAAGAAGGAACACGTATTCGAAGCGATTGCCAACGCAACGGTGGACTTTGAGGAAGGCGACGTGGGTGCCGGCACGGGCACGGGCTGTTACGGCTTCAAGGGAGGCATCGGATCGGCTTCCCGAACTGTTGAGCTTGACGGTGAGACCTACACGGTAGGTATTCTCGTCCAGTCCAACTACGGTGCGACGCACGATCTGATGATCAACGGTCAGCGTATCGACGAGGCCGTCCTGAATGAAGTCAACGGTGTTGCCTGCGATAAAGGATCGATTATCGTCGTACTGGCTACCGATATTCCGCTGTCGGCGCGTCAGCTGCGCCGCGTGGTTAAACGCTGCTCCATTGGTATTGCTCGCCTGGGATCGTATATCGGCCACGGCAGTGGGGAAGTGTTTATCGGATTTTCGACCGCGAACGTCATCGCGCCTGACAGTGAAATTATATCCGTTCGTTGCATCAATGAGGGCGTTATCGACCGCGTGTTCCGCGCGACGGGCGAAGCGACCGAAGAGGCCATTCTCAATTCCATGGTGTGTGCCGACGCCGCTACAGAACTGAGCGGACGGGTTGCGCATAGCCTTGCGGAATATCTGGATCGTCTGCAAAAGTAAAAAGCAGAAAATAACGTCTGCGCCATATGAAATCAAGCCATATGCTACCCAATAGATCGGAGGTATACAAAATGAAACATACGCATTGGAAACTGTTAAGTCTTCTTTTGGCTCTCGCTTTGCTGTTTGCCACTGTCTCCTGCACGCCGGAAACGCCCACGGACGATCCCCAGCCGCCCGTAGAGCAGCCCGGTGGTGAGCCCGAAGAGCCGAATGAACCCGAAGAACCCAACGAGCCCAACGAGCCCAACGAGCCCGATGAGCCCGATGAGCCTGCCGCGCCGACGGAGTTTACCCTGACCAAAGATTTCGTCCTCGTTCGTCCTGACGAAAAGACGACGGAAGAGGTCGATGCTATGCAACTGTTGGGCCGTGGCCTGCAGAGTGCTTATGGCATCCGCTTCTCCAAGGGAACGGACTTTGTGGAGAGTGAATATGAAATTCTGATTGGCGCAACCAACCGCGAAGCCTCCCAAAAGGCAGGAGAGGATCTGACCTATTACGACTGGATGTACGAGGTGGTCAGCGATAAGGTGATCGTCATTCGCGGTGGATCCCTCCCCGCAACGTTGAGCGCGGCTCGCGCTTTCTTGCGAGAGGTCGTCGGCTACGAGGAGAATGAGGAGACGCAAGAGGTACAATCCGCAGGCACCGCCGCTACTCTTACCGTCGGTACCAAGGTGGTCTATCGTCACGAATATGCCGTTACTTCCTTCAAGATCGGTTCGCGCGACATCACCGAATACACTCTTGTCACCTTCAATGCCAACTCCGAGGCCAACAAGCTCATCGTCAATCACTTCCTCGCGCTGACGGGCAAGACGCTCCCTGTCGTATCCGCAAGTAAGTATGAGGGCGGTCCTGCAATTTTCTTTGGTCTTGCCGATGAAAAGGGAGCGCACCTCAATTACCCCGAATACGCCCGCGACCGTTATTACATCGTTGCTTCGGGAGATAACATCATTATCGATTTCACCGCCACTGCGGTAGCAACCGAAGCGGCTGCCCGCTTTGTCAAGGCATGCACCCCCAAAAACATCACCCAAGAGGTGAGCGTCAGCTTCTCGGAAGAGCCTGTGATTACCGGCCTTTACATTCCTGAGGGTACCAACTCGCTGGATCTTGACAGCGTCGAGACGATTGAAGTAGCTCCCGGCGTAGTTTACGAGGAGCATCTGTACTACGACAAGAACGGCAAGCCGGTCCGCGCTTACATCATCACCGTCAAGAAGGGAAGTGCGACCATTGCTACCTCTCTGCCGGGGGATGAAGCCACTACCGGCAAGTTGAAAAACGTGCTCGATCAGGTCAAGGCGGCCGCTGCCAACGGTAAAAACGTTGTAGCGGGTATCAACGCTGACTTCTTCGTAGGTGGCACCATGGAAGGTCTTTGCATCAAGGACGGACAAGAGCTGCACGCTCCGTACGATCGTCCCTGGTTTGGCATCATGCCCGACGGTACCCCCGTCATAGGTTCCGGTGACCTTGATTATAGCAAATATAAAGGTCAGCTGGCATCGGCTGTCGGCGGCTCCAACATCGTGCTGCATGAGGGCTATGCGTTCCATATCTCGGTCGGCACGGAATGGGGCGACACTCGCCATCCCCGCACCGCTGTCGGTTACAAGCCGGACGGAAGCATCGTTCTGATGGTAGTGGACGGCAGACAGTCCAGTATATCCAACGGCGCGTCTTTGGCCGATCTGGCTGATATTCTGGCCTCGCTCGGCTGTACCAACGCTCTCAACTTGGACGGCGGCGGATCCAGTACCTTTGTCCTGAAGGATGCAGAAGGTAATTTCAACGTCGAAAACAGCCCCTCGGACGGCAGTCTGCGTAGCGTCGCTGACGGTCTGATGGTCATTCTCCCTTAAGATCGTAACATAAATAATACAACCGCCGGCCCCTACTCGTACGCGTGCGGGGCGGAGGGTTTTTC
>JAZLCA010000011.1:0-41855 GCA_045613985.1 Eubacteriales bacterium | reverse complement strand
ACACCCACGACTTCGAAACCAAGGCACGCCAGGCAAGAAAGTTTTTGGAGAGCGGAAACAAGGTTCGCGTCGTGATGAAGTTCAAGGGAAGAGAAATGAGCCATCAGTCCATCGGTCGCGATGTTATGACGCGTTTCTCTGATATGCTTTCTGACATCGGCGGCTCCGACAAGCCCCCCGTGCTTGACGGCCGTTTCATGAGCGTCGTACTGTCCCCTCTGAAGAAGTAATCCCCGCACGGACATTGTCCGAACATTTGTTTCATCGGCCGCTGTGCGCGGCTTGCATGATAGATCACCGCAGCGTCCCACGCGATACGCGAGCTGCGGGCAGAACAAAACGAAAAGGAGTTTCACAAAATGGGAAAAGTTAAGACACATAAAGCAAGCGCAAAAAGATTTTCCGTGACCGGTAACGGCAAGGTTAAGCTGAACCACTGCCACCGTCGTCACAAGACCGGTAACAAGAGCGGCAACAAGCTGCGTCATCTCCGCGGTACCGCATACGTTCAGGGTAAGATGGCTGAGAACGTAAAGGCACTCATCTGCAAGTAATTCGAGTTCTAAGAAAGTTGAGGATTGAAAAATGGCAAGAGTTAAGGGCGCGATGATGACGCGCAAGAGAAGAAATAAGGTTCTGAAGGCTGCGAAGGGTTACTGGGGTGCAAAATCTAAGCACTTCAAGATGGCTAAGCAGCAGGTCATGAAGAGCGGCAACTATGCATTTGCAGGCCGCAAGATGAAGAAGAGAGATTTCCGTAGCCTGTGGATCACCCGTATCTCTGCTCAGGCAAAGGTCAACGGCATGAACTACTCCACTCTGATGCACGGTCTGAAGAAGGCTGGCATTACCCTCAACCGCAAGATGCTGGCTGAACTGGCTGTTTCCGATAAGGCAGCGTTCGCAGCTCTGGCTGAGCAGGCTAAGGCAGCTCTGTAAGTCTTTGAATAAAAACCCGACAATGTGTCGGGTTTTTGTCATAGATAGGCACTTGTCAAGGGTGTCTCGAAAGTGGTTTTTTCATCCATAAATTCCGTTTTTTGGGTGGATTTTTTCGAATTCTATAGTAATAAGGAGGGAAAATACGTGGCACAGACGTGTGAATTGATTACGTCAAGACAGAATTCTTTGCTGGTTGAGACGCATAAGCTTTCCGACCGAAAGCACCGCGTCAGGAGTGGGATGTTTCGCTTTGACGGCGTGAAATTGGCGGCAGAAGCCTTGCTTCGCGGCGTAGAGCTGACGGCCGTTTTGTTGCGGCAAAGTGATGCCGAACGTGTTTCTTTCCGCATTTTCGATTTGACGGGCAAAACGTTTCCGACCTCTGCGCGCGTGGTGCAAGTGGTCGATCACGTCTTTGACAGCCTGTCGGAGGAGGACGCGCCCGAGGGCATTATTTGCGTGGCGCGTATGGTGACAGACCATCACCGCACCTGGCAGGAAACGATGGATATTCCAAAATCGAGCGAGCGGATAATGTTGTTGGAATCGGTTCGGGATCCGTCCAACCTCGGTGCTATTATTCGATCGGCGGCCGCTTTGGGTGTGGATCGTCTGATCCTGACGAGCGACTGTGCTGATATTTACAGTGCCAAAACGGTACGCGCGTCCATGGGAACGCTGTTTTCCCAGCATATCGACCGTACTCAGGATCTGTGCGGATACATTGCTCGCCTACGGGCGGATGGCCGTAGAGTGTTTGCCGCTGCGCTGGACGACAGCGCGGTCAAGCTTGGCGAATTTGATATTCATGCGGGCGATTGTGCCGTCATCGGTAACGAGGGCCACGGATTGTCCGGGCAGGTGATCGCAGCTTGCGACCGAACGGTATACATCCCCATGACTGCTCATGCCGAGTCGCTCAATGCGGCTGTGGCGGCGGCACTTCTGATGTGGGAATTCGGACGAATCATTCCGTAGAGAAGGAGAGGAGTACTGGTATGCAACAAAAGGAACAAGACGTTTTATTTTGGATCTGGCTGTCCCGCCGCATCGGCCCGGGAAGTAAATTGTACCCGGCATTGCTTGAACGCTTTGGAACTCCTTACGATATCTATAACGCGGACGACGAGGAGATCGCTGCAACGATGCCCGAGCTCAACGAAAGAACGCGACGGACGTTGAATGATAAGAATTTGGACGAAGCCTACGAGATCGCCGGCTATTGCCGCCGCAACGGTTACTCCATTCTTTGCTACAACGATGCACGATATCCTCTCAGCTACCGTAGTCTGACCGATCCGCCCTTGCTCCTGTACTATCGCGGCACGCTACCCGATTTTCAGAATAAGCTGTGCATTGCTATGGTTGGTACTCGCAAAATGAGCGAATACGGCCGTCGGATTGCGTATAAAATAGCGTATGAATTAGCCGCCGCGGGCGTTGTCATCGTCAGCGGCATGGCGCTGGGCGTGGATAGCGTTGCCTCCTGTGCGGCTTTGGCCGCTGGCGGACAGACGGTTGCTATTTTCGGCAACGGTATTGACGTAGCCTATCCGCCCGAACACGCATCCTTTAAGCAGATTTTAGAACAACGCGGTCTGGTCATGAGCGAATTTGCTCCCGGGACCGAGCCGCGCGGTAGTAATTTTCCCGTCCGCAACCGTCTGATCAGCGGCCTTTGCCAAGGTACGTTGGTGGTGGAGGGACCGGAGGGAAGCGGTGCTTTGATCACGGCCGATCGTGCGCTGTCGCAGGGACGCGACCTGTTTGCTGTTCCTGCCAACGTTGGCGATCCCAATGCAGGCGGTGTTAATCGCTTGATCCGTGACGGCGCCCGCGTCGTGCTTTGCGCCGACGATATTTTAGGACAGTACAGCCTTTTGTACCGTCACACAACACGTGTAACTGCTTCCGCTTCGCTCGGCAAGCGCTCGGACTACGACGGCGATATGCTGTCGCGCATGGGCGTGTTCAGCCGTACCGTTGACGGTCACGAGCGCGTCAGCGCGGCCAAGGATCTGTCAGTGACAGCGGCGTCTGCCAAGCCGGCACCGCCTCGTCAAAATCCGGCAGAGAAAAAGCGTGAGCCCCGCAAAAAGCCAATTTCTCCGAAGGAAGAAGCGGCGGCCCCCAAGCCTTGCCAGCCGGATCATTCGGCCAAGGCGCTGGAGTCGTTGGGCGAGCGCGAGCGCCGTGTGTTTGAAGCCATTCCCATGGATTCTCCCATGTCGCTTGACCGATTGCAGTCGCTTGGCTACAGCACCGGAGAATTGCTTGCGGCCTTGTCTCTTTTGGAGATCCGCGGCTTGATACAAACGTTACCCGGCGGTCTTTACTGCCGCGCGTGACTAAATTGATTTTGATGTTTTTTCGTTCGATTATTCGGACGGTGTTCAGAGAGAAAGGAATATATTTTCATGGCAAATCTCGTAATTCTTGAGTCCCCTTTTAAAGTACACACGGTCAAGGCGCATCTTGGCTCAGGCTATAAGGTCATTGCTTGTAACGGCCACGTGCGCGACCTTCCCAAAAGCTCGCTCGGTGTCGATATCGAAAACGATTTCGATCCCCACTATATCAATATTCGCGGTAAGGGCGATCTCATTCGTGAGATTCGCAAGGAAGCCAAGGCCGCAAACAAAGTTTTCCTGGCAACTGACCCTGACCGCGAAGGTGAAGCAATTGCGTGGCATCTGTCGGTGGCTTTGGGCATTCCGGTGGAGAAGACGCTGCGCGTTACCTTCAATGAGTTGACCAAGACGGTCGTCAAGGCAGGCATCAAAGCCCCCCGTCAGGTAGATATGAATCTGGTCGACGCACAACAGGCGCGCCGTATTCTTGACCGTATCGTCGGTTATAAGATCAGCCCTCTGCTTTGGAAAAACGTCCGCAGCGGTCTTAGCGCAGGACGTGTACAGTCGGTCGTTACCCGTCTTTTGGTTGAGCGTGAGGAAGAGATCCGTGCCTTCAATCCCGAAGAGTACTGGACGGTAGATGTGACGCTTGTCACCGAGGATGGCAAGAGCTTTGTCGTCCATTATCGCGGCGACGCAGTGGACGGCGGTGAGACGCGCGTCCGCTTGACTGATGAAGCGCAGGCTATGAAGGTGGCCGGCGATGCCAAAACAGGCGAATTTGTTGTTCGTTCGGTCAAGACCTCGACCAGATCGAAAATGCCGGCTCCGCCCTTTACCACGTCTACGTTGCAGCAGGAGGCTTCCAGACGTCTGGGCTTCCAGTCCCAGCGCACCATGCGTGTGGCACAGGAGCTGTACGAGGGTATCAATCTCGGCTCCGAAAACGGTGGCGTACAGGGTATCATTACCTATATGCGTACCGACTCCCAGCGTATTTCCGCAGAAGCACAGGCGGCAGCTCGCGCTCTGATCGAAAGCAAATACGGCGCAGACTATATGCCTGAAACGCCCCGCCAGTATAAAACGAGAGCGGGTGCTCAGGATGCGCACGAGGCGATCCGTCCCGCAAGAGTAGAGCTGGAGCCTCAGATGATCCGCAAATCTCTTTCGAACGATCAGTATAAATTGTACAAGCTGATCTGGGAGAGATTCGTGTCCAGCCAAATGCAGTCGGCTACCTTGTCGGCACTTCAGGTTGACTTTGTCTGCGGTCAGCACATCTTCCGCGCCGGCGGTTATACAGTTACGTTCCCCGGTTATATGGCGCTCTATGAGGAAACGGTGGAGGAGCACGTAGATCGCCGCGACTCTGACGTTCAGGAGGAGCGCGATGCCCGTATTCCTGTTTTGAGTGAAGGTATGGTACTGCATTCTCAGGACGTTGCACCGCAACAGCATTACACTGAGCCGCCCGCCCGTTACAATGAGGCGTCGCTGGTTCGTCTGATGGAAGAGAAGGGCATTGGCCGTCCTTCTACCTACGCCACGGTCATCACGACGATTCTGTCTCGCAACTACGTGGCGCGTGAGGGCAAAATGCTCGTTCCTACCCAACTGGGTGAGATCACGACCAAGATGATGAAGGATTATTTCCCCGATATCGTAGACAGCGGCTTTACTGCCGACATGGAAAACGATTTGGATAATATTGAAAACGGAACTCGTTCGCTGCATGCTGTCTTGCATGAATTCTGGGGTCCCTTTGAAAAAGAGCTTGCACAGGCGGAAGAGGCACTGGGCGCGCAATCGCTGGAGGTCCCTGTGGAGGAAACGGAGCATATTTGCGAGAAGTGCGGCAGCCGCATGATCGTTAAAAATGGCCGTTTCGGTAAATTTGCAGCTTGTCCCAATTATCCCAAATGCAAGAATACAAAGCCACTGGATGCGGCTAAGTCGCAAGAAAGCGGTGATGCGGAGCAAGGGGACAAACAGTCGCAGGCTGCCAAAGAAAGTGCTGTGGCGCTGGATATGAAGTGCGAATTGTGCGGCGCAGATATGGTCATGCGCAACGGCCGATTCGGTAGCTTCTATGCTTGCTCTCGTTATCCTGAATGTAAATTTACCAAGCAAAAGACCAAGGAGATCGGTGTGGATTGCCCCAAGTGCGGCAAGCCCCTGATCACACGCCGCGGTCGCACCCGCACCTTCTACGGTTGTTCGGGTTATCCCGCTTGTGATTTCTCCTCTTGGGATCTGCCTACCAAGGAGACTTGTCCCCAGTGCGGCGGAATGCTGTTTATCAAAAAGAGCAAGAACTTGCTCGTGTGCGCCAAGGATGGTTGCGGCTATTCCTGCAAAGCGCCCGAGACTGTTTCTGCAACGGCCGAGGGCGGGGAGGAAGCGTAATGGCTGAATTATCCCGTCCGACGATTGCTGTCTACGGTGCCGGTCTTGCCGGATGTGAGGCGGCATGGCAGGCGGCCAATCTTGGCGTCGCTGTCCGACTGTACGAGATGAAGCCGCACAAATATACCCCTGCCCACCACGCGCCCGGCTTTGCTGAGTTGGTTTGCTCTAACTCCTTGCGCTCGGACAGCGTGACTAACGCAGTAGGATTGCTCAAGGAAGAGATGAGCCGTCTCGGCTCGCTCATTATGGAGGCCGCTCGGTCCACTCGCGTGCCTGCAGGCTCAGCGTTGGCCGTTGACCGCACTGCTTTTTCGGATTATATTACCGACAAGATTCGCAACCATCCTCTCATTGAGGTCATTGACCGCGAGATGTGTGAAGTGGAAGACGGAGTGATCACTGTGATCGCAACGGGACCTCTGACCTCGGACGCCATGGCAGATTACATAGCCGGCGAGCTTGGTTGCAAGGGATTGCATTTCTTTGATGCTGCGGCTCCGATCGTGGATGCTGAGACCATCAATATGGACGTTGCTTACTTCGCATCGCGCTACAACAAGGGCGATGCGGACTACATCAACTGCCCCATGTCGCGCGAGCAGTATGAGCAGTTTTATCAGGCTCTGATCACGGCTGAGGAAGCTGCGCTCAAAGAGTTTGATAAAGAACAGCAGAAAGATCTGACGGTGTTTGAGGGATGTATGCCGGTTGAGGTCATGGCTCGCCGTGGCCACGATACTCTTTTGTACGGTCCCCTTAAGCCGGTAGGACTCGTCGATCCTCGCGTAGGCGAGGAAGCTTATGCCGTTGTTCAGCTGCGCCGCGAAAATCTGGAAGGAACCATGTATAATCTGGTTGGTTTCCAGACGCACCTGACCTTTCCCGAGCAAAGAAAAGTCTTTCGTATGATCCCGGGTCTGGAGAACGCTGAGTTTTTGCGCTACGGTGTCATGCATCGCAATACCTATCTGAATTCGCCCGGACTTTTGGACGCTACTTATGCGCTCAAATCCCGCAAAGGTATTTTCTTTGCCGGACAGATGACGGGTGTGGAAGGCTACATTGAATCGGCTGGTTCCGGACTTGTGGCAGGCCGTAATGCGGCAATGATGGCACTGGGACGTGATGGACAAATCTTCCCCCGTGAGACGATGTTGGGCGCGATGGCCGCCTACGTCAGCGAAGGAAGCGTGCAGGGAAAAGGACATTTTGTTCCAATGAATGCTAACTTTGGTATTATTCCGTCGCTTGGCGAGCGTGTCAAGGGCGGTAAGATTGCGAAATACGAACGGTATGCTGCCCGCGCTCTTGAAGCAATCGAGCCTTACCGTAACGTGTGAATTTTTTGGAAATGAGGAAACCAATATGAGAATTATCGTTGACGTTATGGGCGGCGATAACGCCCCCCGCGAAATGGTGCTGGGCGTTTTGGCGGCCGCCGAAGAATATAAGGAGCAGGGCATTGAATACACACTGGTCGGTGACGAGCAGGCGATTCGCTCCATTGCCGAGGAGCAGGGTGCGGATATCTCTGCCTTTGAGATCGTGGCAACCGAGCAGGTGATCACCATGGAGGACGATCCCGTTTGTGTTATGCGCGCTAAGAAAGATTCCTCCATGTCTACCGGTCTGCGCCTTTTGGCAGACGGTCAGGGGGATGCTTTCGTCAGTACGGGCAACACGGGAGCATTGTTCACGGGTGCTATGCTGATCGTGCGCAAAATCCGTCACGTTCAGCGTGCGGGTATTGCCACCATTTTGCCCCTGCAGAATCCCGTTTTGCTGATGGATACGGGAGCAAACGTGGAAGTAACCGAAGAAAATCTGGAGCAGTTTGCTATTCTTGGCTCCGCCTATGCAAAGACGCTGTACGGTTTGGAATCTCCCCGCGTAGGCCTCTTGAACAACGGAACCGAGGATTGCAAGGGAACGCCTCTGCAGGTGGAGGCTTACGCTCGCCTGTCCGCCATGGAAAACATCAACTTCGTCGGTAACGTGGAGGGAAGCTCGCTGCCCTTTGGTGTCTGCGACGTTTTGGTAACGGATGGATTTACCGGTAATATTTTGGTCAAGACCATTGAGGGTATGGGCAAGCTGCTCATGTCCGAGATCAAGAATATCTTCTACAATACCGGCTGGAAGGGCAAGCTGTCCGGTGCTTTGGTCAAAAAGCCCATGATGGCGATGAAGCAACGCTTTGATGCCAACGAGATCGGCGGCGCTCCCATTCTGGGTGTGTCCAAGCCGGTCATCAAGGCACACGGTTCTTCCAATGCCAAGGCATTTAAGAACGCCATTCGTCAGGCCATCGCTTACGCGGGCTCGACGACCATTGCTGATGTAACGGCGACGATGGCCGCTGTTGCTGAACAAAAGAAGGCCGCTCAACGTAAGGCGGCGAAAGAAGAGGACGAGGAGCTGACGCCTTCTCCGTATCCCCGTTTGAAGTGAAAGGAGTGATCCCGTATGGCAAATTATCCGCTGCCCATTGAGGAGCTGGAGAGGGCCATTGGCTATCATTATCAAAATAAAGAACTGTTGGAGCGGGCGCTGACGCACTCCTCCTATTCCAATGAAATGGGCGTTTCCAACCACCATCTGTTGTGCAACGAGCGCCTGGAATTTTTGGGAGATTCGGTTCTGTCTATCATTACCAGCGACTACTTATTTGCTCACTTCAAGGATTGTCCTGAGGGAGATTTGACTCGTATGCGAGCCGACGTTGTTTGTGAGCGGGCACTCGCTAAATACGCCGAAAAGATCTCGCTTGGCAGCTATCTGCGCCTGGGTAAGGGCGAGGACCGCAACAACGGCAGAGAATGTCGTTCGATCGTGGCCGATGCATTTGAGGCACTGCTTGCCTCTATGTATCTGGACGCGGGACGTGAGCGTGTCAGTGAGTTTTTGTTGCCTTTTATCAAGTCCGAATTGGAAACGCTCAAGCCGGGCGGCTTCCAGGGGGACAATAAAACCAGACTTCAGCAATTCGTTCAGCAAAACGAAGGCGATTTTCTGGAGTACGTTACGGTGGCCGAATCGGGACCCGATCACCGCAAGACCTTCTCGGTCGAGGCCAAGCTCAACGGCAACGTCATCGGACGGGGCGAGGGGCGCTCCAAGCGTATGGCTGAGCAGGCTGCCGCAGCAGACGCACTGATGCTGTTCGGTATTTTCGAGCAGTAACGTATGCAAAAGCAAAACAAGAAAAAACATAAGAACATTCCGATTTTTATTCCCCATATGGGATGTCCGCACCGTTGCGTGTTTTGTGATCAGAAGACCATATCGGGATGCACCGCTTTTGACGAAAGAGCAGTGAGAGACCAGATCGAGGCGGCGGTGGCAACCCTGCCGCCCGATACGGAAGCGGAGATTGCCTATTTCGGCGGGTCCTTTACCGCGATTGACCGAGGTATTATGGTGCGCCTGTTGAACGTAGCACAAAGTTACGTTGACCGAGGATGTGTCAGCGGTATCCGATTTTCTACCCGCCCCGATGCGGTCGAAGAGGACGTATTGGATGTTCTCGGTAATTATTCCGTCTGTGCCATCGAATTGGGATTGCAGAGTATGGACGACGAGGTGCTGCTTGCCACCCGTCGCGGTCACTCTGCCGAGCAAGCGGCGCAAGCTTGCCGACGTATTGTTGCTCGCGGATATCCGCTGGTGGGTCAAATGATGATTGGACTCCCAGCATCGACGCTTTCCAAAGAACTGGCAACGGCGCGTGCGATTTGTGACGCGGGGGCGAGTGCAGCCCGAATTTATCCTACTGTCGTATTGAAGGGAACGGCGCTGGCTTGTCGTATGGAAGAAGGACGCTATGCGCCCCTGTCCGTAGGGGAGGCCGTGGACCGTTGCGCCGACGTGCTGGCGATTTTCGAAGAGAGAAACGTTGATATTTTGCGAATTGGACTTTGCGCCTCGGATGGATTTTCGGGAGAGCAGGCACTTGGCGGAGCCTATCATCCTGCCATGGGAGAGCTTGTCTATGCGCGGTTGTTTTATCGCAAAATGAGAGAATTACTGAAAAATTATTCGGGTAGATGCCCGAGGTTCACGGTGGCTCGCGGCAAAACGTCGCAAGCGATCGGACAGCATAGAGAGAACATGGTTGCTCTGTGCCGTGAATTTCAACTGGAACGTATAGACGTGCTCGAGAGCGATGCTCTTTTGAGTGCGCAGATAATATTGAATTGAGCGGTCATTTACTAAGATATACCATGGGAGGTATACGACATTGTACTTAAAATCATTGGAAATGCAGGGCTTTAAGTCCTTTCCTGACAAGACAAAGCTGGTGTTTGACGCCAGCGGTGCCCTTGTTAATCCGGACGGCAAAAATGCTCCCGGCGAGGGGCATGCTGCCGGTGTTACCGTTATCGTCGGTCCCAACGGAAGCGGTAAATCCAATATTTCGGATGCGATGCGCTGGGTTTTGGGCGAGATCTCTTCCAAGAGTCTGCGCGGCTCCAAAATGGAGGACGTTATCTTTGGCGGTGCGGATAGCCGCAAGCCCATGGGCTATGCCGAGGTTTCGGTCACGCTGGACAACAGCGACGATCAGCAACGCTTGGATTGTCCCTACGACGAGGTTACCGTTACTCGCCGATACTATCGTGCCGGTGAGAGCGAATATTTCATCAATCGCCGCGCTTGCCGCTTGAAGGATATTTACGAGCTGTTTATGAATACCGGTATCGGCCGCGACGGCTATTCTATTATCGGTCAGGGCCGAATTGCCGAGATGGTCTCCCGTAAGAGCGAGGAGCGCCGCGCTATTTTTGAGGACGCTTCCGGTATTGCAAAATACCGTCACAAAAAGAATGAAGCGGAGCGCAAGCTGGCGCACACCGAGGACAACATGACACGCATCCGCGACATTTTCAGCGTGATCGAAGCGCAGGTTGAACCCTTGGCCAAGGAATCCGCCCGTGCGGTCCGTGCCATCGAATTGTTGGAAAATAAGAAAAAGGCTGACGTCAGCCTTTGGTTGTACGATACTGAGCGGTTGCGCCGCGAATTGGACGTTGCCGAGGAAAATTTGAAGCATTCGACCTTTGATCTGTCTTGCGCAGATGAAGCGGTTGCCTCCATGGAGGAGCAAAACAACCGTTTGTTTGAGCAGTCGCAGAGTAATAAGGTGACGAGCGAGGAGCTGTTGACCCAGATCCGCCGTCTGACCGAGGAAAATCACGTCCTGGATAGCGATAATCGCGTCAAGGAGAGCAAGATCGGTCACACCCGCGAACTCATGGCAGCCGCGCAGGGAAGCATTGAAAGCACCGATCGTTCCATGCAATTGGAAATTGACGGTTGCGCGGAGCATCATCAGAATATCGCTGCTCTCCGTGATGCCGCACAGCTTCTGACGGAGGAACAGAGCGCCTTGACGGCCGAGCACAAGGAGTTGGGCGAGCGCATCGAAACGCTGGAAGAAAATATCGCTACGGCGCAAGAAGACGTTCTGGCACTGGAGAGTCAGGCGACCGACGTCAAGGTTCGTCTGTCTGTTATTGAAAATGCGCGCGAAACCGACGACGGTAAGAATGATAGTATGCGCTCAGAGCTTGACAATTACGTCAAGATTTCCGCAGAGCTTGACAAGCAATGTGCGTCCGTGCGGGCGACCATTGCCGATTATGACGATAGCCTTGCTTCGTTGGATGAAAAGACCGACGAAATGCAAGCACGCCTTGGCACCATGCGTGAAGATCACGCGGCCAAGCAGAGCGAATATCGCGCCGCGACCTTGCGGGCAGACTCTCTTTCCCAGAGAATCAACACCTATCGCACCATGGAGGAGCAGTTTGAGGGCTATGCACACAGCGTTCGCTTCGTCATGAAGGAGTATGCGGCCGGTCGTATCACGGATGCGCACGGTGCCCCTTGCGGTACTGTTTTCGGTCCGCTCTCTCAGCTGATCTCGGTGGACGATCGGTATATTACTGCCATCGAAACCGCTCTTGGCGCCAACTTGCAGAACATTGTTGTTGACAATGAGGCAACAGCTAAAGCGGCTATGTATGCTTTGAAGAGAGGCGAAGCTGGACGGGCAACCTTTTTCCCGCTGACCTCCATGCGTCCCTCGACCGAAACGGCGGAAATGAAGACTGCCGCAGGGTATGAGGGCTATATTGGAGTTGCAGACCGACTGCTTCATGCCGATGAGAAATTCCACAATGTCCTGTCTTCTTTGCTGGGACGGACGGTGATCTTTGATAATATCGATCATGCAACCGTTATGGCCAAAGCGATCGGTTACCGTGTCCGCGTGGTCACGCTGGATGGCCAGCAGATCAATGTGGGCGGTTCCTTTACGGGTGGTTCCGTCAAGCAAAAGGGCGGTGTTCTCAGCCGTGCGGGCGAGATCAAGCGTATGCAGACCGAGCTGGACGAATTGAAGTCCAACATGGAAGTACAGAGCAAGAGTTTGCGCCTGGCGGCCAAGGAGATCGAGGAGCTTGAGATCGAAATCGATGAGACGGACAACCAAAAGGGGTTGACGGCAGTTCTCCGTGCAAGCGAGGCGGCCGCTCTTGAGCAGGTACTGGCCAAGAGAGATGCGAACAACACCTTGATGGATAAGCTTCGCGCAGAATACGAGCAGATCGCCAGGATGCACGCTCGATACGAGGAAGAACTTCAGACGCTGCGCGCCGAAGAGACGGCTTTGCACCATCAAATAGAAGAGATTCGTGCCGCGAGAGCATCGATGGATGAGCAGAGAAACGAGCTGGAAGACCGCCGAAGTGATATTGATAAGCGTCTGACCGAGTTGTACGTCCGCATCAGTGCCAATGAAAAAGACAGCGAGACGGAGCATATGCTCATTCGCTCGGCGGAAGAGCGCATCGACACATTCAGCGCACAGCTGCAGGTCTTGCGCGATCGTCTTGCGGATTATCAGGCGCAGATCGGTGAATTGACCGAGCAGATTGCGGCCAACAGGCAGGTACTCGAGGCCGGTCAGAGCCGGCTGGATGGCTTGAATGCCCGCCGCAAGCTGGTGGAAGAGGATGGCTTTGTATTTGAGAAGAAACTCAACGAGCTCAACCGTAAAATGCGTGAAAAGATGGACGAGAAGGAACAGATCTATCGCGTTCACGCTAAAAATGAAAATAAGCTTGCTCAGCTTCGGGCAGAGCAGGACAAGCTGTCGGGTAAGCTGTGGGAGGATTATGAATTGACCCGTGCCGATGCACTGGCGCTGGGTTATCCTGCGGTTACCCCCGAAAACCGCATGAGCATGATTGCCATGCAGACCGAGTGCCGCAACCGCTTGCGCGGTATGGGCAACGTGGACCTTGATGCCGTGGAAAAGTACAAGGAGGTCAAGGAAAAATACGATACCATGAGCGAGCAGATCGCGGATCTGGAAAAGAGCCGCAAGGAGCTGTTGGATATCATTTCCACATTGGAAAAGGATATGAAGACCTCCTTTGTCGAATGCTTCAATCAGATCAATGAGAACTTCGGTCGGGTATTCTCCGAGCTGTTCGGCGGCGGTAGCGCAGAGCTTTCTCTGACCGATCCCGACAACATCTTGGAGAGTGGTATCGAGATCAAGGCGGCACCTCCCGGAAAGATCATCAAGAATCTGATGCAGCTGTCGGGCGGCGAGCAGTCCTTCATCGGCGTTGCGCTGTTCTTTGCCATTTTGCAGGCCAATCCCACCCCCTTCTGTATTCTCGACGAGATCGAAGCGGCGTTGGACGAGGTCAACGTGGAACGATTGGCGCAGTATATCAAGCGCTATTCGAGTGGCACCCAGTTTATTATGATCACCCACCGTCGCGGTACTATGGCCGCGGCCACTCGACTGTACGGCGTTACCATGCCTGAACATGGTATTTCAAAGGTACTGGCGCTGGACGTTGAAAATATCAGCAAGAAAAAAGGAGACGATTGGGATGGCATTTTTGGATAAGCTCAAAGCGGGCTTGATGAAAACGAAGAACGCCATTTTTGGCGGTGTACACAATCTTTTGAAAAATTTCGTTCGGGTAGACGAGGATCTTCTGGACGAGCTTGAAGAAATTCTGATTTGCGCTGACGTTGGTGTCAGTGCAACCGAGGATATCATTGAGGAGCTGCGCGAGCGCATCAAGGACGGCAGACTTAAGGAAAAGGACCAGGTGATGGATGTGCTTCGTGAGATCCTGACGAGCATGATCGGTGAAGGGGAGCCTCTCAAATTGGACACCTCGCCTTCTGTGATTTTGGTCATTGGCGTCAACGGTGCCGGTAAGACGACTTCCATCGGTAAGATCGCCAACAGCCTTCGTTTGCAGGGCAAGAAAGTGGTGGTTGCAGCGGCCGATACCTTCCGTGCGGCGGCAATTGATCAGCTGGGCGTTTGGTGCGAGCGTGCTAAGGTGGATATGATCCGCCAGGGCGAGGGCTCTGACCCCGCCGCCGTCGTTTACGATGCGGTCAACTATGCTAAGAATAAGCAGGCGGACGTTTTGCTGGTCGATACGGCAGGACGCTTGCACAATAAGAAAAATCTGATGAACGAGCTGGCTAAGATCAATCGTGTCATCGAGAGGGAATTGCCCGGCGCTTCGCGGGAAAACCTGCTTGTGCTGGATGCTACGACGGGGCAGAATGCCGTGCTTCAGGCCAAGGAGTTCCGCCACGCGGCCGAGCTTTCGGGCTTGATCCTGACCAAGTTGGACGGAACGGCCAAGGGAGGTATCGTGCTGTCTATCAAAAAGGAACTCAACATTCCCGTCAAATTCATTGGTGTGGGAGAGAAGATCGACGATATGCAGGCCTTCGATGCCGACGAATTTGTCAGCGCGCTGTTTGCGCTTTGAGGTGAAGCATGAAAATCGTTTTGGCGTCGCATAATCAAAAAAAGATTGCTGAGCTTCGTACCCTTTTGTGCGAATATATTCCCGACATTGAAATTTTGTCGCTTTCCCAGGCAGGCGTGGAGGGGGAGATCGTTGAAGACGGTGACTCCTTTGAAGCAAATGCCTTGATCAAGGCTCGTGCAGCCGCCGCGTCGGGATACATCGGCGTTGGTGACGATTCGGGCCTGTGTGTGCGTGCGCTGAACTGGGCCCCCGGCATTTATTCGGCGCGTTATGCGGGGAAGGACGGAGACGACAAGGCAAATCTTGAACTGCTTCTCCATAATATGAAGGAGGAAGCCGACCGCGCGGCGGAATTTCGTTGCTGTATCGCCTGCGTGTTTCCCGACGGCAGTGAGCCCATCGTCGTACAGGGCGACGTCAAGGGAGAGCTTTTGTACGAGTGTGCGGGAGAAGGCGGCTTCGGCTATGATCCTATCTTCTATTATCCGCCCTTTGAAAAGAGTTTTGGCGAGATCCCGGCAGAAGAAAAAAATAAAATCAGTCATCGTGCCGCTGCGCTGCGGGCCTTTGCCGCGGCATTGCAGGCGCGTATGAACAAACAATAAGTGAGGAAAATAATGATTCAGTTGAATACCAAACAGCGTGCCTATCTGCGCTCGCTGGCAACCCATATCGATACCATCATGCAGATTGGCAAGGGCGGTATCGGAGATGCAATGATTAAAACAGTCAGCGACGCATTGGAAGCACGCGAGCTGATCAAAATGAAGGTGCTGGAAAACAGCGGCGAGGCGGCTCGCGATGTGGCGGAGGAGCTGGCACAGGCCGTTGACGCAACCCTTGTTACCGTCATTGGTAACAAGCTGGTGCTGTATCGTCAGGCTAAGGATCCCAAGCGCCGCAAGATTGAGCTGCCATGAGAATCGGTATTTACGGCGGCAGCTTTTCTCCCATCCACAACGGACACGTGGCGGCGGCCAAAGCATTCATGGAGCAGATGTGGTTGGACCTTTTGTATATCATTCCCGCCGGCATCCCGCCTCATAAACAGATGCAGGGCGATGCCAATGCCTGGCAACGCTTAAAAATGTGCGAATTGGCCTTTGAAGACGTGGACGGTGTGCTGATCAGCGATCTGGAGATCCGCCGCGAGGGGAAAAGCTATACGGTAGATACGCTGCGCGCCTTTGCCTCTGAAGAGCATCGACTGTTTTTGATGATGGGAACGGATATGCTTCTTACGCTGGATACCTGGCGAGAGCCGGAGGAGATCTTCCGGTTGTGCTATCCCGTCTATATGCGCAGAGAAGGGAAGGATCCGATTCTGGACGCTCGTATCGTTGCTAAAATTTCAGAATATCAGCAAAAATACGGTAAAGTAGTACGTCGTATCGTGGGAGATCCTATTGTCGTATCCAGTACCGGCGTGCGAAAGGCCGTTGCACAGGGACGTGATATTTCCGGCATGGTTCCGAGTGCAGTGGAAAAATATATCCGCGAGAACGGCTTGTATAAAACACAGGGAGGCGTGACACAATGATGTTAGACCGCAATGAGAATACTTGCTGCGCCATCACGGAGCAAATGCTGGATTCTTTGCGGCAGCGTGTAGCGGAGATGCTGTCAGATAAGCGCTGTGAGCACACGTTGGCGGTGGAACGCATGGTTGCCCGTCTGGCGGAGTTGTATTGTCCCGAATACATTCCGGAACTTCGAGCGGCGGCTCTGCTCCACGATATTACCAAGGAAGAAAGTTTGGAAAAGCAGTTGCAATTATGCCGTGAGTTTGGTATAATAATAGAATCTGAAGATCGGTTGGCCCCTAAGACTTTTCATGCCAAAACGGCGGCGGAGCGGATCAAACGCGATTTTCCCGAATATGCGACAGACGTGGTCGTTCGCGCGGTGCGTTGGCACACGACAGGACACGAGCATATGCCGCTATGCGAGCAGCTGCTGTATTTGGCCGATTATATCGACGACAGCCGGAAATTCCCGGATTGCGTGCGGCTCCGCGACTATTTCTTCTGCGCTCACCCCGAATCCATGGGCGAGACGGATCGCAGAGCGCATCTGCGGGACACGTTGATTTTGTCTTATGACATGACGATGCGCAATCTTTTGGCGGAGGGTGTTACCATCAGCCTTGATACGCTAAAGGCACGCAACAGCTTGATTGCCGACCGACAGAGATTGTAAAATTAAAAATAGATTACATATTCCGAATTAAAGGAGAATGTAATCTATGAAACGAAAATTAACTGCCAAGGCCTTGATATTGCCTCTCTTGATCGCCTTTTTGATATTGCTGCCCCTGTTGGGCGCGGCTGTTGTTGGCGAGCACCGCTATGAAGCGACGCATCCTGCCTATATGCATCAGTTGTGGATGCGGCTGACGGGCGATGAAGATGCGGTTGACAACGTTGCTACGGTTGCCAAAGCGCAGAATGGGCGTATTCAGGTGTTGGTGATGGGCAAGGACCGAGCGGCGGGATTGACCGACGTTTTGATGGTTGCCTCGCTTGACACTCGACAAAACACCCTCCATTTGCTACAGATTCCCCGTGATACCTATGCCGCCTATACTGACGGCAGTTATAAGAAGATCAACGGGGCATATGCCAAATTGGGAGGGGAAGGTGTTGCGGCGTTTTTAAGTGACAATATGGGAATTCCCATTGATTATTACGTTTGCATCGATCTTGACGTGCTGGGCGAGATGGTCGATATGATCGGCGGTGTTCCCATGAACGTACCGGCCGATATGGATTATGACGATCCCTCCCAAAACCTGCATATTCACCTAAAGGCAGGGGAGCAGGTGCTGGATGGTGAGATGGCTCAGATGTTTGTTCGCTTTCGGTCAGGCTACGCCCGTGCGGACGTTGGCCGCATGGACGCGCAAAAGCTGTTTTTATCCTCACTGGCCAAGCAAACCAAGGAGAAATTGAGCCTTTCGCAGACGGTTTCGCTGGTTTGCAAGTGCTTTGGTAAGATCAAGACGGATATGAGCCTGAGTGACTGCATCTCCTGCGCCAAAACATTGCGGCGAGTAGAGCTTTCCGAGCTGCACATGACTACCTTGCCGGGAGCCCCGGCGCGAACGGGGAACAACAGCGGTGCTTGGTATTACGTGCTCAACAAAGAGGCCGCGGACAAGCTTTTGAAGGATACGCTGGGCGAGCTTGCGGGAGGATTTGATCCCGATCAGGTGTTTACCAATCGAAACAATAGTACGTTTGAACGCATTTATCGAGCGTCGGCAGACAGTTGCCGTGCCAAAGATTATACGGCGGAAGGGACGCTGGAGGGGATTGATATCCGCCTCGTCTCATGATAATAGGTTACATAAAATTCATTTACATAAAAGGATAGGAAGAAATATGGAAGAAATGATGATCAAATCGACCGAGACGGTAGATACCGAATTTTGGTCGGAGGAAGAGTATCGCAAGCTGCCCACGCTCAAGGGCGCAGAGCCTTTGGAACTGGCGCAAGAGATCGCTCGCGTGCTGGACAACAAAAGAGGCCGTGATATCAAGGTCCTGCACGTAGAGGACAAAACCGTATTGGCCGATTATTTTGTGCTTTGCACAGCCAACTCTAACACCCATATCAAGTCGCTCATCGGAGAGATCGAATACCGTCTCGGCCTGCGCGGTGTGGACACCCATCACGTTGAGGGCCGCGACAACGGCACTTGGGTGATTGCTGACTATTACCACGTGATCGTTCACGTATTCAGCCGTGAGGCCAGAGAATTTTATAATCTGGATAAGCTGTACGGCGATGCGCCCGAGGCAGAAGCCAACTAAAGACGAAAATTCAATTATCTTTATATACACAAGAGGAGAGCAAGCTATGAAATACGATATTTCTGCAATTGAACAAAAGTGGCAGAAAAAGTGGGAAGAGGCAGGCATTTTTAATGCCGAGGACCATTCCGAAAAGCCTAAGTTCTACGGCTTGGTGGAATTCCCTTATCCCTCCGGATCAGGTATGCACGTCGGTCACATCAAGGCGTATTCCGGTCTTGAGGTCATCTCGCGCAAGAGAAGAATGCAGGGCTACAACGTTCTGTTTCCCATCGGTTTTGATGCCTTCGGTCTGCCTACCGAAAACTCCGCCATCAAGACGGGCGTTCACCCCAGAGAGCTGACCGACCGCAACATCGCTAAGTTTTCGAGTCAGCTTCGCCGCGTCGGTTTTTCCTTTGACTGGAACCGCGTGGTCGATACGACCGAGGAGGATTACTATAAGTGGACGCAGTACATATTCCTCAAGCTGTTTGAGAAGGGTCTTGCGTTCCGCGATACTGCACTGGTCAACTACTGCCCTCATTGTAAGGTTGTTCTTTCCAATGAGGATTCGCAGGGCGGCAAGTGCGACATCTGTAAGTCGGATATCATCCAGAAGTCCAAGGACGTCTGGTATCTGCGCATTACCGAGTATGCCGACAAGCTGCTTCATGGCTTGGATGAGGTAGATTATCTGCCCAACATCAAGCAGCAGCAGGTCAACTGGATCGGAAAATCCCGCGGTGCATTCGTCAATTTCGGTGTCACCGGCACGGAGGATACCCTGCGTATTTATACCACCCGCCCCGATACGCTGTTCGGAGTAACCTTTATGGTTATCGCTCCCGAGCATCCTATGCTCAAGGTATGGGCGGACCGCATTACTAACATGGACGCCGTGAAGGCTTACCAGGAGGAATGCGCAAAGAAGACCGAATTCGAGCGTACCCAGCTGGTTAAGGACAAGACGGGCGTTTGCCTGGAGGGCGTACGCGGTATCAACCCCGTCAACGGTAAGGAGATCCCCATCTACATCGCCGACTACGTTATGATGGGCTACGGTACGGGCGCAATCATGGCCGTTCCGGCTCACGACGAGCGTGACTATGCTTTTGCCAAGAAGTTTGGTATCGATATCATCGAGGTCATTCAGGGCGGTAACATCGAGGAGGCAGCTTACACGGGCGACGGTCCTATGGTCAATTCCGATTTCCTGAACGCTTACGATAACAAGGCCGATTCCATTGCTGCCATGATCGATTGGCTGCAGGAGAAGGGAATTGGCGAAGGCGGTGTTCAGTTCAAGATGAAGGATTGGGCATTTAACCGCCAGAGATACTGGGGTGAGCCCATCCCGATCATTCACTGTCCTACCTGCGGCATGGTTCCCGTGCCTTATGAGGAACTGCCTCTCCGTTTGCCTCCCGTTACCGAGTTTGAACCCGGTCAGGGCGGTGAATCCCCCTTGGCAAGACTGGATTACTACGTCAACTGCACCTGCCCCAAGTGCGGCGGTGCGGCTAAGCGCGAGACCGACACTATGCCCCAGTGGGCAGGCTCGTCCTGGTATTTCCTGCGCTACATCGATTCCAAGAACGATGCGGCCATCGCAGACGCAGACAAGCTGAACTACTGGCTGCCTGTGGACTGGTATAACGGCGGTATGGAGCATGTCACCCGCCATATGATCTACTCTCGCTTCTGGCATCACTTTTTGTATGATATCGGTGAGGTCCCCTGCGCAGAGCCTTACGCCAAGAGAACGGCGCAGGGTCTGATCCTGGGTCCTGACGGTGAGAAGATGTCCAAGTCGCGCGGCAATACGGTTGACCCCAACGAGGTCGTTGACGCATACGGTGCCGACGTTTTGCGCACCTACATTCTGTTTATGGGTGACTACGGCAGTGCCGCACCTTGGTCGGAAAACGGCGTAAAGGGCTGCAAGAGATTCCTCGACAGATTCGCTGACGTAGCAGATCTGATCAAGCCCGAGGGTACTTCTTCCGCGCTGGAAACGGCAATCCACAAGACCATCAAGAAGGTTAATGCCGATCTGGAGGATATGAAGTTCAATACCGCTATCGCGGCTATGATGGGCTTGCTCAACGATATCTACGAGGCCGGTTCGATTGCCAAGAACGATTACAGTTTGTTGGTCCGTCTGCTTTGTCCTATTGCGCCTCACCTGTGTGAAGAGCTGTGGGCCGATCTTGGCGGCGAAGGCTTCTGCTCGCTTGCCGCATGGCCCGAGTACGATGAGGCCAAGACGGTCGATCAAGTCGTTGAGCTTCCCGTACAGATCTGCGGTAAGGTCAGAGGTAAGATCACGGTAGCGGCAGACGCCACCAAGGATGAAGTTTTGGCCGCCGCCAAAGCGCAGGTTGCCGCTCAACTCGAGGGCAAGACCATCATCAAGGAAATTGTCGTTCCCGGCAAGCTCGTCAGCTTGGTTGTAAAATAAAATTTAGCAAATATGCTAAAAAGTATTGACAAGTGAATCAATATCTGTTATAATAATCAAGTGAGTTTTCAGAATGAAGCTATATAAGTTTCATTGCTGTTCCAGCGGAGGGAGGGATAAAAATGGCAGAAGTAAGAGTCAAGGAAGGCGAGTCTTTGGACAGCGCACTCCGTCGCTTCAAGCGTCAGGTCGCTCGCTCTGGGACCTTGGCAGAGCTCCGCAAGAGAGAATGCTACGAGAAGCCCAGCGTAAAGCGCAAGAAGAAGTCTGAGGCTGCAAGAAAGCGCAAGTATAAGTAATGCTTCATTGCTTTTCAAGAGAGCAGGTAGACCGGTTGGTTTACCTGCTTTTTTGTTGTTTTCCCTTGACAACTTATGCGTCGGATGATATAATAAGTGTAGCAAGAATTCTTGCACAATACATTTTGGTAAGGAGCATAATAGCATGAAGAATCTCATTAAGACCTTCGACGATCTTCCTTTGCTGATCAAGCTGATCCTTTGCATCCCCGCAGTTGCAATCGTTTGGATGATCTATCGCATCTGCCGCAGCTTGGTTAAGGAAAATATGGTCGGTGTTATTCTGGGCATCATCCTGATCTTTGTCGGTATTCCTTTCATGTGGCTGGTTGACCTGATCTGCATTCTTTTGGGCGGTAAGGTTTGGTGGATCGACTAACGGATCACGGCATAAAAAAAGAGAGGCAGTTGCCTCTCTTTTTTTATGCCTGCTTGACGAAGACGGGGATTTTTTCGGTTGTGACCTCGATCCAGCCACTCTCGTAGATGGTGTCGGAATAGTAATCCTTCCAGCTTCCGGCGGGGAGATAGACCTTCCTTTCATGCTCGCCGCACACCATGGGTGCAACCAGCATATCGTCGCAGAACAGGTATTCGTTATCGATGCGCCAGGTTTCGGGGTCAGACGTGTAATCACTGACCAAGGCCCGCACGGGCGGGATGCCCGTTTCGTGATATTTTTTGAAGGCGGCTATGAGCGTGGGGATCAGCTTTTCGCGCTCCTTCATCAGCTCACGAATCTCTTCTTCACAATCATGATCCAACCAGGGAAGCTTGTCGCAGTACCAGCCGTTGATAAGACACTGGGGCGAGAAGACGATGGTCTGCATACGGCGGATCAGCTCCTCACGGTTCTTGGCGTCCCGCAATTCGGGTGTCCAAAGAAGTCCGGAAAAACCTGAAGTAGCAAGACCGCGGATGAAGTCCTTGTGATCGTACAGATCGCTGTACAAAACGAAGGGGTACGATGCGCACAAGGCGCCCGCGCTTCGCACTTCAGACAGGGTCGGTTTGCCATCCAGAGCTTGGAGAATGGTTTTCATGTACAATGTACCCAGCATGGAATGGAACTGTTGACCGTCCATGCCGCCGGGAAATTCAGAGCAAAGAGGGAAGGACCAGCTGCTGACGATATAGTCGCTGCTGTCGCATTCGTCCAACTTGAAACCGTCGATGGTATCCAGCATGACGTAACGCTTGTGATGGTCGGCAAAGGCCTCTCTGACTTCAGGGAGCGAGAGATCGGGTACGACACCGCCCCACACCTCAAAATCGCCGTGCTTGCCTTGCAGACGGGCATACAGGGGCGAGGTGGGATGAGTGAAGCAATGTTCCCACAGGTTGATGTGGTAGCCCATGTCGGTGAGCTCTTTGACCAGCGTTTCGGGATCGGGATAGAGATTTTGACGATTCCACGTAAACGAGCAGGAATAAGCCCTCGTCTGCCAGCCCGGCTCTAAACCAAGGATGCCGATCGGCATATCCCGCTCGCGCAGATACTTGGCGGTCTCCAGGACTTGATTCTGCGTGTATTTGGAGCAACAACGGTAAAACGGAGTCAAGCCCCAGGCAGGCACCTCACATCCACCGCCCGAGAGCATATTGTATTGGCTGACAATGTCGGTGATGGTCTCGCCCTCGATGATATAGATATCGATGCCATCAGCGGCAGGAATTTGGGCCGAGATAGTCACTTCTCCCGCAAATTCGCGCTGGGCATACAAGGTTTCTGTTGAAAGGGCGATCTCGCGGTTTTCTTCACATTGGCTGGGTCTGCCTGCGCGGGGACGGCCAA
This sequence comes from Eubacteriales bacterium, assembly GCA_045613985.1. Classification (GTDB taxonomy): domain Bacteria; phylum Bacillota; class Clostridia; order Oscillospirales; family CAG-272; genus SIG644. The sequence continues at coordinate 18,970 of JAZLCA010000011.1, read as the reverse complement.
AGTCGAATTCGACGTAGCGAGCCGTATCCAAGTAGATGCCGTAGCCGGCGGTGCTGACGAAAAAGGGCACGGGAGCGTGGGAGTCGCCCGTAGCCGAGATGGGATCGGAATTAACACGGGTGACCATTTGCTTGCCGGTCAGATTGAAAATTTTTAACTGCAAGCCAAGGCCAAAGATTTGTTCGCCCGGTTGCATGGGAAATTCAACGCGACAGCCACGGGCATTGGTTTTGAAGCGGATACGGGAAACATCGTAACGGATCGGACGCTCACAGTAGTTGAAACCATCACAAAATGCGGAGGGAACGAGGGATTCCGGCGTGCCAAAAGTGAGTTTTTTCATGAAAATCTCCTTGCTTTATGAGGTGAGCATCAATGCTCCATGGGGAGGCTGTAAACGTGGCGGCCGCGGATGAAGTTTCCGAAAATATACTTTTTGCTGGCCGATTCGGTCAGATAGAATATACGATCGTCATGAATAACGATCTCCTCGCTCATCGGCGGGCAGACCAGATCGCGCATAAGAGATTCATCATCCAAAAACCAAACGGGGATGTTCTTTCCATCAACCGTCAGATAATCATCGTTTTTTCCGGAAAGAACGTCATCATAGAAGAACAGATGTGATTTAGAAAGTCCATAGGAGGTCGAAAGAACGAAATGACCGTACTGATCGCGAGCCGCGCCCTGCACGTGATCCGTGACGGAAAGGAAAGCGATGGGGCCACCGTCTGCGATACCTGTGGCAGTATTGGTATCGATGGGGTAACGGGCGATCAGGGCGTGATGCTCCTTGCCTCCGTTGACGGTGAAGGTATGCGATTCCTTGGTTGGATAATCGCCGGGACGATAAAATTCACCTACCCACAGATAGTCACCTTCCACAAAGCAATAGGCCGCGCGGGTTTCGGGTTTGAACGAGGTAGTCAACGTATAGGACTGACCTGCTTCCAGACGGAAAAAGTCATAAAGGGACAGTACCCAGACGCAGTTGTCCTCGCCTTCGCCGTCGTTAGCCAGCCAGATGAAGTTGCCGTGGGCGGTAATGCCGCCTGTGTGTCCCGTGTAAGGGGTTCCGTCGGCGTTCATCAGTTCAATGAAATAGGCTTCCTTGGGCTCGTTTTGGGGGATGACGTAAATGCGGCTGGCGCTGACACCGTCAGCCATATAGCCACACTGCAGGTAAAACTGTTGCTCGGGCAGATAAGTAAAGCCCTGCGAAACCAAGCCGTCAGACTGTCCAGGGGTGCGGAATTCCTTATCGGACTTGTTGAAGAACTCGAAGAAGATGAGGGTTGTTACCAGCTGGATCAAAAGCCAGACGGCAAGGAGAGAGCAGAGAACGATCAGCGAGATTTTTCCGATGCGCTTCCAGATGTTTGTTTTTGTTTTCATAATCAAAATCCTTTCTTTTGGAACGTTTAACAGCCGAATTTTTCGGCGCAATGCTTCAACATTTGGCGAATGGGCAAATGGTAGGGGCAGCGTGTTTCACACACTCCGCAGCCGATGCATTCGGATGCTTTGGCGGAAAGGGAGGCGTAGCGGTCCCGGGCCCAATCCTCAAGACCGTAGCGGGAGAGATATCCCTCAAACAGAAAGACTGCGGGGATGGAGATGCCCTTGGTGCAAGGTGCGCAATAATTACAACGGCGGCAGAAGTGATCACCAAGCTCAGCCACGATGGCCGCGCAACGCACCTGCTCCTCCTCGGTCAAGGGAGCGGTATTTTGAGCCGCGCCGACATTTTGCCACACCTCGTCGGCGCAGTACATTCCGGGAATAACCAACGTTGCTGCAGGGTTGGAGACGATATAGCGCATAGCCAACTCGGCGTCCTCAATGGCGCCGCCGGCTAAGGGCTTCATGGCAATGAAGCCGACGTTTTTCTCTTGACAACGGGCAATCAAAGTCTCTCCCTGGCGTTCGACGATGTTGTAAGGGAACATGATGGTCTCGATTTCTTGTAGCTCCAATGCCCGTTCAAATACGGACAGGGAGTGGGCAGTCAGACCAATATGCCCGATTTTCCCTTGCGCCTTGGCTTCCAGTAATGCTTCCATTGCACCGCCCGGCGCCAATACGGCATCCAACTGGGCATCGTTGGGATTGTGGATCTGATACAGATCAATGTAATCGGTTTGCAGATTTTTCAGACTCGTTTCAATGTCTTTGGCCATGGCTTCGCAGGTGCGCGCCATACTTTTGGTGGCTAAAATAAATTTATCGCGACGGCTCTGCAGAGCTTTACCCAGATACTCTTCGCTGACGGTATAACCGCGCGCAGTATCGATGTAATTGATGCCTGCTTCGATGACGGCGTCAAACAAGGCGGTACATTCCTCTTGGGAGATGCGTTGGATGGGAATGCCGCCAAAGCCGACGCGGGATACCGCAAGGCCGGTCTTTCCTAATGTAACGTACTGCATATACACCCCTTATTTGTGACTTGCCGCCAACCAGGCGATCAAGTCGGTTTCCTCATAAGTCCTTGTCCAACAATTGTGGCCGCAGCCCTCATATACGGTCAGTTCCGCCTGCCCACCGCGGGCGTTGACGGCATCGACCATCAGAGTCGAATAAACCATGGGAACTGAGGTATCGACGTCGCCATGGAAAACGCGAATGGGGGTCTTGGTGTTGATATACCAAGAAACACCGCCGCCGCAGATAGGAGCGGCAGCGCTGAAAAAGTTGGGATAGCGCGCAAGCATACTCCAACTTCCAAAGCCACCCATGCTGATGCCCGTGATGGAGATGCGATCCATGTCGACGTTCTCTTGCTCGGCGATGGCAAGGATCAGCTCCATGATGGCGGCAGGAAAATTGCTCCAGATCTCGTTCTCAGGGCACTGAGGCGACAGGGTGATGACTCGCTGGCCCAAGTGGTGCTCATCCCGTCCAAAATAGCGGGGAATACCGTGAATATCTAACCGCGAACGGTCATCGCCTCGCTCGCCCGCGCCGTGCAAAAAGACGATCATGGGCAGCTTTTCGGTGTCTGCCCCCTCGGGACGGGTGAGAAGATAGGGGAGGGCAAAAGTTGTGGTCTTTGGCTGAAAATGAGCAAATCGTTGCATAAACATCTCCTTTTCGGACTGTGGATAACAAATAGGGTTGTCGCGTTTTTACGACAACCCTATTATAACACGCGCACGGCGCATTTGTCAATTGAATTAAGCAATCATTAAGTTTATTCTACAATGAAAATATAGGGATAAACGTCCTGACCGCCTTCGATCAAATAAGACTCAACCTCGGGGTATTGCTCCTCAAGATAGGCGTTGAGTGACTCGCGTTGCTCCGCGGTGGCATCCTTGCCGCAGAATACGGTCAGCATGAACTTTTCCTCGTCGATCATATGAGAAAGAAGTCCGCAGGCGGCCTCGTTCATATCCGATTCGGATACGTACATACGCTTGCCGACAAAGCCGATAAAGTCACCGTTCTTGATCTGCACACCGTCCAGCTCTGCATCGCGAATGGAGGGCGAGATGACACCCGTGGTGGCTCTGCTCATGGCCTCGCGGGCCTGTTCCAGAATAGCGTCAACGCTGTCCTCGCTCAAATCCATGGAGGAAATAGCAACGTAGCCTGCTCCCAGATCCTTGCTTTCCAGCACGTGGATCTGAGCATCGGTGTAGATGTCAGCGGCCTGGCGAGCAGCCAAAAGAATGTTGCCGTTGTTGGGGAAAACGAAAATATGTTCGGCAGGAATGCGGGCAAATGCATCCAGGAAATCGTTGGTCGAGGGGTTCTGCGTCTGTCCTCCGCTGACAACGACGTCTACGCCAAGCTCGGTAAACACGGCCTCAATACCCTCGCCGCTGCAAACGGAAACGATACCGTAAGGCTTCTTCTCGACGGGAAGAGGAGTAGGTTCAGCCTTCTTTTCGTCGGCAATGGATTCGTTGTGCTGGAGAGACATATTCTCGATCTTGACCTTCAAAAATTCACCGTATTGACGGCAGAAGGCCAAAACTGCATCGGGAGTCTTGGTGTGGACGTGGATTTTGACGATGCTGTCTACGCGGAAGGTTACGATGCTGTCACCAACACCCATCAAATAATCGCGGATGATGGTCTCGTCAAAAGAGTCAAGATCAACCTTGCTCGTCTGTAAACGGAGCAACAACTCCGTGCAATAGCCGTAAGTCATTTCGCTGTCGGGACCGAAAGCGTCCAGATCGATCTCCTCCGAGGTGGTTTGGGGAGCGTTGCTTGTGGGCAATTCTCCTACGTGCAATTCCTCGCCGTTGAGTACGCGGTTGAAGCCGTCCATGATATAGAACAATCCTGCACCGCCGCTGTCAATAACGCCTGCCTGCTTGAGCACCGCCAAAATTTCGGGGGTGCGCTGGAGCGAGGCATACATCTCGCTGATCAGGTCACCAAACAGAGTGCGGACGGTACTTTCGGGGGTGATATTGGCTACTGCGTATTCAGTTGCCTCACGGGCAACGGTCAAAATGGTACCCTCGGTGGGGGTCATAACGGAATTATAAGCCTGCTTGACGCCGATCAGCATAGCTGCACCGATGGCGGCCGCGTCTGCCTTTTCACAGTCTGTCAAACCCTTGGCCAGGCCCGCAAACAGCTGGGACAGGATAACGCCGGAATTACCGCGCGCGCCCAGCAGCATACCGTGAGAAAGAGCCTGCATGACTTCGGCAAGATTGCCCGATTCGACCGATTCCAAAGCGGCGATACCGCTTTCAATCGTCATACGCATATTATCACCTGTGTCACCGTCGGGAACGGGGAACACGTTGAGCTTGTTGACTTCCTCGGCATTGGATCTGAGCTGAGCCGCGCCGCCCTGTGCCATTTTGGCAAACAGGTGACCGTCCAGATATTGATCCTGCAGCGCGTCTTTTTCGAGGTTTTCCGAGATGTTGTTGTTCATACGAAACTCCTTTTCAAATGTCTCTCCGTCGTACGGAGCGAAGGGTGAAATCAGCGCTTGGTGGCCAAAAAGAAGAAGGCCAGGGTGCCGGGACCCGAATGTGCGCCGATGACGGTACCAACAGGGGTGATCAAATCGACCTGGGCACCGTATTTTTCCTGCAGAATTTGTTTGAGGGTGTTGGCATCGTCTTCACAGTCACCGTGCGAGATAAAGACTCTGTTCGATGCGGAGGGATCGTGCAATTCCTCATATTTTTGGGCCAGAGCCATGATGGCCGCGCGTCGACCCCGCACCTTGGTCATGTTGATCAGGTGTCCTTCGTCGTCTACGTGAAGGATGGGCTTGATGCCCAAAAGGTTACCGACGAATGCGACGGTCGGGCTGACGCGTCCGCCCCGTTTGAGATACACCAGGTCATCGACCGTAAACCAGTGACAGAGGCGAGGAATCAGCGAGGTGACGTAGTCGGCAAGCGTTGCCAAATCCGCGCCCTCGTCTCGCTTTTCTGTTGCCAGCGCGATCAAAAGACCAAATCCTGCCGAAGCGGCAAGAGAATCAATGGTCACAATTTTGCGGTCCGGATATTGCTCGGACAACTCTTGCGCTGCCAGACGAGCCGAATTGTAGGTGGTGCTCAAGCCGGAAGAAAAACCGATGTAAAGCACGTCGCGCCCTGCTTCCAGTTCAGCAGCAAAGGCTGTTTTGAAGCTCTCCGTATTGATCGCGGACGTTTTGGCGATGCCGCCTTGCCGCATACGGTCGTAAAATTCGCCGCTGGCGATTTCGCCGTCGGCGTATTCTTTGTCTTGGTCGTTGAAACGGAAGGTGAGACTTACACAGCCTACGCTCCATTCTTGCAGGATGGCTGCGGGAATATCGCACGCCGAGTCGGTAAAGATGGTATAAGATGCCATAAATTTTACTCCTTGTGTGTTAATTGAGGAAAAGGGCAGAGTGCCCCATTCAATCCATTCATTAACATCATTATAATACCACAAAAGCGTGGATGAGTCAATCCACAATTGAAAATACGCAGTAGAGTGTTTTTTCTGGCGCAGTAGAGTGAATTTTTCGCAATTCTATCCCCGGTAGAGCCGATTCTACTGGGGGTGGAGTGGTTCAAAAAAGTATTGAAAAATAAAGGATATTTTAATCAAACCTCTTGCGCGCGGGGAAAAAGTGTGATATAATACATTCACTGATGATAAATGAGAATATAAGATATATTTTTTGCTTTCGGTGTGTTATGACGTGCCAAAGCAGAAGAGAAAGGAGCGAGCAATGGCCGAAATGGCAGATTTGAAATCTATCGTTGCGCAAAACATTATAGAGTTGCGGCGGCGTAATAATATGACACAGTTGGATCTAGCGGAGCGTCTCAACTATACCGACAAGGCGGTCTCCAAATGGGAGCGGGGAGAATCGCTGCCGGATATTGCTGTGCTCAAAACCATCGCAGATATGTTCGGAGTCACCATGGATTATTTGGTGAGTGCGGAGCATGATGATCCCGAGGAACATCATATTTGGCTGGAAAGCGCGGAAGAAGTTTCTGAAAAGGAAAAAAACAAGCGCAAAAGTGTGTTTACGCACGCTTATATTACCGGTGTCAGCGTGCTTTTGGTATGGCTGCTGGCAACCATCGCTTTCGTTATGATCGGTTTGACCGATCCTATGCAGACCAAGCATTGGCTGGCTTTTTTGTACGCTGTTCCCGTTTCGTGTATTCTTTGGCTGATCTTTAATTCGATCTGGTTCAACACGCGGAGAAACTTTTGGATCATATCTTTTCTGATGTGGTCTTTGTTGGCTTGCATCCATATTACCTGTATGACGTTTGGCACCGAGCCGGTTTGGCTTTTGTACGTTTTGGGTGTACCCGGACAGGCGATCATTTTGCTTTGGTCTCGCTTGTTTAAGCGAGTAAAATAAATAAGGTGGATGCGGAATCGACAAACGTCGGCTCCGCATCCGTTTATTTTATGGAGAGAAATCGTCAAAATTTACGCGCAGACGCAACGTGTCGTCAGAATTATTTGGCAGTTCGTGCCATTTTTCTAAGATAAATGCCAAGCAACGGGGCAGTGTTGAAGCGCAGTACCGCTACCGGTAAAAGGCTCAATATCATATTTACCAAGGCAATGGGGATGGCGATGGTAGGGCAAGCGCACCAAGGGAGAAAAATAATCAAAAATCCTAACAGCGCGTTGGCAAGATGAATGGCAACACCGTAATGTGACTCGATCAAAAACCTGGCAAGATAGGCGGGATCCTTGGGGGCGGTAAATTCGCTTTTGGAAAATCCTGTGAATAACCCGAGCTCCGGGATGCAATCCTTCCAATTTTGAATGCCGATTCGACGGTAAAAGCTACGCTCATGCTTGGAAACGCGAAAGGCGAAGCTGTCAGGGGTAAAGCACTTGCTCCACAAAGGGCAGCGGCGGATCAACAAGGCCAAAACACCGTCCCATGCGATAACGGACAGCGTACCCAGCAAGGTTGACAGGGCGATGCGTCCGATCTCAGCGGCCGTCGGAGATGGCAGAAGAAAAGAGTTGATTGCCATGATGACGATCATGGCTCCGAAAATAATCAGCAAGTAGAGCATGGTGTTTCCTCCCCATGTGCGGTTGTATAGGTCAACGGAATACCGTAAACGCTCTCGTAGGTTTCCTTCCAGCAACGATAGTTTTCTTCGCACATGCGTTCGGCATTTTGTCTTACCGTCAGGGTAGGATCGGGCCAAATGGCGGGCAGGATGTGCACCGTGATGGCTTGTATGGGATAGCCGTCCTCTCCGATACGCTCGGTGTCCTCCATGGTCAAAAAGAAGGGGAGAACGGGAGCGTTTTCTTTGGCGGCGAAGTGGAATGCCCCAGGCTTGAGGGGACGGGGCTTGCGATAATTCCACCACATTCCTTGCTCGGGATAGATCAAAATTTTTTCGCCGCGTGCGAGCAGTACCCCCACGGCATCGCGCAACTCGCGAAAGGCGCGATGGTCGGCGGAAAGCGGGAGCGTATTACAATGGCGGAAAAAGTAACCGTACAGACCGCCAAAGGAAGTGTAATTGCCCTCTCGGATGATCTTGTACAGTCGTTTTCTGCCCAGTTCTTTTTGGATGGCTTTGAAAACGGCGTAGTTGTCAAAGGGGTGGAAATGGTTGGCGGTGATCATGACACCGCGATGCTCCACGGCCAGATAATTTTCTAACCCGCGCACCTCTCGAATGACCAGCTCGCCTCGTTTGATGCATCCGTCGAAATGACGGCGGGCGACCTGATTGGCAATTTCACTGGCCAGACGCGAGGAGAACTTTTTTAAGGTATAATCGACCTCGCCCGGACGAAGCGGACGGGTGGGAGGATCGTTTTCAACGTCACGGTCAAAATAGCCCAGACGCTCGTATTCCTCAATGCGGCGCAATACCGCAACTCGATCGGGGGCAAGCTCCTTCATATTCCGCTCCTTTCTCAAACAAGAATACCGTTTTTGGCTTTTTCGGTGTCCGACAGCGCCAATGCGACGAGATTATCGTACTGGAGGTTGTCGTTGGCTACGCGGTCCTCTCCGTATCCGTCTCTTTGGGCGTACAACAGAGGCGCGTATACCGTTTTGTCGGCGTAATGCCAGAATTCATCCTCAAAACGAACGCCTCGATAGTGCCATGGCTTCCAGTTGATCTTGTAGTGAATGATATTGACGGGGAATTGGAGGGGGACTTCATAGGCGGCAGTTTTGTTCCAACCGGTGTCCGTCAGCAACACGTCGCCGCGGCAAAGCACGTTGAGATAATCCTGATCTTGCGTCACGCGAAAAGTACGGCGGCCGAGCAATTCAACGAATTGCTTCTCCAAAGACACGCGGCGCATTTTTTCAAGATTCATCAAAAGAATGCCTGCGCTGAAGTATTCGTTGCGGGGAATATCCAGAACCGCCTCGACGTAGGTGCCGAACACGTCAACCATCTGCATGACCTCCTCGGGGGCGGCGGCCAGCATACGGTCGCCTAAGGGGAGATGGAACAGCTTTGAAATGTCACCGCGGACGACGATATCGCAATCCAGGTAAATACCGCGCTCGTACTGAGGGAACAGGGCGGGGATGAAAAAGCGGTAGTAGGTGGTCTTGGTATAATAATCGCGCAGATGGAGCATATCGGACAGCGCGTCCAGCTTGGCTTTGACGTTGACCATCTCTACCCGTACGTTTTTCCTTGCCATGCCGCGCAAAATAGCCGTGTTCTCCTTGTTCAGTCGGTCGATCAGAATATAGATGTTATATTGATAGTCGGGCGATGCGTTGTCGATCAACGAGCGCATGGCCACGCCAAGATAGGGGGCATAGTTGTCATCTACGGCGAAAAAGAGGGGAATGATCGTTTTTTTTGTGCGCATGGGGACAGTTCCTTTCGGTTGATGTATACTGTGGTAGTTACAGTATACATGGGTGTGCGCTCCAGGTCAAGAAACTGTGTCGTTTCCCGCATCTACTCTTGCCGGGATACGGCTCTACTTGCCGTTATGGGCTATCTACTCGTGGTAGAATTGACCGTCCGATGCCAAATAAATGAAAAAAGGACTGCATAAGCAGTCCCTTTTTCTTCGCGGTATGGAAGAATTACTTCTTTTCCTTAACCTTGGAATCCTTACCGATCTTGTCACGCAGGTAGTACAGCTTAGCGCGTCTTACCTTACCGTAACGAATGATGTCGACCTTAACAACGTTAGGGGAGTGGATGGGGAATACCTTCTCCACGCCGCAGCCGTAAGAAATACGTCTGACGGTAAAGGTCTCGGAGATGCCGCCGCCGTTCTTAGCGATAACGGTACCTTCGAACATCTGGATTCTCTCACGGGTACCCTCAACGATCTTGTTGTGGATACGAACGGTGTCACCGATGTTAATTTCGGGCACCTCAGTTTTCAGTTGCTCGTTTGTAAAAGCTTTGATCAGATCCATCGTAAAGCCCTCCTCGTATTATCCGGATGTTCATGCGAGCATGCAGCGGACCATCCTTTCTTCGTGCCGGCAAATGCGCTTACACACAAAGTGCAATCATTATATCACATTCTTTTTGAAAATGCAATAGGTTTTTGACATTTTTTTTGAAGTTTTTAGACTTAATTTTTTCGTTGCTTCAAAATAGAGAGCATACTTCGAAGGAGAAAAGGGGCGTCGATGATAAATAGGAGCAGGCACAGGCCAAGGGAGTACCACACCCATCCGCCAACGGAGCGCGTCATCACGATGCACAGTGCCCCAAGGAACAGACCGTTGAGAACCAACCAGACGGGAGACGTGCGGAAGGGGATGAATCTGCGAGCGTGGATCAGACGGATGATGAACATCAAAAAATAAGAGATCATGGTCGCAATAGCTGCACCCATGGGGCCCATGAGGGGGATCAGCCAAAGGTTGAGACCGATGTTGGCCAGCGCACCGATAAGGGAGGTGACCATAGTCGCAAGTCCGCGGCACTCGACCATGTAGACCGTTCCGACGAAATTGGAGAATGCGGACAGTACCGTTGCTAACAGCAAAACAGGAATATACTGCCAAGCCTCTGCATAGGAGAGATCCAGCAGGATGGAAACGATGGGACGGGTCAGGAGAATGAGTCCGCCCGCGCCCAAGCAGAGAAAAGCACCGTAGCCCTTGAAAATACGGGAGAAAAAGGCGGTCAGGGCGCGGCGGCGTTGCACGGTCTCCTCGTCAGTTTCACGATGATCGGCGCGGCGGTTGGCGACCACGGCGGAAAATTGCCATGCGTCGATAAAGATGCCGCCGGCGATGGTCAGAATATTGGGGATTTTATAAGCTGCGGCGTACAGACCGTTTTGGGCCTCACCGCAAAAATAGGTGACCATAAAGCGATCGGAGACGTTGGTGATCCACCAACACAGCGTGGCGGGAATGAGGGGAACGGAATAGCGAAGCATCGCTTTTACCAAGGCCCGATCGGCCGCACCGGGGCGCAGATAATGCCATAGACGGCATTTGAGGACCAAAAACAGAGCAGTGGCAAGGTCGGCAAGGATAATGCTGAGCACATATCCGGTTACGCCCAGGGAAAGGGGCAACAAAAACAGCATATTTAAGCCGATATTCAACGCGGTGTTAAGGATGCCCTGGATGGCAAACAATCGATAATCGCCCTGCGCCCGAATGAAATCGGTAACAAAGTAGTGGACGTTGGCGCACAGCACGTAAAGCAGGATCAGCCAGACGTGACTTGAAAAATAGGGGATCAAAAACAATAGGGGCGACAGAAGCGCAAAGCCCATGGAGGTGATAGCAAGAATGGATGCCCCCGCACTGAAGACGCTTATTAACTCGCGTCGACTCTTGGCTTCGGCCGCAAAACGGAAAAAGCCGCTTGACAGCCCCGCGCAAGCCACAGGAATGAGAAAATTGCACAGACTGGTGATGAGATCCGCCGTGCCGAACTCCTCTTTGGTGAGAACGGCAGTATAAAAGCGGACGAGCAAAAAGACCAGCACCTTGGATCCCAGCCGACCGACCGTCAAGGCCGTCGTGTTGCGAGCCAGCTGGCGATTTTGAGCGCGCTCCGATGAAGCCATGTTCTCACCTCCCTTGGTTTTCTCCGTTTAGTATAGCATAACTTTGGTCAAAAAGCAACCGGAAATAAGAGAAGTTTTGCGCAAAATAAAAAAATGTGGTATAATGGAAAAAAAGATGTGACCACGCGCCGATTTTGTCGAGTAGAGGGGTGAACCCTGGAGGAAAATCCTCCTAAAATACGACGCGAAAGGAGATCACCATGGATGACAAAAGTATTGTAGAGCTGTACTGGCAACGGAACGAGCAGGCCATCTGTGAAACAAAAGACAAATACGGCCGTTACTGCTACGCCATCGCCTTTGGCATTTTACACAGCGCGCCTGACGCCGAGGAGTGCGAAAACGACACCTATCTCGCCGCATGGAACGCTATGCCGCCCCACAAGCCGAGCCTGCTTAAAACCTTTCTCGGTAAAATCACAAGACGTATCTCGCTTGACCGCCTCAAACGGCAGTCAGCCGACAAGCGGGGCGGCGGCCAAGCAGTGCTGACGCTGGAGGAGCTGCACGAATGTATCCCCGACACCGCACAAGCGGTGGACGCGGGCTTGCGCCAGGAGGAATTGGCGAGGGCCATCGACGCCTTTTTGCGCACGCTGGATGAGAGCGAGCGGCGGGTATTTTTGCGCCGCTATTGGTATTTTGACTCGGTCAAGGCCATCGCGCGGCGGTACGGCTTCGGGCAGAGTAAGGTCAAAATGATGCTGCACCGCACCCGCGAGAGCTTGCGCGATTATCTTGCAAAGGAGGGCATTTTCGTATGAAACGCATGGAACAGCAAGAATTATTACAGGATGCTATCGGTATGATCGGGGATGACCTCATTGATGATGCCGGCCGTCGCCCCCGCCGCCCCCGCATCATCCGCTGGAGCGCCGTCGCTTGCGCCTGCTTGGCGGTCATCATCGCCGTCGGTGCCGGATGGCTGTGGCGCGGAGATGAGCCGGGCGTGGTGCCGCCGGACGATGACCCGCCCGTGGTAGAACCTCCGGAGATAGATTCACTGCCAGGAAATGGAATGAACTTTTCTTCTTGGGAAGAATTGAAGTTTTTATATGATGCGGCACAGTTGGGCGATGATGAATTTTTGGACAAATCGTGGAGACTCGAGCGATATTGCGAGGGGTTTGGTTTGTATTTTGACTCTTATCCAAGTAGTATGACAACCAAAGACGCATTTTTGGACATGTATGGCAAAATGGCCGATCGTCAAATACTTGTTCCGGTAGATTCTGAGCTGATTCAACTTGATGGGATATTCTATGACGCGCTGTACTCGAGAAGAGGGCCTGTTAGTTGTTTGATGTGTTACCAATTTCAGTATGGCCAAGATACGTTCTTTTTGAGTATCGATTGCGACGATAAATTCGAAAATGAAATGGAACGTGAAGAAGGAGAGCCAATTGCTATCATCAAGGGAAACGGTTATTCTGTGAAAACCTGGCTGTCTTATTATGAATATTATTATGACGGTTATTGCAAAAAAAGTCAATATCCATTTTATGCCGGATACATTACGATCGATGGAGCAGATTCCCCGGCGCTTAAAGTTGTTTTAAGATTCTCCAATTACCGCTGTCCGGATGTTATTCCGCAAGAGCTTTTGTCGTTGTTTGAACAATTTCGTATAACAACCCCGAAAGAAATGGTGAAAAATGCCGATACTCTGGACCTGCCCGAGCTACCCAAGTTCAACGTGATCTCGGAATATCAAAGTGCCGGTAAACGCTTGGTCGATTCCGTGTTTGTCAGTAAGGAAGAATTCCTATCGGTATATCCTCATGCGGATGACTATAGCTATCTACTTTATATTTTTTGGCCGCGTACTGACTATCGGAGCGAGTATGAAGTACGGTATCGCTTCGACTATGCCTTAGACCCTGATACGAACGAGGTAGATCGCTCAAAACTCGTCAGCGGCGTTAGCACCCATTTGCGAGACGGTGAGGAGGGGCAAGTATTTTGCATTTCCGAGAACGGTCCTCTCATTAATTATGTTTTTGACTGCGATTCTGCAGTGATTGCGAACTTTGATGGTGTAGACGTGGAACTGTATGACCTATCCAAAGACGGACAGCCGCTATACTGTGCGGTTTTTCAAATCGGACCATGCTATATCACCTATGAGACGCGTGGGGGGGATCAGTATGATATGATTTGCTGCGTGGATTGGATCATTCAAAATTGCAGAGATTGGGACTTAATACCCGATTAGTCAACGGAGAAACACAAATAAATAAAAAATTTCTCTTGCAAAGAATGTCGTTTTGTGATATACTTTTCTTCCACCACAAAAAAAGGAGATCACAATGGACGCCATTTCGCGCATTTTGAAGGATAAAAAGGTAGTATTATTTGATTTTGACGGAACGCTCGTGGATTCGATGGGCATGTGGGGCGAGGTGGACAAGCAAATGCTTCGTCTGCACGGTCTGCCGATCCCCGACAATTTCACCGAGGAGTTTATGTTTCCTCTGATCCCGCTGACCGAGGAGGAAACGGCCCAGTTCTTTCTGGACTACGGCTGTAAAGGCACGGTCGAGTCTATCCTTGGCGAGATCGAACAGCTCTCGCAGGAGCAATATGAGAATCATATCGAGGCCAAACCGGGCGCTTACGAGCTTGTTCGCGCGTTGCGGGAGAAGGGCGTCAAGGTCGGTCTTGTGACCGCCGCGACCATCGGGCGCATTCTGCCTTGTCTTGCACGCAACGGCATGACGGGTTGGTTCCACTTCATTCTCAACTGCGACCACGTGGGACTCCCCAAGACTGACCCTGCCATCTATCGCATGGCGCTTGAGCATTTCGGCGTTGAGCCATCCGAGGCCGTCTTCTTTGACGACAACCTCACCGCCATCCGCACCGCCAAATCGCTCGGTATCGCCACCGTAGGCGTATACGACGCCCACGCAGACAACACATGGGAACAGATGCAGGCCGAGGCCGACGCGACGGTCACGGATTTTACCGATCTTTGCGATATTATCTGAATACAAAGCAGCAACCCCGACCATGGTTTCTTGGTCGGGGTTGTTTGTTATTTCAGAAATTCTTCAACCTCTGCTTTGGTCGGAAGTGACGACGACGCACCTGCGCGGCTGACGGTCAGCGCCCCCACAGCGTTGGCGTAGCGTACGGCGGCGGTCATGTCATTCGTTTGAAGATAGGCGAGCGTCAGCGCGGCGGTGAACGCATCGCCTGCGGCGGTGGTATCCACGGCGTCCACGGGGAGCGGGGGCAGGAGTCTTCCTTTCTTTGCCGCGGTGTCGTACAGATACGCGCCGCGACCGCCCAATTTCAGCACGATATATTGCGCGCAAACGCGCTTGGACAAAGCTATTGCGCAGGCAAGGCAGTTGTCCTCACTATCGGGGCTGATGCCGGAGAAGATCTCGGCCTCGGTTTCGTTGGGGGAGAATAGGACGAGCGGGGGTAATTGTTCCAAGGGAAAGGCAGCGTCGGCAGGTCCTGCGTCCATAAAGACGGGGATGCCGCGAGCGGCGGCCTCGTTGGCGGCATACAAAACGGCCTCATGGGAAATTTCCAATTGCAGATACAGCGCGTCGGGAGCGGTGTCCAGCGCGAAGTCGATGTCTTCTTCGGTCAGCGTCATATTGGCGCCCGGGTAGACGACGATGCGGTTGGCACCGTCCGCTTCCACCATGATAGTGGCAAGCCCTGTTGGAGTGTCATGGCTACGGAAGATTGCTCGGCAGTCGATGCCTTCACGCTCGTACAGCGCGGCGAGCGCGTCGCCGTTGTCGTCACGACCGAGCTTGGCGCAGAAAGTACAATTTCCGCCAAGGCGTGCAACGGCGACGGCCGAGTTGGCCCCCTTACCGCCGGGAACGTAGCAGTACTTGCCCGATTCGATAACGGTCTGCCCGCGCGCAGGCAGAGTGGCAAGCGGCATAACGAAATCCATATTGGCAGAGCTGATGATGAGAATGTTTGGCATGATGACTCCTTTCTTCAACCTCCGATGATATGTATCATGCAATATACGGCAAGTGCCAGCACGATCGCAGGCGGCATGAGGAAAAAGGGAACCCATGCCAATTGCCATGTGAAAGAGAGCGATAGAATGTGATGGTTTATACAGATAACAAGTAAAAACGCGATGATCCAATAAGCGGACAAAGATAGCATCACTGCCAACCGACGGTGATATCGGAACCAGTATTTGCGGATATAGAGATGGCTGATTTCTATATAGGCATAAGCGAGATCCAGGATCGAAAGCGCGGCAAGCAGCGCGGTCATCGCGCGGCATTTGATATACACAACAAAGCTTGCGGCGCCAAGAACACAGCCAATCAATGAAAACAGAACGGTGAGCCAGCGCCCCTCAGAGGTATCACCAGGCGTTTGGTGATAGCTATCGCCCAAGTTCGAGGACGGATTTTCTGTGTTTCTCCTCATTGGAAAAGCGCTCCTTTCGCGGCGGTTTGATTAAGAAAACATTTCTGTGGAAAGATACCGTTCGCCCGTATCGGGGAGCAGAACTACGATGGTTTTGCCGTGGTTTTCTTCGCGCCTTGCCAACTGAATTGCGGCGTGAAGTGCCGCGCCCGAGGAGATACCGCAAAGAATACCCTCGCGGCGGGCGAGCAGGCGCCCTGCGGTATAGGCCTGATCTTCGGTGACAGCGACGATCTCGTCGTACACGTCGGTGTTAAGGGTGTCGGGTATGAAATTGGGTCCAATACCCGAGATGCCGTGTGTGCCCGAACGACCTTCGGAGAGCAGGGGAGAGGAGGCCGGCTCAACGGCAACGATCTGCACGGCGGGATTTTGCTGCTTCAAATAGGCGCCACAGCCCGAAAGTGTTCCTCCGGTGCCCACGCCTGCAAGGAAAATATCAACCTGTCCCTCGGTGTCATTCCAAATTTCGGGTCCCGTGGTCTCAAAATGCGCGGCGGGGTTGGCAGGGTTGGAAAACTGATCGGGGATGAAACTGTTTGGGATGGCGGCGGCCAACTCCCGAGCCTTCCGGATGGCTCCTGTCATACCGAGTGCGGCAGGCGTCAGCACCACTTCAGCACCGTATGCTTGCATCAAGCGGATGCGCTCGACCGACATGTTATCGGGCATGACGATGACGGCGCGGTAGCCTCGTGCGGCGGCCAGCGCGCAAAGACCAATGCCCGTATTACCGCTGGTGGGCTCGATGATGGTCGCACCTGACGACAGCTTGCCTTCTCGTTGGGCCGCATGGATCATGGCAAGAGCCACGCGGTCCTTGGCTGAGCCTGCGGGGTTGAAGCCCTCGAGCTTGGCGAGCAAGGTTGCTTTTAGGGAGTATTCTTTTTCGATATTGGTCAGCTCAAGTAACGGAGTTTTCCCGATGAGCTGATCGACCGAGGTGTATACGTTCATGGCGTTGGCTCCTTTTGGACGGTGGGGATGGTTTTCAATCGCCGCTGGCAAAGGCGGGCGGCAAAATTCGGCAGGCGGAAGGTGGTTGTCTCACCGCAGACGGTGATATGGATATTGGCGACAAAGTCACCGTACTCAACGGCGATGCTGTCTACCTTGGTTGTTTGATACGTCTTGATGCGGAACTTGAAAATGCGGATCTTGTCCGGATAGATGGCAAGACCGCGATGTCCCGATGCGTAGATCAAAAAGGCGAGCAAGAGAATATAGGCGCAGATCAAAGAGATTTTCATAGCGATATTTTCGGGCCATGGAACAAAAATGGCAACGAGGATACTGCTCCAAAACCCAATCACTATGACGAGCGTCAGGCTGATGATATCGGAGCAATAATAAAAGCTTCTCGGACGATATTGCAAAAAATAGCCCCCGACGAGATACAGAATAGCGGAAAGGATCAGGCACATGATCCAATACCATACGTTGCTCCAGTCCGAAAAGGTATGATGGGTCAGCGAGGGATTATAGATCCAGTTTTCAATGGGACCAATCAGACCGATCAAAAACGCATAACCGATGACGTACGCGGCGTGCCGGAACAGCTTTTTTGCCATAATTACCTCCTGTGCCATTTGATATAGTCATTTTAGCATCTTCTTTGTCAGATGTCAACCCTTGCACCGTGGTGCAACGAAAAATCCCGCCGATGTCGGCGGGATTTTCGGTCAAAGATGGGCGAGCTTTTCTATGGCTCCGCGCTCGCACACGACGGTGGCGTGCTCCTTTATGTAAAGACGCAGCGCGTCGGCGTTTTGAGGCGTGCCATATTCGTGGATCGACGCAAGCATCGAATGCTCCAAAAGGGGAGCGTGGCGGTTGTTGGCATATTGCTCTAACAGTAGATAGTAGTGGCCTTCCTCTCCGTGATAGACGGCGCTTTTGGCACGAACAGCGTTGACGCTCAGCCATCGGCATACCCGCAACAAATGATCCAGACGCTCAAACGCAAAGGCGACCGAGCGTTCCGTTTGATGCACCTGCGCAGGAATGCTCTCCGGACTGCGCTTTATGCGGTTTCCTTCTCCAAGTAAGCCGAGCTTGGTAACAAACAACTCGCACCCGCCCTCTTTGGAGGGATACAGTTGAACGTAAATCTGATTGCCCCCCGCATCAAAGCCGGTGCGATTGCGCGCCTCGTCCATGATACTGCGAAAGGCCTCCCTCGTTTCAATATTGGTACAATCCAGTTCGTCAGCGCAAAGCGAGTAGCTTTGCATATCCACAGGCGTTAGCATGATCTTTAGCTTATTTTCGTTGATCTTGATCAGATCCATGTTGTTTCCTCCTCACAGCAGGCGGTACCGTGCCTGCAACGTTGGTTATTAACATTATAGTACAAACGGAGAGAAAATGATAGTCCAAAAAATATGGTAATTTTCCTGTCTCCAAAGGCCGAGACACTTTTTTATTTGTCCGACGATAAAAAATGGCGAGGGGACTTGAAATTTACGGGAAAATGTGGTATACTATACTGCAATGATATCAAAGATGTCCGCAGTGATGCGGAGATTGTTTACGATAAAGGAGGGCTGTCTATGTCCAATACCAATCAATCAAACAATAAACAGCATTTGGTGCCTGTGGCGATGCTCGTGATCGCGTTTTTGTCGCTTGTGGCGGCAATCATCGTGCTGATCAGCGCGTCGAGCATGGTCGCTAACTACCAGAAAGTTCTTCTTCGCATTGCGGGTGTGCTTCTGTTTGTCCTGATGGGATTGTCGCTGTTTTATTTCTACCTGTCGCGTGAGAGCGAGCCCAACTTCTTTTTGTATGATCAAACACAGCGCAAAAATATCCCCGTGGAGCAGCTGACCTTTTCGGCCCTCAATGACCGCATGGACTTTTATCTGTCGCTCATTTCCGATTCGGATGAAGAGCTGTGGCAGGGCGGTGTTTTGGCCAAGAGCGACGGTTCCTTTGGCCGCGAGGACATCTATCGTCCCCTGGTGGCTTACAAAATGTTGTATGACTTGACCGACCGTGATGATGACGTTCAGTGGGGACTTTTGGAGTTTGCCGAGGTCACGACCATTCGTCT
>JAZLCA010000010.1:0-1929 GCA_045613985.1 Eubacteriales bacterium | reverse complement strand
CGTAAACTCTCTGGAGCATCTTGTTGTTCTGGTCACCCTTGTAGTACGCACCTGTACACTGTGTAAGCTTAAATGCCTTGATTGCACCTGTGGAGTGAAGGTGAGGACCTGCGCACAGGACAACGTACTCGCCCTGACGGTAGAAGCTGATGACTTCTCCCTCCGGCAATTCCTCGATCAGCTGAACCTTATAAGGCTCTTGTCTTTCGGTCATGAAGGCAATGGCCTCATCACGAGGCAAGGTAAATCTCTCGATGAGCAGATTTTCCTTGACGATCTTTTTCATCTCGTCCTCCAGCTTTTTGAGCACGTCGGCCGAGAAAGGAATGTCACTATCGAAATCATAATAAAAGCCGCTCTCGATGGCAGGACCGATGGTCAGCTTCGCCTCGGGGAACAATCTCTTGACCGCCTGGGCCAGCACGTGCGCCGCCGTGTGATTAAAGACGTGACGGCCATCCTTGTCCTCGAAGGTCAACAGCTTAACCTCCGCGTCTGCGGTCAGGGGATAGGTCATATCCACCAGTTTGCCGTCCACCAGGGCAGCAATGTGAGCGCGGGTGACGAGTTCTGCCTCGCGCGCCGCATCAAAGACGGAAAGCGGAGCCTCAAAGCTCATTTCTTTTTCTGCAAATTTTACTGAAAACATGGGAATCTCCTCCGTTCATAATGATTTGAAACATAAAAAATGCACCCCGACAAACAACTTCACTGTTGTCGGGGTGCGGATCATACCGCACGGTTCCACCCGTGCTTTTTCTTCATTCGTATTCAAATAAACGACGCGGTGGTATATTGGGGCTGTGCACAAGAACCTTTCAGCACGGGAGACTCCCGGGTTCTCTCTCTGGATGCAAAGCGATCCCTCTACGTGTCCGATCGCGGCAAACACCGTTGCCATGCAATATTGTACCGCACAGCCGAGCGTTTGTCAATAGTTTTTCAATTATTTTTTATGGCGCTGATTGTACGCAGAGCGAGGATTGAAAATTTCTCTCCAATCCAAGTCTCCTCGGTCAAGTGCCGTGATAATAACCTCGGCAGTTGCGATATTGGTAGCCACGGGGATGTTGTACATATCACACATACGGAACAGCTCATGCTCTACCGGATCCGCATACTCAGAGGGGCGGGTATCACGGAAATCCAGAAGAACGTCGATCTCATTGTAAGCGATGCGGGACGCAATCTGCTGTTCGCCGCCCTGCTCGCCCGTCAAAAGACGTTCAATGTTCAGGCCGGTCGCATCTGAGATATACTTTGCCGTAATGCTGGTGGCGCACAGATTATGCTTGCTCAAAATGCCGCAGTATGCAATACAGAACTGAGCCATCAGTTCTTTTTTAGTGTCGTGGGCGATAATCGCAATTTCCATTCAACTCATCCTCTCTTTGGTATAAATACATGGATTTTCACATCAAAATCGTCATCAAGTATGGCGAATTGCACAATAAAATTGTTCGAGATCTCACTAATTTTATGCCTTATTATACCATAAATTTCGCAAATTGTCAACCCCGTACCCCTCGTTTTGAGCCTTTTCTCTCATTTTTTTTGCACTTTTTCATAACTTTTTTGACCAAGAGCCAACAACAAAACCGACCGCACGCCATCCAAAGGATAGACAACTTTGCGGTCGGTTATGCAAATGTTACAAAGGTCTTATTTCAGTTCGACGATCGTCACGCCGCCATCGCCTTCCCCGTATTGACCGAGGCGGAAGGAGGATAGACGCTTGTCGCCCTTCAAAAAGCGCCACAGCGCTGTTTTGAGAGCACCCGTTCCCTTTCCGTGGATCAGCGAGACGGTCTTGATGCCATGGAGCTGTGCTTCGTCAAGATACTTATCAACGGCGCTCCAGGCTTCTTCGCCCGTCATGCCGCGCAGGTCGATCTCGGGCTTGAAATCGTGGCTGACTTGCGCCCGATA
>JAZLCA010000009.1:0-4029 GCA_045613985.1 Eubacteriales bacterium | reverse complement strand
AAGCGTAGCGCATGATCTCGGCCTTGGCAAAGCCGTCGAGCGAACGAAGCATGGCATATTGTACGTCGGTGGGCAGGGAAGTGGAAAAGCCTTGAATATACATCTCCTCGGTCTCGCTTCCGCAGGGCTCGACGAACAGCTGATGCCGCGGTTTGTCGGCAAAGCGGGTGAGCTTGTCCTCGATGGAAGGGCAATAGCGAGGGCCCGTGCCGTGAATTGCGCCCGAATACATGGCGCTCCGCCGGATGTTTTGCTGTATGATGCGGTGCGTGTCCGCGTTGGTATAAACAATGTGGCAGGGGATCTGCTCGATCTCATCCAGCGCGTCCTCGGGGGTGCGGACGGAGTAGGGGGTAACGGGAGTCTCACCCGGCTGCAGCTCCAGCGCGTCCAGATCGATCGATCCGCGGCGCACGCGGGCGGGCGTTCCCGTTTTGAAGCGCATCAGGCGAAGTCCCAGGCGCGCCAGTGCCTCGGAAAGTCCTTTGGCGGGCAAAAAGCCGTCCGGACCGGAGGGATAATTGACGTCTCCGATGAACACGCGGGAATCCAAATAGGTGCCGGTGCAGAGAATGGCGCAACGGCACGACCACACCTCTCCCAAAGAGGTGCGAAGTCCTGCGACGCGTCGGGTGCCGCCGTCCTCCTCCGTTTCAAGGATCACGTCCACCACCTCGGCCTGGACCACACGCAGATTGGGCTGTGTTTCCAGCACGTGCTTCATGTATTGATGATAACGGCGGCGATCCGCCTGAATACGCTTGGATTGTACCGCCGCGCCCTTGCCCGTGTTCAGTGTTCGGTTTTGAAGGGTGACCGTGTCGGCGGCTCGTCCCATTTCACCGCCCAGCGCGTCGATCTCAAACACCAAATGTCCCTTGCCGGTGCCTCCGATGGAGGGATTGCAGGGAAGATTGGCGATGGCATCGAGCGAAAGGGTGAACAAGACGGTATCGAAGCCCATGCGAGCAGCGGCAAGCGCGGCTTCAACGCCGGCGTGTCCCGCTCCGACGACGGCGATGGCGGGGGAATGGTAGGTGTCGGGGGTGATCATAGGGGTGTCCTTTCGGAGGAGAATTTTAGACTGGCTAAAGTTTAAACAACTTTTTCTTTTGACGATCATGCTGCGCGGCGAAAGAAAGGGAACCCGGACGTTCCTTCCGGGGCCTCCCTTTCCGTGCCGCTCTTCAAAGCGGGTTGAGGAGAACATATTTCGGCTTGCGCCGAAACGTGGCGAGTTTTATTCGCCCGCTAAACACGGGCGTTGCGCAAAGCGCAAACATAAAACTCCAAGACATATACGTTGCTTATGCATCTTTTGCCATGCAGCTACCACGAGCGGCAGACGTAGAAAGCAAAAGCTTTTGCCGAAATAGGGTGCGGAAAACGGGGACAAAATGTTTAGAAGAGCAACTTGCGTGATACTTAAGTGTTTGCAAGTTTTTTGAACTTGCAAACGCAAAATCTGAAGTTGCCCGCTTTTGCGTCGTGCTGCGCGCTTCGCGCCTGCAAAGACGCACTGCAGGGATCCAAGGGACATTAGGTCCCTTGGCGCGTTTTCTTGGTTCGTTCTTTGCCGCGTGGCAAAGAATGAACACTCATGCCGCACACCGAGCGCGCGCACCGCAGGTGGGCTGTGCGAGGCCGTAGAAGAAGTCGCTAAAAATTTAGCTAAACTCAAATCTTGCCCTTCTGCCTGAACATCAGATCCGCATACGTGGGCACCGGCCAAAATTCACTCGACGTCATGGTCTCCAGCGCATCCACTTCTTTTCTGAGCTTGGCCATGGCGGGTACCACACGATTGCAATATGCCTGGGCCAGCATCTTGGCGTTGTCCTTGTGGGTGATCGCCTCGGTGTCCGCATCCTTGAGCTCTTGCAAAGCATCGTACGCCCGCTCCATGCCGCAAGTCAGCGCGATCAGCTGGCGATCCTCCACTTTGGTGGGAATATAACCCAGCTTGCGCTTGTTGACTGCCACTTCGGCCAGCTTCGCTACGTAATTTTCCACGCCGGGCAGCAATTCTCTCTCGGCCATTTCGATCATGGTCAGAGCCTCGATATTGATGGTCTTGGCGTAATTTTCAAACAAAATTTCTTTTCTGGAGCGTACCTCGGCCTCGCTCATGATGCCGCGGCGGGTAAACAGAGCCAGATTTTTGTCGGCATCAAAGCAATCAAACGCCTCGGGCGAGGTGGCCAGATTGAGCAGTCCGCGGCGGACGGCCTCCTGTCTCCAAGCGTCCGAATAGCCGTTGCCGTTGAACAGAATACGCTCGTGAGCGGTGAAGGTCTCGCGCAACAGCGCGGCCAGCTCGACCTCAAAGTTTTCAGCCGCTTCCAGTCGGTCGGCGAAATCGGACAGCACCTGCGCTACGGCCGTGTTGAGGATGATATTGGGCATGGCGATGTTCTGAGCCGAGCCGGGCATACGGAACTCAAATTTGTTGCCCGTGAAAGCGAAAGGTGAGGTGCGGTTGCGGTCGGTGGTGTCGCGGCGGAAGGAGGGCAGGGCAGGAATGCCCAGATTCATGGTGCCGGCATCGTGAGCGGCATAGGTCTTGCCCTCAATGATGGCGCGGATGACCTGGTGCAATTCGTCTCCCACGAAAATAGAAACGATGGCGGGAGGCGCTTCGCCCGCGCCCAAACGGTGATCGTTGCCGGCCGACGCGACAGACAGACGCATCAGATCCTGATAATCGTCCACTGCCTTGAGAATGGCGGCCAGAATCAGCAAAAATTGATGGTTTTCCGAGGGCGTCTTGCCATGATCCAGCAGATTTTTGCCCGTGTCGGTGGACAAGGACCAGTTGTTGTGCTTGCCCGAGCCGTTGACACCGGCAAAGGGCTTTTCGTGAAGCAGGCAGACCAGATCGTGGTGCGCGGCCAGTCGCTTCATCTCTTCCATGGTCAAAAGGTTGTGGTCAACGGCCATGTTGGCGGTCGCGTAGACGGGAGCCAACTCGTGCTGCGCGGGAGCGGCCTCGTTGTGCTTGGTCTTGGCATCAATGCCCAGCATCCAGAGCGCCTCGTCCAGCTCCTTCATGAAGTCAATGACCTGCGCGCGCAAAGGGCCGTAGTAGTGGTCATCCATTTCCTGACCCTTGGGCGCGGGCGCACCGAACAGCGTGCGTCCCGTAAAGAGCAGGTCCTTGCGCAGATTGCGCAGGGTGCGGCTGATCAAAAAATATTCCTGCTCGGCGCCGACGGTAGGCGAGACTCTCTGGGTCTCGGTGTCACCGAACAAGCGGAGAATGCGCAGCGATTGGCGTCCGATCTCGTTCATGGAACGGAGCAGAGGCGTTTTGGTGTCCAGCGCATCGCCCCCCCAGGAGCAAAATGCGGTGGGAATGTACAAAGAACCGTCCTTAACAAAAGCATAAGAGGCGGGGTCCCAGGTGGTATAGCCTCTTGCCTCGAAGGTGGCGCGAAGACCGCCCGAGGGGAAGGAGGAAGCATCGGCCTCGCCGTGAATCAGCTCCTTGCCCGACATTTCCATGACGACCTTACCGCGGCCGGTGGGCGAGATGAAAGCGTCGTGCTTTTCGGCGGTGACGCCCGTCAACGGGAGAAACCAGTGGGTGTAGTGAGTGGCGCCCTTTTCGACGGCCCAATCCTTCATGGCGGTTGCCACGCAATCGGCGATGGAGGGATCGAGGGGGGTGCCTTGTCGGATGGTGGTAGAAAGCGACTCATAGACGTCGGCGGGCAAACGCTCACGCATGACGTCGTCGTTGAATACCATAGAACCAAAAATTTCGGGGATGTTTTTCATGGTGTACCTCTGCTTTTTATTACCTTGCGGTCGGACAAACATTTATTCCATTTTATTATAGCGGGCAAGGGGGAAAAAGTCAAGGGGGAGAGGGGGGAAAGTTGGCTTTGTTGAGCCAAATTTCAAGCAACTCCCTCTCCCCTTGGGCAAACTCCCCGTTTTGCTCGCCGGTTTGTGCGACGCGGCAAGTACGGAACCCTCGGCTAAATCTGCTCCCCGAAATCAACCGTCCCCCATCCCACGCTCCGC
>JAZLCA010000008.1:0-40830 GCA_045613985.1 Eubacteriales bacterium | reverse complement strand
TTGTAAATGCCGCGACCGGCACCAAGATGGATCAAGTTATGCGTATTCGTCTGATGAACGGTCAGAACGGTAGCAGCAAGCCGTTGACTTACAAGATCGACGACATGGCATTCGTTCGTGGAGATGCTTTGGCAGATTATGCCGAATAACCACGGCACGCGTTGTTTTCCTTTGTAATTGGGTAACACGCATAACAAATATTAATAGTGAAATACCCCATATTATCGGATCATTGGCCACCCTCGTCTTTCAGGATGGGGGTGGCTGTCAAGTAGATCATATTTATTTGGCAGGCGATTGGTCAGTTCCATTTGACTAATGACATGAATGGAAGTTCTTCCGAAGTATATTCTCTCACACGATCAGAGAAGACTTTGCTGGAGGTTGAAATGGGTCGAAAAATTGAAAAGAATATAGCCTTGTTGACTTGAAAAACACTAAACATTATTTGATAACGAGGAGTAAATAATGAAAGACATAATTAAGTGGTACGACGGCGATCTAACCCTGAGGCTCATGCTCGGCATGAGATACTGCGAACGAATTCTGTCACGTGAACTGGATATGCGTCCACATTTTGCCTATACAAGGCACCGCGAAAAGGGAGAAGGCTTTGCTCACGGCTGCCCCGGCACCCTCATGCAGCACGCTATCGGACGCGGCATGGATCTTATGTATAATTTTGAAAAATTCACTGGCACAAAGATTTCTTCCCGTATTGAGAGCGCCTATGTAAAGCATTTTTGGGAGCATCTTGATGAAGAATTCGGCATGTGCCTTGAATTTGTAAATGAATCAGATCCCTGGAGAATAGAACTTCACAATGTACGCGAAACCATTGAAGCGCTCAACCTTCTCATAGAAATGAGAAATGATGGTATGGCGTATGAAACTATGGAAAAGATCATTACGGGGATTCCGAAGATCGTTTCCGATGATGGAAGACGATTCGAACCGGCTAAAGCTGTCGAAAACGGAGTCATCGACAAGTTCACGAGTTCAATCGGTGCACCTCAGCCAATGACGGCAGGCCGTCTCACGGGTCCCCTGACACAGTATTACAAGCTCACAGGTGACCGACGTGCGCTTGAAATCGCCCATAATTTTGCTCTTGGAACACTCGACTGCTTTACCGATGATGGTGAAATGCTTGAGTCTGCCGGCACCCATATTCATTCAGTTACATCAGCTCTGTCTGGCGCAGCAGAATATGCGGCTTTCACGGATGACTCTGAAATGCTTGCAAAAATGGAACGACTTTATGAAAATCCTCTCGGACTTCCTGTAATCATGACTGATTTCGGATGGATTAAAGAACAAATCCGCATTCCGGGTCAGGTACAGGGTGAAGTGAATCAAATTGGCGATATGGTGTCATTCTGCATCGCGCTCGGTAAATATTCTTCTGATACCAAGTGGTTTTCCCGTGCTGAAACTTTCATGCGTGGAGGTGTTCTCCCCTCACAGGTGCTTAACAGTGATTTCATTAAAGCAAACGAAAATCCTGTTTCAGATCATACACGCGATATTCCGTCAAGAATACTCGGAGGATACGGTTTCCCGATGCCTGCGTCACATCTCGAAAACGAAGGCTCACCGATCAACACCCTCGATATTACTCAGGGAGCAAACCAATCAATCTGCCGTGTTATAGAAAATATTGTTACTGTCGAAAAGGGCGTTTTGTCAGTCAATATGCTTTTCTCCTGCGATAACGGATGCGCAAAAATCATAAGCTCACTTCCGAAAACAGGAGAAATTTCAATCCTGCCAAAGAAATCAGGGCCTGTACGAGTTCGCATTCCTGATAATATTATTTCGGAAACGCTTACGCTCTGTATTGACGGTACAGAAACGGAGTATTCCATGAACGACGGATGGATGTACTTTGAGGCAGAAGCATACGATATGATTACGGTTACATGGAATCCGCAGACAACTGTATACCACAGTAACTACATTGACACCGACTACACCGTCAAAAAGTTCGGAGAACAGACTGTTTCGGTTACACCGATCGACGGAATATATCCGCTTTATGACGATAAGGATTTTTCCGACAAACGCGAATGACAAAGATAAGAATGTCAGCAGAAAAAGGCAATGTAACAATTTAGTGCAATGCGATGTTGTACTGAGATCATAAATGAGGTTTACTATGAAACAGAACTACGAAATCAAATCAACAAAAATCCGCGAACAGTTCCTCGCTTACAAGAAGGCGAATCCCGAACTCCTGAAAAACAGACTCAAGTTCTCCTGGAGCAACTGGGGCTTCGGTCTTGAATCCTTCGAAACCTCCTGCGAAAGACTGAATCGCGCAGGCATTTCCTACATCGAGCTCCACGGCAATCACTATGGTGCTGACCTCGGCTACAGACCCGCAGAAGTTCTTAAAATTATGGACACATACGGAATCAAGGCCGGCGGCGTATGCGGTATGTTCTCTGCCGACAACGACCTGTCCTCAAACCGTCACATTCAGCGCCAGGCTGCCATCGACTACATCAAGCGCGAATCCGAATTCACCGCGGCTGTCGGCGGCAAGTATATGCTCGTTTGTCCTGCAGCAGTAGGCAGACCGCAGAAGTATGACACCAGCGAAATTGATCGCAGCATCGACAGCCTTTCTCGCGTTGCTGACGTTTTTGTAAATTACGGCATCCGCGCGGCTATTGAACCCATCCGTTCCGCTGAAACCTCCATCGTTCACTCCATCGCGGAAGCGAATGCGTACATTGATCTGCTGAATCATCCGGGTGTACAGCACATCAACGGCGATGTTTACCATATGCTCGTTGAGGAAAGTCATATCGGCGAGTCCCTTCTTGCGGCAGGCAAGCGTCTCACCAACCTCCACATGGCTGATACCAACCGCTGTGCGCTCGGCGACGGTTCTCTGGACATCGACACCATCATTATGGCGCTGTACCTCCTCGGCTACAACAACGACGATGCCTGCTTCGTAACACCAGAACCTCTCGGCCCCGGAGGCGATCCCTATCCGGCACAGAACGCAAAGACCGATCCCACTATCCTCGACAAGCTGGTATTCGACAGCGTGAATTATTTCCGCGCACGTGAAGAAGAAGTGCTTGCATTATAAATGATTAAGGTATTATTATGATAAAGAAAAAAATAGAAGCCGGCAGAACTTATCTTGGGATAGAGCTTGGCTCCACCCGAATCAAGGCTGTTCTGTTGGATGATACATACAAAACTATCGCTACCGGCAGCTGTAGCTGGGAAAACCGATATGAAAACGGATACTGGACCTACACCATGGAGGATGTAACCGATGGTATTCAAAGATGCTATGCTTCCCTCGCTACCGATGTGCAGTGTCGCTACGGTATCATGCTGACCACCGTGGGAGCCATGGGCATATCCGGTATGATGCACGGCTATTTGGCTTTCGACAAGAAAGGAACCCTTCTCACTCCATTCCGCACATGGCGTAATGCTACTACAGCGGAAGCAGCAGAAAAGCTAACTGACCTGTTTGGATTCAACATTCCTCAAAGATGGAGCGTTGCCCATTTATATCAGGCCATGTTAAATGGTGAGGAACATTTAGCTGATATCAGCCGACTGTCTACACTGGCTTCTCACATCCATTTTATCCTGACCGGCAGACATGAAGCAGGGCTTGGAGAAGCTTCCGGTATGTTCCCGCTGAAAGACGGTGACTACAATCCCGCCATGCTTGCAAAATTCGATGAATTAGCAGAAAACTATCCATGGAAGATCTGCGATATACTGCCTGCAGTCCGTACTGCGGGAGAAAAGGGTGCCGTGCTGACCGCTGTTGGTGCACGATTCCTTGATCCTACCGGAAAGTTGCAGCCGGGAGTGCCTGTGTGTCCTCCCGAAGGGGATGCAGGAACGGGTATGGTGGCTACCAATTCCGTTCTTCCCGGTACAGGCAACCTGTCCGCGGGTACATCCGTGTTTTCTATGCTGGTACTCGACAAGCCTCTCAAGGGCGTATATCCTGAAATCGACGTATGCAATACTCCTGACGGAGCTGTTGTAGCTATGGTACATAGCAACAACGGCTGTTCCGAGCTGGATCAGTGGGTGCAGATGTTCCATGAATTTGCAGCTCTTGCCGGGCATTCCATGGATATTTCCGATGTGTATTCCATTCTGTACAATCACGCTATGACAGGTGATAAGGACTGTGCCAGTGTGACAGCCTATAATTATCTGGCCGCAGAACCAGTTGCAGGAGTGGAAAAAGGTTATCCGCTGTACTTCCGTACTCCCGACAGCAAACTGAACCTTGCCAATATGATGCGTTCACAACTGTACGCTTCTCTGGCGCCTGTCAGAATGGGTATGGATCTTCTTTGGGAAAAGGAAAGCATCCACGCGGCTCACATCATGGCTCATGGCGGTTTGTTCAAGACCAAAGGCGTGGCACAGCAGATTCTGGCAGATGCTTTGGGGTGTCCCGTCTCCACTGCAGCAACTGCAGGAGAAGGCGGAGCATGGGGAATGGCACTTCTGGCGGCATACATGGAATGCGGAACCAAAAAAATATTGGGCCAGTGGCTGGCTGATGAGGTTTTTGTCGATGCAGATATCCTGCGGTTGGAATCTGATCCTGACGGTGCTGCCGCATATTCCGCATTCATGAAGCGGTACAAAGCTGGCCTGGCGGCATATACTGGGTTGAAAGAGGTATAAAGATGCTTGAAACACTGAAAAAACAGATTTGGGAAGCCAATTTACTGCTTCCCAAGTATGGTCTTGTAACTTTCACCTGGGGCAATGTGTCCGCTGTAGACAGAGAAACCGGCATGATAGTAATCAAGCCCTCCGGCGTTGAATATGATGCCCTTCAGCCAGAAGATATGGTGGTGGTTGAGCTTGCCACCGGGAAAAGGGTGGAAGGGAAGTATAACCCTTCCAGTGACACTCCCACCCATGTTGAGCTTTACAAGGCTTTCCCGGAGGTTGGAGGTATTGTTCATACACACAGCTCTCAGGCGACCTCTTTTGCTCAGGCAGGTTTGGGCATTTTGCCGCTTGGTACAACACATGGCGATTATTTTTACGGCGAGATTCCCTGCACAAGAGCCATGACTCCGGAAGAGATTGTCGGCGAATACGAAAAGAAAACCGGTGCAGTTATCATCGAAACCTTTAAGGAACGGGATATCGATCCTATGCAGATCCCCGGTGTGCTGGTGAAGAGCCACGGCCCTTTTGCCTGGGGCAAAGACGCTATGGAAGCAGTGCACAATGCTGTGGTAATGGAAGAAGTAGCTGCCATGAACTTCCGTGCAATGATGCTTACTCCCGACATCGGCCGTATGCAGAAGGAACTGCTGGACAAGCACTATCTACGCAAGCACGGTGCAAAGGCGTATTACGGGCAGAATAATGAATGATCAATTCAAATATTTTACCAAGCAAAGAAAACATTTAGCTATATTGGTATACGGCCAAGCGCTGGACTTGTAAGTCCTGCGCTTGGCCGCTTTCTCACCTATACCTCACAAACTCCTCCACGTTCTCCCTTGGAATCTTCCATCGGCTTCCAATTTTGAAAGCCTGAATTTCATTGTCATGCAGCAGATTCAGCAACGTATTCTTTCCGACCTTTAGAAACATCTGACACTCTTTGAATGTCATAATCTCGGGTATTCGATACATAATATCAACTCCTTTTGGTGTTTATTTTGGTTTAATATAGTGTTCTTTCGCTCGTGGTGGCTCCCTTCGGTTGAGTATAAGCGGCCGTTTGATTTATATATTATTTTGACGGTTATAAACCAATACAAACCAAAAAGGGAGATTTTACTATGAACGAACCCAAAATTTGCTCCATTTGCGGAGCTGTCTTGTCCGAGGATGAGGCGTATTATCACGACGGTCAAACGCTGTGCGAAGATTGCTTTGAGGAGCACACCGCGCTGTGCGATCACTGCAGCCGTCGGATCTGGCGCGACGACGCCGAGGGGGACGACAACACCATTCTTTGCGTGCGGTGCTACGAAAATCACTACACCGCCTGCGAGGAGTGCGGCAGGTTAATTCACAACGACGATGCTTGTTACGACGAGGATTCCTGCTACTATTACTGTGACGAATGTTACCGCAAGCTGCATCAAAAAGCCATCAAGTCCTACAACTACAAGCCCGAACCAATGTTCCACGGTTCCGGGCTTCTTTTTATGGGCGTTGAGTTGGAGATTGATCGCGGCGGTGAGGATCATGCCAACGCACGGGAGCTGATCGACCTTGCCAATGGAACACAGGAGCACATCTACTGCAAGCATGACGGCAGTTTGCAGGAGGGATTTGAGATCGTGTCGCATCCCATGACGCTTGACTATCACAAGAACACGATGAACTGGTCGGAGGTGTTCGCTAAGGCCTTGGAGATGGACTATGCATCGCACAACACCAGCACTTGCGGCTTGCACGTCCATTGCAACCGCACCGCGTTTGGAACAGCGGAGGACGAGCAGGAGGCAGGAATTGGCAGAGTCGTATTTTTCGTGGAGAAGCATTGGAACGAGCTTGTAAAGTTCTCACGCAGAAAGCTTGGTAGCTTGGAACGCTGGGCGGCACGCTATGCGACCATATCCAACACCGCCAAGGAAACGTATGAAAAGGCTAAAGGCAAGTATGCCGGTCGATACGTCGCGGTCAATCTCACCAACGAGGATACCATTGAATTTCGCCTCTTCCGTGGAACCTTGCGCTATCAGACGTTTCTTGCCACGCTGCAGCTGGTCGAGGAGATTTGCATATGCGCCATGCTTTTGACCGACGAGCAGATGGAACATCTCTCCTGGAGTGAGTTCGTCCGAGGGATCGATGCGGAGAGTAAGCCGGAGCTGATCGACTACCTCAAATCAAAGAATCTATATGTCAACGACGAAGTAGAAACCAACGAAAGTGAGGAGCAGTAAATGTGCGGTTTATACGGATTTTCCAGTTACAACGACCAACCTATCAAAGACATCGCCAAGCTGACCAACGCCCTGGCGATACAATCGGCGGTGAGAGGCACGGATGCCACCGGAATCGCTTTTTGCGACGGTGGAAGCATCAACGTGCAAAAGCATCCCAAAGCCGCCTACGCGCTGGATTTTAAGCCTCCTGCGAGTGTTCGCGCGCTGATTGGTCATACAAGGCATTCCACCCAAGGTTCTGAAAAGTTCAATCAGAACAATCACCCATTTACGGGTAGAGCAGGTTCCGCTCGCTTTGCATTGGCACACAACGGCGTATTAACGAACGATGACATCCTGCAAAAGAGGTTTAATTTCAAATCTAAGATCGAAACGGATTCCTACGTTGCGGTCCAGCTGATCGAGCAACAGAAACGATTCGATATCAACAGTATCCGCTACATGGCAGAAACAGTTGAGGGCAGTTTTTCGTTTTCCATCCTGGATAACAAGAACACCCTCTATCTTGTCAAAGGCGACAGCCCGCTTTCCATCCTGCATTTCCCCAAAGAAAAGCTGTTTGTTTACGCCAGCTCGGATGAAATATTGTATAAGGCGTTGGTGGATTCACCGCTCTTTACTTCTTTGAAACGCGGTGAGTGTGAGACGGTGCCTATCTATGCTGGAGATATTCTTGTCCTACATACAGATGGACGCACGGAACGACACAGTTTTCAATTCCGTTACAGCTATGGTCGGGATTGGTGGAGTTTGGGACTGCATTCGTCATCCGGCACGGTTAAGAAGGATTCGGATAAGAACGATACCCACACTGCCGCTAATCGTGCTTACATTGAGGATCTAAAGTATTATGCGATGTACCAAGGCATCGATCCCGAACTGATTGATGAATTACTAGCAGAGGGCTTGCAGCCCGAGGAAGTGGAGGAATACTTATATGCGTGCTGATGCCATTTGTATTGAAAGAAACAGAAGCAGACGAGCAAGACGAAATTTATTACGCTACTGGTGGAGGTGGTTTTATATGAAGTACATCAAGGTCGTTGTAACGGCTATCGTAACGGCCATTATCGAAATTATTGGTGAGCTTTACGTTGAAAAGAAGCGACGGGACTAATTTATAATAACCCAATAGGGTATACCCATGTGGGACAGCACAAAAGTCTCCCACATGGGTCCATTTTGCCTATTTTGGCATATGCCATAGGAACAGGGCCCCTATCGGGAGAAAGGAGAAAACAGGCATGAAAATCGGATACATTCGTGTCAGCACGACAGAACAAAATTCAGCGCGCCAAGAGGTTTTGATGGCGGAGCTCGGTGTTGATCAAGTTTTCATTGACCGCATGAGCGGCAAGTCGTTGGATCGTCCGGAACTAAAGCGTATGCTGACTTACGTTCGGGAAGGAGACACGCTGGTGGTAGAATCTATCAGCCGCATTGCCCGGAACACGCGGGATCTATTGGAGCTGATCGATCAGCTTGAGGCCAAGAACGTGGGCTTCGTATCCAAGAAAGAGGCGATCGATACAACAACGCCGACGGGCAAATTTATGTTAACCGTTTTCGGCGCGGTAGCGGAACTGGAGCGTGAGTACATTTTACAGCGCCAGAAGGAGGGTATCGCCGTTGCCAAGTCCAATGGCGTGTACAAGGGACGCAAGCCCATCGAACGGGCAGAATTTGCGTCGGTGGTGGCCTCCTGGAGAGCGGGAAAAATCACTGCCGTGGAAGCTATGAAGCAACTGGATATGAGGCCCAGTACATTTTACAGGAGAGTAAAACGGGTATGAAAATATTGATTGTCGAGCCCAGAAAGGCTCCGTATGAAAAAGAAACCGCCAGTGATCTGAAATCCATGCAGGCGGTTGTGGGTGGGTTCATTCAAGCCATATATCCCTTTGAAGATGAAGAACTGGCGCTGATCTGCAACGAAGAAGGAAAGCTGATTAATCTGCCATTCAATCGAGCATTGAGAGATCAAGAAGGCTCCGTCTACGACATCGTAGCTGGAACCTTCTTTTTGTGTCAAGCGCCTGCTGACTCAGATCGGTTTGAAAGCTTGACGGAGGAGCAGGTGAAATTTGGCAAGGCGCGGTTTGGACGATTGGAGTTCTTTGCAATATAGAAACTGTGCATACAGATCATTTCGGTCTGTATGCACAGTCTAACTGATAAGTAAATTCCTTTATGAATGTCTATTTTGATGAAAAAAAGAGCTTTTTATTGTGACAGAGCTGAAATTGTCATATATTGAACATTTTAAAATGAATTATTGATATCATCACAAATGGCCTTCCTAATTTTTTTATAACTGTATGGGTATTGTTGAGGTGTTAGTTCTGATACAACTGCGAATATATTTTTAGCCTCTTTAATTGCATCTTTTCTATCTTCCAAAAGCTTTTTATACGCAGAGTCATCATCAACAATCCCCATTTTCTCACAATATTTCGACCTGCCATCTTTGGATGCAATCAAATCCATCTCTAAGCAATATTGCATGGGGAATATGCGTTTTATCTTGCACAAATCAAGTATTTTACTATATGTTTGAGATAGTGCTACAGAAATTGCACTGCGTTCTAAAGTGTTGTTCCAAACATCATTAATTACTGAGTTGTGTTCTTTCAAAACTCCTTTGTATTGGGGAAGATATGTAACCGGGTTACGACTGTTTTTTAGACTGTCATTTTCATATTGAGTTAAAAAGTCCATATCAACAACCATTGAGAAATCCATACCTAAAGATTTTAGCAGAAAATAAGGGTATTTTAAATTATCAATACCTTCTAAATTCACTATGCTGATAAAATACATTTTCTCACCTAATGGCGCTTCAATTAAACTTCTTATTACTTCTGCATCTGTACTGCTTTCTGTCAAGATAATATATTTGGAAAAGAAGAAGTCACTGTTTTTGTATTTGAAAAATTTACGGTGCTTAAATTCATCAAGATTATATTTGGTCCAAAAATCCTCCTCGAGCTGTGTAAATTCTGTGTGAAATCCACGATGTTCATCGTTTACACGGCGCGCTAAAATTACATCTTCATGGTCTAATTCGTCTACAATTACTGTGGAGTGAGTGGTCATAATTGCTTGAACTTCAGTATCTTGCCTGTTGTTTTTTATAGATGCAATTAGTTTTTTCTGCGCATGCGGGTGAAGATTTATTTCAGGTTCTTCTAAGCCAAGAACTACATTGACGTTTTTTATATTTGCCAACGCGCGATATAGGGCAATTACAGAAAGACTTTGTATGCCGCTACCGTATTCAGTTACGGGATAGCATTTTCCTGCTTCGTTAATTTGTATGCCTACGTGATTTAAAAATATAGAATAGTCAAGATCATTGGTGTAACCAAAACAATAATGCTCTGCAGAGCCAAGCATACTCATATTTTCAATTTCTCGTTCTATTTTTGAAAAAATTGAGTTTTTAAGCGTGTTACCAACGCGGGAAACTTGTGCAGAAGCGTTATCCCTTAATTGAGTGAAAAATTGAGAGTATTCAATTAATACTTTGCGGAAAATAGACGATTCATTCCAAATTAAATCGGGGTTGCCCCGATTAGCTGGAATATACACATAATCAATATCTTTTTTTAATTCTGCTATAAATTCATCATCTACCGTGGTTTGTGAGCCGCTCAACACACAAAATAATGTTTTTTTTCGCCGAGTTGTGCTATACGAGTAGGTAAAGCCCAAAGTTAGTTTACCATTATTGAGTTTTCCTATATATATATCTTTGGTGGGGATATCTTCAAAAGTTAATTGTATTTTTGTTACAGTTCTAGGTGCATACTGATGGGTGTTATCGTCAAAAAAACGCTCTTCATCTTCCCAATTAAAAATGCTATTCAATGCCCGAAGAAGAGCTGTTTTGCCTGCATTATTTTCGCCTACTACAGTAGTGATTTCGCCAAGCCTTAATTGACATTTTTTTATGGAGCGAAAATGTTCTATTGAAATGTTAGTTATTTTCATAATTTATCCTCTATTTTATTTTTTTATTATAGTTGGAGATACGATCGATCTTTCGGGGGGAGAAAAGCAGGGAAGATAACATTTGTATGGGCAAAGCTTTTTATCCCCCTTGCTTTCCTTCCTGTTTGCTAAGATCTGTGCAGTAATAAATAAAAATACCGTTAACAATACACATATACAAATAGAAAAATGTGTATGGTAAAGTGTCTGATATTTCATCTATTTTGATATCTGACAAGTGAGCAAGGCGATTGCGATAGTTCAGTCCGACATAACCATAGCGAGACAAATAAAAGCCGACACCTTTCATTAGATCTTCTGTTAGAATTCTTGAAATTATAGGGTTACTTAAAAGCCCTTTGAGTTGGATTAGTTCATCTGATAAGATAATTTGGTTTTCAAATTTGTATATCCACCGCAATAGTTTCTCTATACAGGCGATGATGAGAACGCAAGAACCATATACCAAGGATGTTCCATAGCCGTCGGTCTGCTTGCGTCTTACGGTATCTACATACTGCATAGATTGAATGATGGCAGAAAAATCTGCAAATAAGTTCGCTTTATCAAGTTTGCATCGTTCTCCAATACTTCCTAATACCGTTCCAATCCAATTGCAGATGTCGCCCAAATGCTGTTTGTTAACAAAAACTTGTAAAACTAAAGCTGTGCCGACATTGCCTGCTATTTGAATTTGCTGTTGTGTGCTATACAAGAAGTATTCATCAGTATCGATATTGTGAGATACAAAGTCCGTGAGACAAATATCTTCTGTGGAGTCAAACGTAAATTGACTTGCAAATTTTCCGCTTTTGCGGGAATGCGTACACATCAATAGTTTTGTTATCCAATTATTTTCGGAATTTAATATTTTCTCTGCCATATCGGCAGGAATGTCGTAAGAAAAAACGCTACCGTTTTTTTTCATCCAATCAGTCAGCCTTTCATCAAATTTGCTGTGTGCTTCCTCAAGCCGAGCTAATTTTTGTTGATCAAATTTTATTTCAGAAAAATAGCGTCTTACACGGCGGACACTGTCGGAGTATGCGATGATTTCTCTCTCGATTGCGTTGTTCATAATATCTACAATGCAATTGAAAAGTCGTTCGTTAATAATGGGTTTGATTTTTTCATCTACCGAAGATTCATTAACTGATTTTGCTATTGCCAGGAGTTCTTTGCAATGTGAACGAAGCATATTCAAAATATTATCAGTTGAAAACACCTTGTCAAAAAGGGTCCACGAGGTAAGCAACTTCTTTTTCAAATCGTCGTAATAATCAACATAGATAAAAAATTTGTTTTCAGCTAAATGCAAAAATACTGAATCATTGATTCCGGTTTGATATTTAATGCAGAATTCAACAAGAGGAGTGAAGGCGGTTCGCATATCTTTCGAAATTACAGCTACGCCATCTTTATATTTCCCAAACAGAATTTCGTACTCATTATTGATGTATTTTATAATATCTCCAGTGGAATATTTTTTTGCAATCTCGTTGGCGGCATCAGACAATTGGCGAATGATTTCTTGATTAGTCTCATCTTCGATTGTCGGTATCAATTGCGTCAAACATTTGATTCTTTGAATTAGAAAATAATCCAATAGGTCATCAAGACTTGTAACAGTCGGCGTGGTTTCCAAAATGCTACATAGTATTTTGGGGGAACAAGTGATCGTATCACTCAAATCAAAATAATCCGTCTCTTCCTTAGAAGAACTCCGATGCATTGAAATATATATATTGTTTTCTTTCATTGTTTTGTAAACTCCCATAGAAAACTCCTTTTCATAACATACTTTACTTAAATTATACCATAATTTTCGACGTTTTTCTGCAAAAAATCACAAAATATATAAAACAGAACAGGCACACAGATCGCAAATGGTCTGTGTGCCCGGTTATGTTGCACTGTTCCTATTCGGCTAATTTTTAGTCCACCATTTTGGGGTGTCGGCGCCCTTACTCCACCAATTGCTCCACCAAAATTGCGTGGACTTGCATCAAATTGCATGGGTTTTTATTAAAGCACCAATTTTTGGCTTCCTCGAAAATCTTATATGCCATAAGGATTTATCGACATTTGAAGAGATGTATAAAAAATTGAAAAATCGGTCGGTGCACCCCGATACCAAGTTTCATATATTCTCATTCTCCTTTATTTTTCAAGGTTTTTTTGACTTTCAAAATGTGCTAATGTGCCATTTTTGTATCAATTTTAGGTTTTTACCCATGATTAACTCCTTTCTCTGTTGAAAAAAGAGCCAATGCAACATCATATTATATCACATTGGCATACTTTTTTCAATACTTCTTTGTCAGATTATCAACGTTTTTGCAAGAAATTCCTCAAATTCCTTGCGCTTGACAAGTTTTTTCGTTCCCACAAACAAAACGAACGGACAGTTTGGCGTGCGAAGCATTTGGTCTATTGTCGCATAATCCACTTATAAATTAATTAAAAATCGGCAGAATCAAAGATTTTGCCGATTTTATATTTACATTACCCACTCCATCGAAGCGGCTCGGACATAAAATGGATTTTTTTGCTTTGCTGGCGGGGCGGCACTTCGACTCCTGCCGTGCGGCAGATGAATATCAAGAAGGGAGAGCTTCGTTTGAAGCTCTCCCTTGGGTTATTCATTCAATTTGTATTTCTCTGCCTGCAGTCGGAACATCTCGGCATATTTGCCGTTTTGCTCCATTAACTCCTCATGACTTCCTGACTCGATGATTGATCCATTTTCAAACATATAAATGCGGTCCGCCATGCGGGTGGTGGACAGACGGTGCGAGATGAAAATGACTGTTTTTTCGTCGGCTTTTTGCAAGATTGCGTGGTTGAGCTCGTACTCAGCCAGCGGGTCGAGCGCGCTCGAGGGCTCGTCCAGAATCATCAGCTCGTATGGATGAGCAAAACAACGGGCGATGGCTACCTTCTGCGATTCTCCACCCGACAGATTAACTCCCTTGTCGTCAAATTCGCGGGTCAGAAGGGTGTGAATGCCGTCAGGCAGATGCTCCAACTTTTCGTCAAAGGTTGCCGCATGAAGCGCCGCTTTTACCCTCGCCTCCTGCTCAGGCGTGCCGTCGTAGACGTCCCCCAATACGTTTTCTGCTACCGTTGCGCCGAACAAGCGGTAATCCTGGAATACGGCTCCGATGTGAGACCGCAACTGTTCCAGCGACAGCTCTCGCAGATCCTGTCCGTTGTACAGTATGCGCCCTTCGCTTGGGTCGTACAGCCGCATGAGCAACTTGGTCAGCGTCGTTTTTCCTGCGCCGTTGTAGCCGACGAAGGCAACCTTCTCACCGCGTTTTATGGTGAGGGATACGTTTGTCAGCGACGCCTTGGGCGATTCCTTTGTTTGTTTCTGCGAGTCATTCTTTTCCGCGTCCTTTTTCTCGGATACGGGGTAGGTGAAGCCGACGTTCTCCAACACCAGTTCTTCCAGTGCCTCGACCTCACCCTCACCGCTGATGATGGTGGGCTCGTGAGCAAGGAAGGTCAAATACTTTTCAATATAGAGTGAATGCTCGGGGAATTTGGTGAAGCGGTTGATCAGATCGGACAACATCCAGCGGCATGACCACACGGCGTTGACCGCCGCGGCAAGACCGCCGATGAGGACGTTGCCCCAAGCGAGCTGCAGCACCATATAAACCAGAATACCGTAGTAAGTCAGATTGTCAACGATGCCCGCGACGATATCATTCCACAAAAAATAAATTTTTCCGTAGCGTAGGTCGGTTTCGACGATGCCGTCCATGTTTTTCCAATAGGCATCCATCAAATTGCTGTCCACCTCGGAGATGCGTAGCTCCTTAGCGTAGTCGGACAGATAATACAGACGATTGATGTAGTTTTTGTGGCGATGCATGGATTGCGTCTCCTCTCTGTGACGGAAGGAGACCTTGTTCATGTACTGGCGCAGGACGATGGTGGATACACAGCACACCAGCAAAATCAACGCCATGGCGATATCGACGGTGAACAAAACGGAAAAGATGGTTCCCGACGCGACCAGACGGTTAATGATCTTTCCCACGTC
Source organism: Eubacteriales bacterium (assembly GCA_045613985.1). Taxonomy (GTDB): domain Bacteria; phylum Bacillota; class Clostridia; order Oscillospirales; family CAG-272; genus SIG644. The sequence continues at coordinate 25,851 of JAZLCA010000008.1, read as the reverse complement.
CTCAATGACGGACACGGCGCGGCTGTGCGACTGGTCCATTGCCCAGACAAAATCGTTGTAAAACACAGGATCGTCATAGCGGGCAAGGTCCATTTTGCAGGCTTTTTCAAACAACTCGCGGTGCATTTTGTATATCAGCTTGCGCTGGACCGCGGCGTGGTAATAGTGCCAATACCAGTTGGTGTAGACACGGGCGATCAGATAGAAGGCGGCGAGCGTCAGTATGATGGTTGCGACAAGCTCAAACGAGGGATTTTCGTCCAATGCATTGAACAGACGGAACATAAATACCGTTTCGCAGGCGTTGAGTGCGCCGTACACCACGCCCTCGAGCACCATGGCAATGATATAACCGGGGGTCAGACGGCCAACTTTAGCGATGACAGCTAGATTGTTGCGGATGATGCGAGTGGGCTTTTGCTTGATCTTGGGCTTTTTCTCGGTCGTGCTCATGCGCTCACCTCCTTTTGCTCGGCGGTGTCCACGTAATTTTCCGCTTGCTTGCGGAACATCTCGGCGTAATGGCCGTTCGCCCTCATCAGCTCCTCGTGCGAGCCCATCTCACAGATGCGGCCGCCGTCTAACAGAATGACACGGTCGGCAAGGACGGCCGAGGACAGGCGGTGAGAGATGAAAATGAGAGTACGGCCCTCGCAGGCGCGCAGCATATTGTTGAACATGGTGTACTCGGCGATGGGATCGAGGGCACTGGAGGGCTCGTCCAGAATGACAATGGGGCTGGGGTCGGCAAAAATACGAGCGAGAGCGATCTTTTGGGATTCACCGCCCGAGAGCACGACACCCTTGTCGTCAAACTCGCGGGTGAGGGTGGTATGTATGCCGTTCGGTAAGGACTGCACTTTGTCCCAGCCGCCGCTTTGCTTGAGTGCCTCGATGACGCGCTCCTCGTCACCCTCGCGAAGCGGGCGCATGAGCACGTTCTCGGCTACCGACATGGAAAAAGTTTTGAGATCCTGGAACACGACACCAAACTGGGCCCGCCAGCTCTCCAGCGAATACTCGCCCATGTCGATGCCATCCAGCAAAACCTGACCTTCCGTCGGTTCGTACAAATGAAGCAAAAGCTTGACTAGCGTGGTCTTGCCCGAGCCGTTGCAACCGACCAGCGCGATCTTCTCGCCAGGGTGAATGGTAAAGCTGACGTCGCGCAAGGCTTGTTCGGGCGCATCCTTATAGCCAAAGGACACATCTTTGCATTCCAGCGTGCCGCCTGTAGCCGAGCGTCCGTTCTCGTTTTGCGAGATCTTGGGCTCGTAATCGAGAAAATAGCGGAAATCTTCAATGTAAAGGGCATTGGCGTGAAATTCGGCAAGGTTGGCGACAAGGTCGTTCAGTGTCCATGCGATCATGGAAACCGAGTTGAATACGACGATGCAGTCGCCGATGAGCATGGGGTTGGTGGTATCCACTAACGTTCGCCATGCAGCATACAGCATCGATCCCAGTATCGTGACGACCTCAAGGCCGATCTCCAGTACGTAACGGATGGGGACCTGCCGCCACCGGTATGCGCGCAAGAGCGCAACGTGATCCTCCATCGCCTTTTTTTGCAGACCGAATATCGGTCGGCTGATGTTGGAAAGGCGTATTTCTTTGGCGTAATCGGACATATAAAAGGCGCGGCGGACGTAAGCCTCCTTGCGGTCACAGGGGGTGGCATCGGTTCTGAGCTTGTGCCCCAGCTTGTTGGATTGCTTATTGAGCAGACCCAAAAGTAGAGGAAACAGCCCGAATACGACAAACCATGGATCGATGATGTAAAGGAGAGCGGCGTTGGCAAAGAAGGAAACGCCGTTCCAAATCAGACGGTCAAGCGCATAAATGACGTTCATCGAGCGGTTGTAGGCGGTGTCCATGACCTTGACGTACTTGTCGTAAAAGGCGGGATCCTCGTAACAAGCCAGCTCGACGCGACGGGCCTTGTCAAACAGCATCTGTTGAAATTCACCCACGATCTTGATGTTATAGCGGGGATAGAGCTTGTTGTTGATATAGCCGATGACCAGACGGTAAAGGACGTTTAAGGCGAAAATGATGCCGACGTAGAGAAGCACCGAGGAGAGCGCGTCGGGGTTCTGCATTTTGTTGATGACCAAACGCAACAGGTAGGAGCCCGACAGAAAATTGACGATGGAGCCGAAGACGGACCAGCCGAAGTAGGTGGGCATGTACCAAGGTGAGGCGCGGTGGACGATCTTCAGGACGAAGAGGTTGTCCGACAGGACCTTGCCAAGGGGTAGCTTGGGCTTTTTTTCTTCTTTTTTATTTTCTTTTTCTTTGGATTTTTTCATAGAGTCCTCCTTTCGGGGAAAAGATGGAGAAGAGGAGAAAAGCTGAAATTTCAGCCTTCCTCTCTCTCTCCCCCTTCGGGTATTTGTATGTGGGCAATCAAACTGCCCCCGCGCCGACACAAGTGCGTCTGACGGCTGAGCAAAACCTTGCCGTGAAACAGTGCCAGACGGTATTTGTCGTCATCTTCCCACGGCACATCTTCAATATACAACAGCGGCGCGTGTTCCTCGGACAGAGCAAACAGGGCGTCGATAGTGACGCCAAGCGCCTGAGCCAGCAGGGGCAGCAACGACACATCGGGCGCGGAAACACTGCGCTCCCACTTGGAAACCGCCTGCATGGATACGCCCATCTGCATGGATAGCATGTCCTGTGTCAGGCCCGCACGGCGGCGGTAATAGGCAATATTTTTTCCCAGTTCTTCGTAGCTCTGCTTCACGTGGCGACACCCCCTCGGTAGTAGATTTAACAATTAAAATTGTACCACGAGCGGACCGATAAGTCAAGCAACGGGAAGTTGATTTATTCGTCTTGGTAGTTGAATATCTCACCGAGTGCGCGGAGGATGTCGTTTGCCGTTGACGGCAGGGGCAAAACAGCCTGCCCGACTGAGGCGGCAAAATCACTCACCTCCCCCGAGCCGATATTGCTCACAGCCGCCGACATTCCCGAGTTCATCAGCGCTGCCGCGCTGACCGAGCGGGTGCTGTGGAGCGTATGCGCTCGGAGGAGACCAACATGAGCAGCGTGATCTTCCGTAATTCTGACGGCACGCGCACCATGTATATGTACGGCCTGCCCGTCAAGTACACCGCGGCCGACGGCACCGTGCGTGATAAGAGCACCAATCTCGTGTCTGTCCCCACTGCTTCGGTTCTGCTGTCAAATCAGCCCGCCATAGAGGCGATAGCCCAAATGTCGGCCTCGCAGCAAGAGGTCCTGCAAGCAGAGCTGGGGATTTTGGACGCCGAACGCGCCGCCGACACGTTGCATATGCTGTCAACGGCACTGACCGCGCGTGAAAAGGCGCTGTCCGACATAGCCTACACCACGCTGGATAACGACGTGTACGCTAAAAATAATGTAAAAACAGCTCTATCGCCCCTCGAAATTCAGGGCGGTGGGGCTGTTTTCCTTTTTTGCGTTCCCACGAAAATTATCAAATTAAATTCCCATTGCACCAACGCGGGAATTTAATTGAAAATTTAACTGTTTGAAAAATTTTTCCACATATTTACAAAAAATTCTTGGATTTTTGCATTTTATATGATATAATAAACTGCAAATGTATATTCTGTGGAAAAAATACTGTTTTTTCTGTGGAATTCGGCTTTTTTCACGACAAGATCGGATCTTGCCGCTGCGTTTTCTGTGAGCGGGGCCGTTTTTTGATCGTGGATACATGAATTGACGATTTTCAGAAAAAATAAATGGAGGACGAAACAATGCTAGATAAAAAAATTCTGGTTGTGGATGACGATCCCAACATCAGTGAATTGCTCAAAATCTATCTGGAAAAAGAGGGCTATGAAGTCAAAGTGGCCGGCGACGGTGTTGAGGGTGTAAGCTTTTTCAAAATGTATTCTCCCGACCTGGTTCTGTTGGACATTATGCTGCCTAAAAAAGACGGTTGGCAGGTGTGCCGCGAGATCCGAGAGATGTCCAGTAAGCCCATTATCATGATCACTGCAAAGGGCGAAGTCTTTGACAAGGTGCTTGGACTTGAGCTCGGTGCGGACGATTTCGTGGTCAAGCCCTTTGATATGAAGGAGCTTTCCGCACGCGTCAAGGCGGTTCTGCGTCGCTATCAGGCCTATGCAGGTCAGGGTGACAGCAAGGAGACCATTAAGTTTGATAACATTGAGATCAGCAAGGAAAAGTACGAGCTCAAGCTGTGCGGTAAGGCGATCGACATTCCTCCCAAGGAACTGGAGCTGCTGTACTTCCTGGCTTCCAACTGCAACCGCGTATTCAGCCGCGATCAGCTGCTGGACAAGGTGTGGGGCTTTGACTATTTGGGCGACTCACGCACGGTAGACGTTCACGTCAAGCGCCTCAGAGAAAAGCTGGAGGGTGTTTCGGACAAGTGGGTGCTTAAAACCGTTTGGGGCGTTGGTTATAAGTTTGAGATTCTCGGCTGATTTTTGATATGCTTAAAAGTGTATTCGGCAAGTATTTATTTGCCTTTGTTTTGATTATCACCATCTGTCTTTCCATGCTGTTGCTGGTCATGTACGGCATCGTCAACAATTATGCTACGGACGTCAAAATGGACAGTGCGAGACAGTTGGCAGAGGCAATGCGAGAATATATGCAGTCCGAAGTGCAGAGCGGAAAGCCTATGCTGCCGCCCGATCAGGACGACGTGGAATGGATGCTTCGTTTAGCGACCACTTCGACGGACCATATGCTCATTATTCTAACGGACGCTCAAGGCGTTCCCGTTGCTTCCCAAAGCAATTACGATGCACAATTTCCCCAAGATTTCAGATTGTCGCAGGACACTTTGAATCTGCTCAAAAACGGTTCGGAAGTCATCCGTGATGACAATTTCAATCGCTCCATCAAGGACAGTCAATTGGCCTACGCTTTGCCTGTTATGAACGGTGAAGAAATGGTGGGAACGGTGATCGTTTCCTCCCCCAGTGCCCGTTGGTCAGGTCTGCTTAACGTTATGGCGCGAACCATCCTTATGGCCAGCCTTTGGATCATGCTGGCGGCACTGATTGCCGTTTATTTCATTTCCGAGCGTGTCAGTGCGCCCTTGCGTGAGATGCGCCGGGCGGTCAAGGATTTCGCGGAGGGGGATTTTGACCGTCGCGTCGCGGTGCACGGAAACGACGAGGTTGCCGAACTTGGTATGGCTTTCAACCAAATGGCTCAGGCTTTGGAAAACACCGAAAAAACGCGAAGCAGTTTTGTGGCCAACGTGTCGCACGATCTGCGCTCCCCGATGACGACCATTTCCGGTTTTATTGATGCCATCCGAGACGGCGTGATTCCTCCGGAAAAGCAGGATTATTATCTCGGCTTGATTTCGGGAGAGGTACGTCGGCTGTCTCGCTTGGTCTCCTCTTTGCTGGACGTGACCCGTATTGAAGTGGGGGAACGGAAATTTGTGATGAAGCCGTTTGATATTTGCGAAATGGGACGTCAGATTCTGATCTCGTTTGAGCAGCAGATCGAAGAAAAGCATTTGTCGGTCGAATTCGTCTGCGAGCGCGACAGCATGATGGCAACGGCGGATCATGATGCGATCTACCAAGTGTTGTACAATCTGTGCGATAACGCTGTAAAATTCTCGCAGGACGAGGGTGTTTTGCGTATCACTCTGGATCGTGTGTCCCAGGAGGAAAAGGGCAAAAAAGGGCGTATCCGTGTCGCTGTCTACAATCAGGGACAGGGAATTGCCGCGGAGGATCTACCATTGGTTTTTGAGCGCTTTTACAAGGGAGACAAGAGCCGCGGATTGGATCGTCGCGGAACGGGACTTGGTCTGTATATTTGCAAAACGATCGTTGCCGCTCACGGTGAGGACATTTGGGTGACCAGCGTCGAGGGTAAGGATTGTCAATTCACGTTTACAATAAAAGAAGCCGGCGTTTAAGCCGGACATTCGGACATGATCAAATTTCAAGGAGTAAGGAATGCTTGAAAATACAAATTCGGAACAAAATCTTCAGCCGCCTGTCGATCGAGAAGCGGATAAGATTGAATTGAAGGAACAGACGGTTCCTTCGGTGCCGACAGAAGAAGTGAAGGGCGGGGACGAGGAGATTTTATCGCAGGAGTCACAGGAGTCACAGGCTTCCCTCGATCTTGCCGACAACGATTGGACTCCGGAGCCTGCGGTCACATATCGCTGGGAGTATCAGGAACAAGTAGCGGCGGACGAAAAACAGAATCAGCGTAAACGTCGGCGCGGTACCTTGACTTATGCGATTGTTATGACGGCATGCTTTGCCGTGTGCTTTGCCATTTTGCTTGCAACGCTTTTGGCTGGATGGGGCGGTGCTGCCTTGTTTCCTTCGGATCGGCCGACAGGGTCGAACGGGGCCGATCGCGAGGGTGCTTTAACCATGCAAGAAATTTCGGCGATGGGAAATCCGGTTGTCGTTGCAATTTCAGTTAAAACGGGACTTGGCGGAGGCATTGGAACCGGCATTATTATGACGGAGAATGGCTATATTGCCACCAACAGTCACGTGGTCAACGGAGCGACAGAAATTATAGTCCAGCTATATGACGGAAAAAAATACAAGGCAGAATTGATTGGCGAGAGTGAGATCGACGACTTAGCCGTCATCAAGATCAATGCCAAAAAATTGCCTTGCGCGGTATTTGGTAAATCCTCCGAGGCGGTTATTGGCGACAGCGTAGTGGCGATCGGACACCCTGCGGGATTGGAGTTTGGATGGACGTCCACCTTCGGACGTGTATCTGCGATCAACCGCGATGTCAAAATTCGCGACACCGACGGTACAATGATCAAAAAAATGACGCTCATTCAGACCGATGCCAACGTCAACAGTGGTAACTCGGGCGGTCCTATGTTCAACGATCGAGGAGAAGTTATTGGCATCATCACGCTGAAATTGGCTGGGGATTACGAAGGTTTGGGCTTTGCCATTCCCATTGATGCCGCGTTACCTCTGTTGACCGCTTTGATGGAAAAGGGAACGACGGATGGTGTGGATTCCGGCGTTTCCTCGGGCCGACCGCTTTTGGGAATCACGGGCGTGATGGTCGAAAAGGATGCCTATTACGTGGTGCTGGAAGATTATATTCAGCGCTTGACCGAAGAGGAGGCGGCACAGGTCCCCAACAGCTTCAAGGCTTTGGAAACCGGTGTGTTGGTTACGGGTGTGACGCTGACCTCAGATGCTCATGGGAAAATTGAGATCGGTGACATTATGGTCGTCATCGACGGTATTACCATCGAATCTTTTGAGCATATGCGGGAGCATTTGTACGATTGCGATATTGGAGATACCGTAACCATTGAATATGTGCGCAAGGACGGCCAACGTGGCGTTGCCAACGTGGTCTTGCAACCGGCGAAATAAAGATAAAGCAGGAGAAATCTTAACGATGCTCCTGCTTTATTTCATATGCGTGTTCCATATCGCGCAAAGCATAATATAATGCGTCGATGTCACTGATTCGATTAAATAATCCCACGCTGACGCGCACTCCGCCGCCGCTTGGCGTTTCCAGTGTCCGGTGTCCCAGCGCGGCACAGTGATATCCCGTGCGCACACAAATGCCTCGACGAGACAGATACTGACCAATTTGATCGGAGGGCAATCCTTCTCGGTGAAACATCAAGGTTGAACCTGCATATTCAGGCAGATAAACGTGATATCCCTCTGAATTTTCCAGGTATTCTGCCAAGCGACTAAATAAGCGTTGCTCATGGGTGCGAATAGCTTCAAGGCCTATCTTTCGGATATACTTGATGCCTTCGCAGAGTCCCGCGATGGCAGGGGTTGGCAGAGTACCTGCTTCGCCTCTTTCGGGAAACTCCTCAGGCATGGAGGCTTCAAGTGAGGCGTATCCGCTGCCGCCTTCGACCAATGTGTCGGGGCAGAGTCCCTCTCGGAGAATTCCGAATCCACAGCCTTGTATGCCGTACAGACCCTTGTGACCGGGGGCGCACAGTGCATCGATGCACATTTTCTGCATGTCAATGTCCAGATGTCCTGCAGATTGCGAGGCATCTACGATAAATAAAAGATGATGCCGACGGCAGAATTCTCCAATCTCCTTTAAAGGGAGAGCGGCAGAGCATAGATTGGATTGGTGCGTGCAAATAACTGCACGCGTATTGGGCTTCAGACGGGTAGCAATGCGGGCGCAAATACGGGTCGGGTTGCGCAGACGCCGTTCGTCCGGGGTGGCCAGCATGGACGGGAACGTATCGTATTCAATCAACTGATCCCTTAAACAGCGCTCGATGGGCCGCCATACCGCATTGTGCTCGATGTCTGAAATCAAGACGTGTTCCCCCGGACGTAAAAGCCCCTTGATCATAAAGTTGAGGGCGTAGGTTGCGTTGAGGGTGAAGAACACCTTCTCGGGGGAGGGAGCACCGAAAAGACAAGACAATTGCTCGCGACACTCGTAAATTTTCTTTGCGGCTGCCATCGCCAAGGCGTGTGAGCTCCGCCCGGGATTGCCGCAATATCTCCGTATGCAACGATCCACCTCGTCGCATACACAGCGAGGCTTGGGAAAGCTTGTCGCCGCGTTATCCAGATATATGATACTCATACCTTACTATTCTCTTTCTTAGGATTACAGCGTAGGCCAGGACTCTTGGGTATACCGTCTGACGTTGACGTGAGCGTCTGTCAGTATGGTTCGGACGTTACCTTGCTGTGTGGCGGCAAATGCAACGCCGTAACCGCATCCTCTCCCACTGTCGTTGTTGGATTTGACGATTTCTGCGCGAATTGCCGCCGATGCCAGAGCGCGCTGAGCGCGAAGCGCGGCCGTCATCGAACCGGTCACGGCAATCATAATACCGTTGTTTGGAGCCGGATTTTGCTTCATGAGAGCACCTCCTTCCACTTTCATATTATGTCGTACAAGGAGAATTGGTGTCGAAAATATGTTGGCGATGCATTTTTTAGGATGTGTTGACAGATGGCAAAGGATATGCTAAAATAAGGCAGATCTATGTAAAGGAGTTGGCAATTATGTCTGATCAGGAAAAATCCAATCCCCATGCGGGGCATCGTGAGAGAATGAGAGCACGTTTTGAGCGCGAGGGATCCGATCATTTTGATTCTCATCAATTATTGGAAATGTACCTGTTTCCCGCCTTGCCTCGCCGAGATACCAACGAGATTGCCCATCGATTGATCGATCGATTCGGATCACTTGAGGGCGTTTTTCTGGCCGATCATCGGGATTTGGTCTTGGTGGAGGGAATCAGTGACAAAACGGCTACAATGATATGTTTGACTGCCGCATTGATTCGCCGCATGGTCAAGGAAAGCTATCATCCGCCCAAGAAATATGATCATTTCGAGGATATTGCGCGCTATCTGCGCAGCCTGTACACCGGCATTACGGTGGAACAGGTATATCTGTTGCTGTTCGATAACGGTATGAAGCTGTTGGGCTGTGAACTTTTGGACAAAGGAACTGTCAATCAGGCCAATATCAACGCAAGGAAAATCATGGAGCACGCGATCAAGCGAAATGCTTCCTCGGTGCTGATCGCTCATAATCATCCCGGCGGTGTTGCCATTCCGGCTTCGGAGGATATCGCCACCACCAATTTCCTCTACAACACGCTGTTGCCCATGGGGGTGACGCTGATCGATCACGTGATCGTCGGCAAGGACACGATTATGCCCATCCTCAACCGTCAAAAGGGTAATCTCCGCCCTTCGCCTATCACGGGCCGGATAGATGAGGATTTCTATCGTTCCTTTTACGGAAAGTTTGACGGTGAACCCAAATTTTAAGCATCAAAAATGCCTGCTTGGTACATCAAGCAGGCATTTTTCTTATGCGGGATCAAATTGACTGTTGTAGAGGTTGGCGTAAAATCCACCACGGGCGAGCAGTTCTTGGTGCTTGCCTTGCTCAATGACATTGCCGTCTTTCATCACGAGAATGATATCGGCATCGCGGATGGTGGACAGGCGGTGAGCCACGATAAAGCTGGTGCGCCCCTTCATCATACGGGCAAATGCATCCTGAATTTTCAGCTCTGTTCGGGTGTCAATGGAGGAGGTAGCCTCGTCCAGAATGAGCATGGGCGGCAGGCACAGCATAATGCGGGTGATGCACAACAGCTGCTTCTGACCTTGAGAAAGGCTGCCACCGTCCTCACCAATGACAGTGTCGTAGCCCTGCGGCAATCGGCGGATAAAGCTGTGCGCGTGGGAAGCGCGGGCCGCCGCTACGATCTCCTCCTCGGTGGCATCGGGCTTGCCCATGATGATATTATCGCGGATGGTGCCCGAGCGCAACCACGTTTCCTGCAACACCATACCGTAGTTTTGGCGCAGGGAGCGGCGCGAGAGTTGGCGGAGGGCGTGGCCGTCGACAGAGATGACACCTTCATTCACGTCATAAAAGCGCATGAGCAGATTGATCAGCGTGGTTATGCCGCATCCTGTGGGGCCGACGATAGCCACTCGCTGACCGGGAGCAACCTCAAGGGTGAAGCCGCGGATGAGGGGACGGGCGGGATCGTATGCAAAGTGTACGTCCTCCAGCGCGACGGTACCCTGTGCTCGCTGTAACTCGGTAGCGTCTGCGGCATCCGCCACCTCGGCCGGCTGTTCGATCAGATCGAAAATGCGTTCGGCGCAGGCCAGAGCATTTTGCAACTCGGTAATAACGCCCGAAATTTCGTTGAATGGCTTGGTATACTGGTTGGCGTAGGTCAGAAAACAGGACAGCATGCCGACGGTAAAGACCGTAGGATTGGACAACACGGTCAAAGCACCTGTCAGAGCAACGGCGGCGTAGACCATGGAGTTGATAAATCTGGTACAGGGATTGACCAGCGAGGAATAGAAGATAGCCTTGAGCGAGTATTTGCAAAGACGCTCGTTGACCTCGTCAAAATCGCGCAGAGATTCGTCCTCATGCGCAAAGGCCTTGACTACCTTTTGGTTGCCGATCATTTCCTCGATCATCGCTGTTTGCTCGCCTCGCGTTTCGGATTGCTTTTTGAACATATCGTGCGTGTGGGTGGCAATATAGCGGGCGACGAACAGAGACAGCGGCGTCAACACTACGACAACAAGGGTGATCAGCGGGTGCAGTGTCAGCATGAAAACAAGAGTGCCGAGAATGGTCAGGACACCGGTGAACAGCTGAGTAAAGCCGAGAAGAAGGCCGTCGGCAAACTGATCAACGTCGGAAATGACACGGCTGACGACTTCTCCCGTTGGCTTGGTGTCAAGATAAGAGAGGGGAAGCTTCTGAATGCGGCGGAAGGCCGCGCTTCGGGTATCACGCACGACCTCAAAGGTGATCTTGTTGTTGAGTGTGCTCATCAACCATTGGGCGAGGGCAATGATGCCGGTGCAGATTGCCACGCGGATGAGAAGGGGAAGAATGCTCTCAAAATCAACGTTGCCCTGATCCACGATGCAGTCGATAGCATCACCGATTACAATGGGAATATACAGCGTCAGGCCGACCGAAACGGTGGCGAGCAGGGCGGATAAGAGAATATGGAGACGGTAGCGGCGCAAATAGGACAGTACGTGTCCAAGAGCCTTGCGCGTTTGCTTGGCGGAGAGTTTTTCTTTTGCCATATCAGACACTCTCCTTTCTGAATTGCGATTCGTAGATCTCGCGGTAGGTATCACAGCTTTGCAAAAGCTGTTCATGATTACCGATGCCTGCAACCTCGCCATCGTCCAGTACGACGATGCGGTCGGCGTGTTGAAGCGAGGTGGCGCGCTGCGATACGATAAACACCGTAGGCGCATCCTTCATTTCGCGCAGAGCGCGGCGCAAGGCAGCATCGGTTGCATAGTCGAGAGCAGAGGAGCTGTCGTCCAAAATCAGAATTTCGGGCTTGCGGACAAGAGCGCGTGCGATGGTTAATCGTTGGCGCTGACCGCCCGAGAAATTACGTCCGTTTTGCTCCACGGGGGCATCCAGACCGCCAGCTTTGGAGCGAACGATCTCTTCGGCCTGGGCAATTCGGAGCGCGTCCAGCATATCCTGCTCGGTCGCATTTGCATTGCCCCAACGGAGATTATCCCGAATGGTGCCGCGGAACAGCACCGCTTTTTGCGGTACGACACCAATGCGCTCTCGCAGTCGTTCGGCAGACCATTCCTTGACCGGAGTTCCGTTGACACATACTTGTCCTTCGCTGACATCATAAAAGCGGGGAATAAGATTGACCAGGGTGGATTTACCCGAACCGGTGCCGCCGATGACACCGATCACTTCACCGCGATTCGCAGTAAAGCTGACGTCGTGCAGTACCACGTCACCCGCGCCGGTATATGCCATGCTGACATTCTCAAAGCGCACGACCTCACCCTCGCCTGCCGGGGGATTCAGTCCGCCCTCATTGACGTCCATAGTGGTTTTGACCTCCAGCATGGTCTGGACGCGGCGTCCGCAGGCGATGGCTTTGGTGATGGTGATGATGAGGCTGGCCAGCTTGATCAGCTCGACCAAAATCTGAGACATGTAGTTGTAAAGGGCAATGACTTCACCCTGCGATATTTTGCCGTGATCCACCTGAATGGCACCGATGTAGATCAAAACGACGATGGCAAGATTGACCAGGGCATAGGACAGAGGATTGAGCAGGGCGGAAATGCGGCCGACATGGTTCTGAACGGTCGTCAGAAGATGGTTGCGCTGATCAAAGGTCGCAATTTCATCATCTTCTTTGCAAAAAGCGCGGATGACGCGCACACCGGTCAGGTTCTCTCGTGTTGCCCCCGTAATACCGTCCAGACGCTCTTGGATCTTTTTGTATAGCGGCAGGCAAATGAGCATAATGCCGAACACAACCAGAGAAAGAACGGGAATAGTGACAGCAAACACCGACGCTCCAGTAGGATTGACGGTAAAGGCCATGATCATCGCGCCGAAGACGACGAAGGGAGAGCGCAGAACCAAGCGCAACGTCAAATTGACGCCCGATTGCACTTGGTTGACGTCACTGGTCATACGGGTGATCATAGTCGAAGTTCCCACGCGGTCCAGATCGCTGTAGGACAGCTTTCCGATATGTGAGAACAGCGAATGACGCACCTGAGAGGCAAAGCCGACGGCGGCGCGGGCAGCAAAATACTGCGCAGTGATCGCGCAGATCAGACCGATGATACCTAAGGCCACCAATATCAGGCAGCCGCGCAGAATAACGCTTCGGTCTCCCTGTGCGATACCAACGTCAATAATGTTGGCAACTACCAGGGGGACGAGCAATTCAAAGGAGGCCTCGAGCAGCTTGAACAGCGGTCCTAAAATGGTTTCTTTAATATAAGGTTTTAGAAATCTCAAAAGTTTTCTCATGATATGCCTTTCTTTGATTTTCTTCATATCTGTCAGTATATCATATTTTGGAGCATTTGAAAAGGGCTTTTTGCTTTTTTCTTGGTGCCGTATCAACAAAAGCATATTTTGTTCTCTTTTTTCATACAATGGACCATACCATCCGAGGTTACGGATGAAAAAGATCCGGAAGTGTATGGAAAGGAGAACGATACGTATGAACGATTACTATCTGCCTGAAGGTTCCCGTCTGGCTACCGCGGAAAACAGAGAAGCCACGGCCAGCATCAGCGCACTGGAGCGGGCTATGAATAACGGAATGATCCTGGAGGGCATTGCCACACTGTGCGATCACTCGCTCAATCTTCACGTAGACGTGGGCGGTTTTGAGGGGTATATGCCGTATGGGGAGACGGTGTTCAACCCTGACGGACAGCCCATTAAGGATATTGCTGTGATATCCCGCGTCGGCAAGCCCGTTTGCTTTCGCGTGCTTGGAGTTTTGCGTGAAAAAGAAAAAGGGAAGCCTCAATTGCTGCTTTCCCGCAGAGCAGCCCAAATGGATTGCTACCGTGAATTCTTAAGTACACTTGTGCCGGGCGATATCATTCCTGCCAAGGTCACGCATCTTGAGAGTTTCGGGGCATTTGTCGATATCGGCTGTGGAATCGTATCTCTTTTGAGTGTCGATTGTCTGTCGGTCTCCCGCATTCATCACCCCCGCGAACGAGTTGCCGTTGGGGCGAAATTACGGGTGGCGGTCAAAACGATAGACGCGCAGAACAACCGCGTTTTCGTCACCTTGCGCGAGCTGCTCGGTACATGGGAGCAAAATGCCGCCCGCTTTGATATGGGGCAGACGGTCACGGGAATCGTGCGCAGCGTGGAGGATTACGGGATGTTCGTCGAGCTTGCCCCCAACCTTGCAGGTCTTACCGAGTTGCGGGAGGAAATGAGGGAACAGGCAAAAACGTGGGTGGGTCAGAGTGCCGCCGTGTTTATCAAAAGCATTCTCCCGGAACGCATGAAGATCAAGCTGGTATTGATCGATACCTTTGCGGGGACGAGCGCCCCCACGCCGCTGACCTATTACATAGGTGAAGATGTTGAGCATATCGACCGCTGGACCTACTCGCCCGCAGGGTGTCGAAAACGGGTGGAGACGGTGTTTGGGGGATAAAAGAAAAAACGCCAACCTTTTGATATAGATATAATCCCCTTAGTGTAGTCTCGAAAACTTTTTTTGTTTTTCGAGTGTCTACTCTAAGGGGATTATATTATTTGGTGGGCGTTTTTCGATTGATTTTTACGAGCGGTTTACGTAAACGATTTCAAAGGTCATCTCGTGGAGATAGGTGCCGGCATCCTGACCGTTATGGTAGAAGGTGATGTAATAAGTGTCACCTACCACGAAAATGCTCTGGGATTCGTGTTCTTCGGGAAGCGGTATTTCCTTGACTTGATTTCCTTCCCAGTCAAAAACTATTACTGCATTTTTGGTTTTGTTAGAAGCACTCACAGGGAAATAGATGAAATTCTGATCCGAGCCACCACCCTGGTTGACATAGCCTCGCTGGTCATAATCTTTGCGGTTAACTGTTTTGATCAGATTGAAATCTGCATCCATAAAATCAATTTTATAACCTTCGCCCATAGCGTAGGAATTCGTCCAGGGGTTGTAGGTGATAGAACTGCCGGAGGGCTCAATTTCCACGCGCTCAATGACGGTCAGCGTTTCAGGGTCGACAATGGTCAAAATGTGACTCTGCTTCAGACCGTGACAAACGATGAGGCGGTTATTCTTGGTGTCATAGGTCAAATCGTTACCGTGTCCAAAATCGATCTCCTCACTGACAGCGACCTTCTCCTTCGTCTCCAGATCGTACTTGTAAATAACGCCGCCGACGCCGTCAGTTCCTGCGCGGCGTACCGAGAAATAGGCATACTTGCCGTCAGAGGCTGCACCCTGGGTAATACGGATCTTCTTGGTGTACTGCTCACCGTGCAGAACAAATTCGGTAGATGCTGTTACGGCGTATTCGCTTTCTATTTTTTCCTTGACGGTCAACGCCGCGTCGTAGCTTTGAGTCAGTGCCGTACCCTCGGGAATGAGTAACATACCCTTGCCGCACAGCTCAGTGTTTTTCAAAATCTCTGCCTCCAAGCGGTAGAGGGCTAAAGCCGTCATCGTGGGATCGGTTCCCACTACTACGATCTTATCTCCGCTAATCGTGACAGAATATCCGTGTGTCGGGAGTGCGGCGATAGCGGCGGCACTCTCGGGGCGGTTGGTTTCACCGATCAGAATTTCATATGCGCCGCTACCCAGCGTATTGTCGGCAGCCACAGGCAGTATCACGCTCGTACGCAGTCGAATTTGCTGGCTCAGCGCGTTGGCAGCATCGGAAAAGCGGAGGTGTGCCTTGGCAGGATAAACGATAGTATAAGAAGAAGCATTGTCCAGTATCAGTTCTATTCCTGCAAAGGGGATGGGTGCAAGCGTTACGTTGAGCGTTGTCTCACCCTCGGAGAAGGCGTACATCTCTTCGCCGGTGTAGTCTTCCAACGTCACCTTGACATAGTAATTGTCTTCGGTCAGCGTAAAGCGGGCTTCACCCTTCTCATCGGTTACGGCAGAACCGAGATTTTCATTGTCCTTGAAGATCATTACGTTTGCTCCCTTCAGCGTACTACCATCGCTATCCTCGACGGTAATGATATACTCACAGATCTTGGGAACGGGGGTCAGGACCACGTTCAAGGTCGCCGCATCTTTCGTAAGGGGATATGATGTTTCGCCAGTATAGTCGTCCAACGTGACTTTGACGATGTAGTCCCCCTGAACCAGGGTGAAGTGGACTGTACCGTCAGCGGCGGTGGAAGCGGAGGAAAGACACTCATCGCCCTGATAGATTTGCACGGCAGCATCGGCAAGGGGAGAGCCGTCGGGATCGGTCACCGTGACGATGTATTCCATCTCGTTTGGTTTGTCGGGGTCGGTGGGTGTTTCGGGATCAACGGGTGTTTCGGGATCAATGGGCGTTTCCGGATCGACCGGTGTTTCGGGATCTACGTCATTGGGAGGCGTCGGATCATTGCAAGCGGTGATGCCCAAGCAACAGAGCAACAGCGCGGCAACGAGCATAAACAGTGACGTCAAACGGAAAATTTTCATATTTTTCGTTCCTTTCTTAACTTTGGTAAGTTTACTCGACAAACAGTCCCACCCTTCAAGGAGAGTTGCCTTGTAAAATCCGATAATATACAAAAAATATACAAAATATTATATCATAATTTTTTTAATTCTGTCAAGAACTTATCGTGTGTTTTTTAATGAAAGAAAAGGGATGCCAAAGGGTGTCTTCCATAAAGCAGGTTTTACTTGCCGAAAAAGCAAAAGGAGCACGAACATTTTTGTTCGTACTCCTTTTCATGTGCCATGCCCTGCAAGGTATCGTGTATTACACTTTTCAGGTGTACTCGCGGTGGATGAGGAGTTGCTTGGAGTTTAGGATACCTCATCCGTCAGCCTTCGGCTACTACCTTCCCCCACTGGGGAAGGCTGTTTAGTTTGCTCAAACCTTATCTGTTTTTCCTGACAAGCACTGCTTTGGTGTCCACAAAAACGAAGCCCCGCGCAAGGCGGGGCGAGGATAACTCATTTCGCATACTGATTCAATCTCTCCACAATTGAAACAAAACGAGAATCTTGACGGATACAATCATATCGTTTGTGTTGCAATCTGTCAAGCATATGGTAGCAATCTGTGTGCTCCTTTAGCTCGTGAAAATCTTTGCTCGGTTCAGGATAAATCAACTTATCAGTCAGAACGGATGTGTAAAATTTCCCGTGATTGTTGATATAAGATTTATCATATTCAATTGCATGATAACACATCTTTTCAAGCGATTCAAGTGCGTCATCCTTTTTGCTCTGCGATATCTGATACGTGGAAATTAACCAATAATTTCGGGATAGTCTAACGTGATAAAACATAAGGTTATCTCCGTATATCATCTTATACAGTCGATTAGATATAGTAAGCATTTCAATTTTTTTATCCCAAGTTGATGGATCGTCTGGCAAATCTTCATGTAGCACAAGATTGTGAATGGACAATCCCAAACCATCGGCAAATTTATCAATTTCATCTTGAATGTAGAATTCTGTATTTCCATCACCAATTCCACAAGCAAGAGCAGTTTCGCGGCAGTACTTCATCGGCGAGAGCAATTCTAATGTGCTTCTCGCTTTTTTTATTTCTCCCAATTCGTTATATATGCTACTTAAAGTAAAAATTGCTTCATAACGTATGTCTTCATCATGGCAGTCGTCAATTACCGATAAACAGAGAGTTTCAGATTCATGAATCAGGGATTTCTCGTGTGTATTGTTCCATTCGTCCGACAAACAGGCAGCAAGATAAACTTTGATTTTGGAATCGTTAGGAAATTTAACAAACGCATCGCGCGCGAAAGAAAGCTTTTCTTGATGAGTTCCCACTTCTGCCAAACGGCGCAATTCTTTTTTTATATTTGCAAGTTCTTCTTCTCGCTCCGACAGCTTATATCCAAGAAGCTCATCCGTGCTGACCGAGAAAAAGTCTGCCAACGCCGGGAGAAGTTCTATATCGGGATACCCACCTTCAGATTCCCAACGAGATATAGCTTGAGGTGTAACACCTATAGCTGTGGCAAGGGTATCTTGTGTAATATTATTTTCTGTGCGAAGTTTTTTAATGATCGCACCTATTTTAATGTTCATGTCGTACCTCCAAAAATGAATTTTGTAAGCTTACGATTTTATTATAACATGTTTTTTTGAGTTTTCAATTATCAATTCGTTGTTAAAAAGATAAAGCAATACTTTACTCTTTAACATAAGTAAAATACTGCTTTATGGTAGGAACCCCAAGAGGCATCCCTTTGTTTCTCTCAATCTTTATTTTCCGCATTCAAAAATTTCAGCGTATCGTAGATCGTCCGGATGGGGATGAGCTCGATGCCATCGCATTTGATGGCCCGCTTTTCGATGTTACGAAAGGGGACGATGGCACGGCGAAAGCCAAGTCGGGCGGCCTCGCGGACTCGAAGCTCGAGGTTGGATACAGCGCGGCATTCACCGGACAAGCCCAGCTCGCCCACGGCGATCAGATCGTCGGGAATGACGCGGTCGGTGTGCGACGAGATGAGCGCGAGCGCCATGGCAACGTCGGAGGCCGGCTCGTCGATGCGCAAGCCGCCGATGACGTTGATGTAGACGTCGTTTTGGGAGAAGCGAAGTCCCATGCGCTTTTCCAGCACGGCCAAAATAAGGCACAGACGGTTGTAGTCCATACCGTTGTTGGTGCGTCTGGGGGCGGGGAAGACCGTGGGAGAAACGAGGGCCTGGACTTCGGCGATCAGGGGGCGGGTGCCTTCCATGGTACACACGGCACAGTTACCCGAAATGTTTTTGGGACGACCTGCCAGCAGCATTTCGGAAGGATTGGTGACCTCGCACAGCCCTGTATCGGTCATTTCAAACACGCCGATCTCATTGGTCGAGCCGTAGCGGTTTTTGATGGCGCGGATGATGCGGTAGGACTGCTGACGCTCGCCCTCAAAATACAGCACGGCGTCCACCATATGCTCCAACACCTTGGGACCGGCAATGCCGCCTTCTTTGTTGACATGGCCCACCAGCATGATGGAAATTCCCTCGCTTTTTGCCTTGGCAATCAGGGCAAGAGTACATTCCTTGACCTGCGACACGCTGCCCTGAGTAGAGTTGGCTGTGTCAGAGTAGATGGTCTGGATGGAGTCGATGATGATAACATCCGGTCTCACCTTGTCCGTCTGGGCTATGATGCGCTCCAGATTGGTTTCGGTCAGGATGAACAGATTGGTGCCGATGACACCCAAACGTTTGGCGCGCAGCTTGAGCTGTCCGCCCGACTCCTCGCCCGATACGTACAGCACGCGGTGCCCCTGACCGAGCGAATCGCAGATCTGCATCAGCAGGGTAGACTTACCGATGCCGGGTTCGCCCGAAAGCAGAATGACGGATCCCGTGACGAGACCTCCGCCGCCCAACACACGGTCGAGCTCATTCATGCCGGTAGGAAAACGCATATAGGAGGGCATATCGAGTTGATCGTAGGGAAGAGCCTCGCTTTCGGTGACGGCCCGCAGAGCGGCTCGCTTGTTGGATGCAGCATTGGCAGCGGGCGCGGTTTCGATCACATCCTCAACAAAGGAATTCCAGGCGCCGCACGAGGGGCATTTGCCCAACCACTTGGGGCTTTTCATCTCGCATTCTGAGCAGATATAGATGGTTTTGGTTCCTTTCATGCGCCTGTCCTCCGTTGGTGGAAAAATCAAATTCGTTCCCCTGTATTATACAACACTTTCGCATGAAAATCAAGTGTTCTTGCACGAAAACAGCGCTTTTTAGTTTGCTTCTGCCTGTTCAGTCAGCGTTTTTTTGATACAAGAAAACAATAGATCTGCTATTTGCTGCTGATATTCTTTTTGGCACAAGGCACGGCACTCCTCCTCGTTGGACAAGAATCCGCACTCGACCAATACGGCGGGACATTTTATGTGATGCAGAAGATAGATGTTGGAATCCGCCCGCTTGATGGCGCGTGTGTTGTCGGGTTGCAGTGACTCTGCGGTTTTGGATTGGATGGTCTGCGCCAGCGTTGCAGACATAGGATGATTGGGGGAATAGTACACTTGCAGTCCTTTATATTTCTTCTGGGGAAACGCGTTCATATGAATGCTGACGAACAACGCGTCCGGGGTGTTTTGACCGATGGCCAGGCGTGCGGCCAGATCCAACGCCTTTTTTCGCCCCTTATACTCCGTGTTGCGATCGTACAGAAGCGTGTCCGTCTCGCGTGTCAAAACAACGTCAAATCCTTCGGCCTCCAAAAGATCACGCAGCATCAGTGTAATGGTAAGATTGAGATCTTTTTCATATATTTCTTTGCCGTCCACCGTGCCGATTGTCCCGCCGTCCTCACCGCCATGTCCCGCATCCAAAATGATGGTTTGGCGACGTGGGTGCGCGTGGCTACTTTCGTGTGTGTTTGCTGCTTTTTCTCTTTTGCCAAAATAAAAAATCAGTGCCGCAAGAGTGGCGGCAAGTAAGAGAAACAATCCGACAAAGGCGATATATTCGGCAAGACAGCGCGCCGCCCGCTTGGTTGCAATATCCATAAAATTCCTCCGTATTTTGATTGATACAGCATATACGGAATTGTGGGAATTTATGTCTGAAAAGAGAAAGGGTACCGCGTTTGCGATACCCTATACAAAACTCTGTTTTGATTACTTGTGTGCCTCAAGATAGTTGACGACGTCGCCGATGGTGACGAACTTGTGGAACTCGTCATCTTCGATCTCTACGCCGAATTTGTCCTCGCACATCATGGCCAGGTCGTAAAGTTCGATGGAATTGATGTTCAAGTCGCCCTTCAGCTCAGACTCCATGGTGATGCTGCTCTCGTCCAGCTGGAGCTCCTCGACCAGCAAATTCTTAAAAGTTTCGAACATTGGTTTGTCCTCCATGTTTTCGTATGTAATATGAGTTTTCCTGCATATTCGGCTATATTATAGCCTATGCATTTACGTTTGTCAATGGTATTTTCAAAAAAAAGTTGACCTGTCACCATGTTTTGCTCGAACAAATGTAAATTGTGAATTTTTTTAAAAACCCTTGCAAAGTTCGTAAAAATCTGTTATAATAAGATTTGTGAGCAGCGTCGGGCTGCGAAACGAGGTCATACCAGTCGGGGGAGTAGCGGAGCCCTGTACCTGAAATCCGCTATAGCAGGGATGGATTCCTCTTTTGAGGGCCGACCGCTTTCGGTTTGAGTCGCATCGCTCGTGTTGAGAGATGGGTCTTGCGCAATCGGTGGCTGTGAACCATGTCAGGTGGGGAACCAAGCAGCATTAAGCAGTTGAGCCGGTGTGCCGCGAGGGTGCCTGTTTTGAGCGAGGGGTGCGTGCCTCGCGAAGGCGTGACGTTCGATTTTGAGGTGTATGGTCTCGTTTTACAGCCCGGACTGCTCTATTTCTATTTGTACGGAGGCGCAATTATGAAGATTGGAGTCAGCAGTTACAGCTTTGGACGTTATCGCAGAGCAACGGGAGCGTCGCTTTTTGACGTTTGCCGCAAAGCGAAGGAGATCGGCTTCGATGCGATCGAATTTATCACGTTGGATGGCGAAGATCACATCGCGCAGGCCAAAGAATTGCGCGCTTTGTGCGAAGAATTGGGACTTGAGATCAGTGCCTACACGGTCGGTGCCAATTTGATGGTTGAGGACGTTGAGGCAGTGGTACAGAATCTTTGCTATTGCGTGGACGTGACGGAAGCACTGGGTGCGAAAATCATGCGCCACGACGTAGCCTACTCTTTGCCCGAGGGCGTGGATTGGGAGAGCGCGATAGAGCAGATGGCTCCTCACATCCGCCGCGTGACCGAATATGCAAAGAGCAAGGGCATCCGTACCTGTACGGAAAACCATGGCTTTATCTATCAGGATAGCTCTCGTGTCAAAAAACTGATCGATACGGTGAACGATGAAAACTATCGCTGGCTGATCGACCTGGGCAATTTCCTTTGTACCGACGAGTCGCCTCTGTCTGCTGTGCGCACAGCGGCTCCTTATGCCATCCACATCCATGCCAAGGACTTTATTTTCCGCCCTGCATCCACGCTGGATCCCGAGGGCTTTATTCGCACCCGCGGCGGCAACTTCATCCGCGGTACGGTAGCGGGGCATGGCGTTGTTCCGCTGTATGACTGTGTCAAATTGTTGAAGGACTCCGGCTATGAAGGAACGCTCTCGTTGGAATTTGAAGGCTTGGAGGACAATATCCCCGCATTGGAGTTGGGTTACCGTACTCTGCGCCGTCTGGCAGAGATCTGATACGAATTTGAATTTTATTTGTAAGGAGGCGTGAATATGCATCAGGCTTTATACCGTAAATGGAGACCGCAAACGTTTGAGGACGTGTGCGGACAGGAGCATATCACCTCCATATTAAAATATGAGGCGGAGCATTCTGCTTTCAGCCACGCTTATTTGTTCTGCGGCTCTCGAGGCACGGGTAAGACGACCTGCGCCAAGATTCTGGCTAAGGTTGTCAACTGTGAGTCTCCTGTGGGCGGCTCTCCCTGCGGTACGTGTGCCGCTTGCCGAGCAATCGACAGCGGAGCGGCCACTGACGTGCTTGAAATGGATGCCGCTTCCAACAACGGCGTCGATAACATCCGCGACATTCGCGACGAGGTCGTATTTGCCCCTAATGCTCTCAAGTACCGTGTGTATATCATCGACGAGGTACATATGCTGTCGGGTAGTGCATTCAATGCGTTGCTTAAAACGCTGGAAGAGCCGCCTGCTCACGTCGTGTTCATTCTTGCAACAACCGAATTGCAAAAGCTGCCGGCGACCATCATCTCGCGTTGCCAGCGATTTGATTTCCGCCGTATTGCTACCCCCGTACTTCGTGACCGCCTGTTGCATATTGCAAGCGTAGAAGGCATTACTTTGGACGCCGAAGCCGCTACGCTTTTAGGCAAGTTAGCTCAGGGCGGTATGCGCGACGCTATTTCGTTGCTTGAATTGTGCGCCGGCGCCCGCCGTCCCATCACGACCGATCTGGTCAACGAAACGGTAGGGCTGACGGGAAGAGAAGCCCTTTTGTCCACCGTCCGTGCTATCGCCTCCCGTGACTATGATGCCTTGTATTCCCGTGTGGCAGAGGTGGTTCAATCTTCGATGGACCTGAGCGTGTTCTGGCAGGATCTGATCTCTACCTACCGCGATATGTTGGTGGTTAAGACAACGCCTCGATATGCGGAATATCTCGACCTGACCGATGCTGAATCTCAACAGCTTCGCGAGGTCAGCGGTTTGTTTTCCAAAGAAACGATCCTGTATCACCGTCAGCTGTTGGACAGTGCGTATTTGACCATGCAGGGTGCTAACGCGCTCAAGCGCGTAACTGCGGAACTGACGCTCACCCGTATGTGCGACGAGTCACTCAGCACGACCAACGAGTCCATCCTTTCCCGCTTATCCAAGCTGGAGGAAATGCTGTTGTCGGGACGTTTCAGCACGCCTAAAAACGATGAGGCACCGAGCGATACGTCCGTCCCAATTTCCACGCCTGCTCCCCAGAAATCTCAAGAGGTGCCTGTGGCAGCTCCGGAGTCCAAGCCCGCGTCAAAAACAGCTCCCGCTCCCAAGGCAAAGGTGATGGACACCGAAGGCAAGCGCGTGCTTCGCCCCTTGCGTGCATGGCAGGAGGTGGTGGAGCGCGTGACGCAGCAGGATGCCATGTCGGCCTCCTTCCTGAAAACAGCACAAGCTTACACCGAGGGCGAGAGGAACGTTATTGTCCGGTTTGAAAACGATTTTATGCTTATGATGATCGATCGGGGCGACGCTAAGGATATCCTTCGGGGAGCGTTGTCCGTGTGCCTCCAGCGCGAGGTCAAGGAAAAGGACCTGATTTGTGAGGTTAAGCCGAAAGCGGAAGAAGCCAATGCGCTCGATGAGATCATCGAAGAGTTAGAACAGGATTTTTAATAAAATTTACATAAAACAAAGGAGAAATTACTATGAGAGCGAATATCCCGAAGGGTATGGGCGGCGGTCCCCAGAATATGCAGGCAATGCTGCGTCAGGCACAGAAGATGCAGGAGGATATGGCCAATCTGCAGTCCGAATTGGATGCAAAGGAGTACGACGTTAGTGCAGGCGGTGGTATGGTTACCGTCCGCATCAACGGTAAAAAAGAGATCCTTGCCATTGATATCAAGCCCGACATCGTTGATCCCGATGATATCGAAACGCTGTCCGACATTCTCGTCGCGGCTGTCAACCAGGCCATCAACCAGGTCGAAACCACCAACGCCGACGAAATGGGTAAGATCACGGGCGGCATGAATATGCCCGGTTTGTTCTGATTTATGGCAGAATATATGGAATCCCTCCAGCATTTAGCCGAGCAATTCGGTAAGCTGGAGGGCGTCGGACGCAAGACCGCCATGCGGCTTGCGTACTCTGTCGTGGATATGTCGGTCGAGGATGCGACTGCCTTTGCCGATGCCATCCGCGTCGCCAAGGAGCGTATCCATCTGTGTCCCGTGTGTCAGAATCTGACGGACCGAGAGCTGTGTCCCGTTTGCCGCGACGACTCGCGCGACCGTTCCACCGTTTGCGTCGTGGCCGACGCCAAGGCGGTGCTGGCCATGGAGAAGGTCAGGGAATACCGCGGCGTGTATCACGTCCTGCATGGGCTGATTTCGCCTATGAATGGCGTCACGCCCGACAACATCAAGATCCGCGAGCTTCTTACCCGCGTGGGCGAGGGCGAGGTGGAAGAACTCATCATTGCCACCAACCCCACCATCGAGGGTGAGGCGACGGCTATGTATATCTCTCGCTTGATGAAGCCGCTGGGCGTCAAGGTCACCCGTCTTGCCTACGGTATTCCCGTGGGCGCCGACCTCGAATACGCCGACGAGGTCACCCTCTGCCGCGCGCTCGAAGGCCGGCGGAGCGTGGAGGATTGAGATTGCCCAAGAGTATATTTGTGCTGTGAGACATAGAATGTTAAAACCTCGTAAAATAAGAGAGGCGTAATGAAGATTATTTTAATTTCGTTTTTTGCGATTGCGGTCAGTATAGCAGCAGTTTTATTTGAATATTGGCCGTTATGCTTAGTTATGCTATTCAGCGGAGCAGCGATTGCTATTTGGAATTACAAGCAGCGAAATAAAAAACAGTCTCGATTCTACGTGGTTGATTTATCCGAAATCGATGGCATGAGCGGTGTGGATTTTGAAAAATACGTCGCGATGCTGTTATCGAAAAATGAATTTGAAAATGTTTCTTGCACCAAGGCAAGTGGGGATTATGGGGTCGATATTCTGGCGGAGCGGTACGATGAAACCTATGCTTTTCAATGTAAGCGATACAGCGGTAAATTGGGTGTGAAATCCGTACAGGAAATTTATGCCGGTGCGAAAATGTACCATGCCGAATATGCGATCGTGGTGACAAACTCTTATTTTACACCGAATGCATTGAAATTGGCCGGTGAATTAGGGGTAGAACTTTGGGATCGGGATAAACTGATTACCATCATCGAGCGAGCGGATGCGCTGCAATCGGAAATTTTGTGATTTGCCAAAGCTAAGATTTTTTATATTTGGTTAGAAAAATCGGGAATCGGAGGATGCTTCGATTCCCGATTTTTTGCCTGCTTGGAAAAATGACGTTTTTGTTGTAAAACTTTCAAAAAAATCTTGTAATTTCTCAAACTTTGTGATATACTATTTAATCGACCATTTGATCGATAATTTTATCACATCGAAAGGGGGTATTTTATCCCATGTTGGAATTAAAACACGTATCTTATGCCGTTCCCGCGGAAAATGATCCGTCCGGAACGAAGGAAATATTACATGATGTCAGCTTGACCGTTGACGAGCGCTTTGTGGCTATCACCGGCCCCAACGGCGGCGGCAAG
>JAZLCA010000007.1:0-12037 GCA_045613985.1 Eubacteriales bacterium | reverse complement strand
CCGAGCGAGGCAACGACACCGATGGGCTTTTCAAACTCAACGATGTTCATG
The DNA here is from genome assembly GCA_045613985.1 of Eubacteriales bacterium. Lineage (GTDB taxonomy): Bacteria > Bacillota > Clostridia > Oscillospirales > CAG-272 > SIG644. Next base: position 11,986 of record JAZLCA010000007.1, on the reverse strand, counting down.
ACGTCCTCGGGCGTCAGGGGCTCGAAGTACAGCTTGTCGGCCGTGGTGTAGTCGGTCGAAACGGTCTCGGGGTTGTTATTGATGATGATGGCCTCGTAGCCGGCGTTTTTGATGGTTTGAACGGCGTGAACGGTCGAATAGTCAAACTCGACACCCTGGCCGATACGGATGGGACCGGCACCCAGCACGACGATCTTCTTTTTGTCGGTCAGGACGGATGCGTTCTCGCCCGTGTAGGAGGAATAGAAATAAGGAATATAAGCGCCGGTGTGGCAGGTGTCAACCATCTTGAAGACGGGGAACAGCTTGTGTTCGCGGCGGAAGTTGTAAACGTCCAGCTCGGCGCACTTCCACATACGGGCGACGTACTTATCACCAAAGCCCATTTTCTTGGCGGCGGTGAGGGTTTCGATGTCGAACGGATGCGCCTTGAGCGTCTCCTCCATTTCGACGATGCGCTTGATGGCTTCGAGGAAGTAGGGGGTGATCTTGGTGACGTCGTGGATGGTCTCAATGCTTACGCCGCGAGCGAGCAGCTCAGCGATGGCGTAGATGTTGTCATCGCGGAAGTCTTTGATATAATCCAGCATTTCCTCTTCGGTCATGTGGTCGAACTTGGCCAGATACACGTGGTTGACGCCGATCTCGAGCGAGCGGATGCCCTTGAGCAGGCACTCCTCCAGGTTGGAGCCGATGCCCATGACCTCACCCGTTGCCTTCATCTGGGTACCCAGCATATTGGAGGCGGTGGTGAACTTGTCGAAGGGGAAGCGGGGGAGCTTGGCGATGACGTAGTCAAGGCTGGGCTCGAAGGCCGCGGTGGTGTTGGCGATCTTGATGTCCTCCAGCGCCATGCCGACGGCGATCTTGGCGGTCACGCGGGCGATGGGATAGCCCGATGCCTTGGAAGCCAGAGCGGAGGAGCGGGAGACGCGGGGGTTGACCTCGATCAGGTAATATTCGGACGAGTGGGGATTGAGTGCGAACTGAACGTTACAGCCGCCCTCGATCTTGAGCGCCTTGATCAGCTTGATGGCGCTGTCGTTGAGCATTTTTTCATCCTCGGGGCTGAGCGTCTGGATGGGAGCGACGACCAGCGAGTCACCGGTGTGAACGCCGACGGGGTCGATGTTTTCCATGCCGCAGATGGTGATGGCGTGGTCGTTGGAGTCACGCATGACCTCAAATTCGATCTCCTTGTAGCCCTTGACCGACTTTTCGATCAGGACCTGATGAACGGGGGACAGCTTGAAGGCGTTCAGACCGATCTCAACCAGCTCTTCTTCGTTGTTGGCGAAGCCGCCGCCGGTGCCGCCCAGGGTAAATGCGGGGCGCAGAACGACGGGGTAGCCGATTTTCTCGGCTGCGACCTTGGCCTCGTCGATGGAGTAGGTGATCTCGGAGGGGATGGTAGGCTCACCAATGGATTGGCACAGCTCCTTGAACAGCTCTCGGTCCTCGGCGCGCTCGATGGACTCGGAGCTGGTGCCGAGCAATTCGACGCCGCACTCCTTGAGAATGCCCTTCTTTTCGAGCTGCATGGCCAGGTTCAAGCCGGTCTGGCCGCCGATGCCGGGAACGATGGCGTCGGGACGCTCGTAGCGCAGGATCTTGGCGATATACTCCAGGGTCAGGGGCTCCATGTAGACCTTATCCGCGATGGTGGTATCGGTCATGATGGTAGCGGGGTTGGAGTTACAAAGCACGACCTCGTAGCCTTCTTCCTTGAGGGCAAGGCAGGCTTGGGTGCCGGCGTAGTCGAATTCGGCGGCTTGTCCGATGATGATGGGACCGGAGCCGATGATCAGGACTTTTTTGATGTCTGTTCTTTTTGCCATGGGTGGCCTCCTGTGTATATGATAAATTGAATTTGTATTAACTGGATTTGTAGCAACCGTTTCTTTTGACGCGCACACAGCTTTGCGCGTGCGCTGTGCGGTTTTTTATGTACTTTCTTTGTCGCTGAACAAAGAAAGTACCAAAGAAAGTCAGACCGGACGTTCCCTCCGGGGCCTCCCTGCGATTGCCGCTCTGCAAAGCGGAAAAGGAGAAAAACATATTTGTTTTAGTGCATCTCTCGCCGGTTAGCCAACACGAGCGGCAGGCGGAGAAAGCAAAGTCGTTTTTGTCGGAAATTTAGTTGGAGTAGGATGCGGAAAGCAAAAGTAGAATTTTTTACTTTGTGCATTGCGTGCTACTTTCGTGTTTGCAAGTTTTTTAACTTGCAAACGCAGAGGCTGAAGATGCTCGTTTTCGCGTCGTGTTGCGCGGCGAAGTCCGCGCCCACAAAGACGCGCCCGCTCGGGGTTCCAAGGGGGAGCCCCTTGGTGTCTTTTCTTCGCCTATTCTTTGCGACAAGGCAAAGAATAGGCATAACACCGCACAGCGCAGCGCGAAGCAGTATGCGCGTCCGTAGAAGAAGTTGTAGGAAGTTTAAGCTTTATATACCACTCGCCCGTCGCAAACGGTCAGCACACATTTGCCGAAAACCTTCGCTCCCTCAAAGGGCGTCGCCTTGCCGAGCGAGGCAAACTCCGAAGGATCCACCGTGTATTCCTCGTCCAGCTTCCAGACCGAAAAGTCGGTGCCCAGCGGCAAGCCGAAGCGGTTTCTGGGGTTATCGACCAGCAGACGAACCAAATGCTCCATGCTCATTCTGCCCGTCTTGACAAAGTGTGTATACATCACGGGAAAAGCAGTTTCCAGACCGACGATGCCAAACGCACTCTTTTCCAGTCCGCGGGATTTTTCCTCGGCCGAGTGGGGGGCGTGGTCGGTGGCGATCATATCGATGGTGCCGTCGAGAATACCCTCGATCAGCGCCTCCTTATCCTCGCGCGAGCGCAAGGGAGGATTCATTTTATATTTGCCGTCCTCACAAAGATCGCTGTCGTCCAGCACAAGATAGTGCGGGCCGGTTTCGCAAGTGACGTCCACGCCTCTTGCTTTTGCCTGGCGGATCAACTCAACGCTCTCCTTGGTGGAAATGTGGCAGACGTGGTAGGGACAGCCCGTCTCCTCGGCCAGCTTCAAATCGCGGGCGATGGGGCCCCATTCGCTCTCGGAGCAAATGCCGCGGTGACCGTGCGCGTGGGCGTAGTCGCCGTCGTGGATGTAGCCGCCAAAGAGGAGGGAATTGTCCTCGCAGTGGGCGACGATCATCTTGCCCAGCCGCTTGGCTTCGATCATGGCGGCGCGCATCAGATCCTCGTCCTGCACCCCGCGGCCGTCGTCCGAAAATGCAACGGCGCGATCGGTCATGGCGCCAAGATCGGAGAGCTGCTCGCCCTTCTGACCTACCGTGATGGAAGCGTAAGGATAGACGCCGATGGTGGCATCGCGATCGATCCGATCGGTCTGCTCCTTCAAATGCTGGGCGCTGTCGGGCACGGGGTTGAGGTTGGGCATGGTGCAGACGGCAGTGTAGCCGCCGCGTGCCGCCGCCGCGCAACCCGATGCGATCGTCTCTTTATAAGAAAAACCCGGCTCGCGAAAATGCACATGCACATCACAAAAACCGGGAAAAACAGCATATGAGGGGGAAGAAAAAACACCGATATCGGTGGCGGGCAGAGACAGCAATGTCTTGTGGACGGTGTCAATCATCTGGACGTCGGAAAATCCGAAAGCGTTGATTTTCATACGATCTGCCATGGTAAACCTCCTGATACATCAGTGATGGAAGCGAAGGGATTTCTCTTCGCGCGTATTTTTGTTATTATAACATAAAGGGAGAGTTTTGTCAATCGTCGTTGTGCCGTTTTTGATATTTTTTTGGATGAAATTTTATGAATTTTTGACAACAACGCTCATATTTAATTCCGTGCTTGCGGGAGATGAAGAAAGAGCGTCGATGTTTTTCTCGTCATATTCTTTGCAGAGCGGCCTGAACGCGCGCCGTATGAGCGTCCGTAGGAGAATTTGTTGAAAAAATTCAGCGATCCCCCCTTTCTCCCCCGCCACAAAATGCAAGAATTGAAATCAAAAGTTGCAAAATTCGGTTTTTACCCCAAAAAAATTCCCGGCCCCCGTTGACAACCCTCGTTTTTTGTGCTACAATGAAGAATATTTCCCGTTCTATATAATGATGTAGACCCAACCTCTGCGCACCGCGGAAGAATCCCTCCCCCGAGGACCGGGCGCAGGACCGCGCACGCGCGCGAGAACAAATGCAAGGAGATGCAACTTATGAGCAATCAAAATTACAAAATAGAAACCAAATGCGTGCAGGGCGGTTACACCCCCGGCAACGGAGAGCCCCGTCAGATCCCCATCATCCAGAGCACGACCTTCAAGTATGCAAGCAGTGCGGAAATGGGCAAGCTGTTTGACCTGGAGGCCTCGGGCTATTTCTATTCCCGTCTGCAAAATCCCACCAACGATTCCGTCGCCGCCAAGATCTGCGAGATGGAAGGCGGTACGGCCGCTATGCTGACCTCCTCCGGTCAGGCCGCCAGCTTTTTTGCCGTCTTTAACATTGCCTCGGCCGGTGACCACGTCGTGTCCTCCTCCTCCATCTACGGCGGTACTTACAATCTGTTCGCCGTCACCATGAAGCGCATGGGCATCGAGTTTACCTTCGTTTCTCCCGACTGCACCGAGGAAGAGCTCAACGCCGCTTTCCGTGAAAACACCAAGGCAGTGTTTGGTGAAACGATTGCCAACCCCGCCCTGACCGTACTGGATATCGAAAAGTTCGCCAAGGCGGCCCACGCCCACGGCGTTCCGCTCATCATTGATAACACGTTTGCTACTCCCGTCAACTGCCGTCCCTTTGAGTGGGGCGCGGATATCGTTACCCACTCGACCACCAAGTACATGGACGGTCACGGCGCGGCCGTCGGCGGTTGTATCGTTGACAGCGGCAAGTTTGACTGGACCAAGTATCCCGAAAAGTTTGCCTGCCTTTGCACCCCCGACGAGAGCTATCACGGCGTGACCTACACCGAGCGCTTCGGCATTGAGGGCGCGTACATCACCAAGGCAACGGCTCAGCTGATGCGCGACTTGGGTGCCATCCAGTCTCCCCAGAACGCCTTTATCCTCAATCTTGGCTTGGAAAGCCTGCACGTCCGTATGGCCCGCCACTGTGAAAACGCGCTGGCGGTTGCCAAGTTCTTGCAGAGCGACGACCGCATCGCTTGGGTAACTTACCCCGGTCTTGAGGGCGACAAGTATTACGACATGGCACAAAAATATATGCCCAAGGGCACCTGCGGTGTTGTCAGCTTTGGCGTCAAGGGTGGACGCGCGGCGGCAGAGAAGTTTATGGGCAACCTGAAGCTGGCTGCCATCGAGACGCACGTGGCTGATGCCCGTACCTGCTGCTTGCACCCGGCCAGTGCCACCCACCGTCAGATGAACGATGCAGAGCTTGCGGCCGCCGGCGTATCTCCCGATCTGGTCCGCCTGTCCTGCGGTATTGAAAACAGCGACGATCTGATTGCTGACATCCGTCAGGCACTCGATGCGCTGGGCGCGTGAGGTGACGTATGCCGATTAAAATTCCAAACGAATTGCCGGCCGTCAAGACGCTGGCCAACGAAAATATTTTCGTTATGACCGAGACGCGGGCCATCACCCAGGACATCCGTCCGCTCAAAATCCTGCTTCTCAATCTGATGCCCAAAAAGATCGAGACCGAGACGCAGCTCTCCCGTCTGCTCGGCAACACGCCCTTGCAGATCGAGCTGGAGCTGATCAAGACCAAGGATCACGTTTCCAAAAACACCTCGGCGGAGCATATGCTGGCCTTTTACAAGACGTTTGACGACGTCAAGCACAAGACGTTTGACGGTCTGATCATCACGGGCGCTCCCGTCGAGCAGATGCCCTTCGAGGAGGTCGAATACTGGGACGAGCTTTGCACCATTATGGAATGGAGCAAAACGCACGTTCACAGCACGCTTCACATTTGCTGGGGCGCGCAGGCGGGACTGTATTACCATTACGGTATTGGGAAGGTGCCGCTGCCCGAAAAGATCTCGGGCGTGTATCCGCATCACGTGGATTACAAGAGATCCATTCTGTTCCGTGGCTTTGACGACGTGTTTATGGTGCCTCAATCCCGCCATACGACGGTGCGCACCGAGGACGTTCTGGCTGTGCCGGAGCTCAAGCTGCTGTCCTCGTCGGACGAGACGGGCGTGTATGCCATCGCAACCGACGGCGGCCGTCAGGTGTTCATTACGGGACACTCCGAGTATGACGCCGATACCCTCAAAAACGAGTACCTGCGCGATCTGGCGGCGGGGCTCAACCCCATCATCCCCAAGAATTATTTTCCCGATAACGATCCCGAAAAGCAGCCGCTGGTCACCTGGCGCGCTCATGCGAATCTGTTGTGGTGCAACTGGTTGAACTACTTTGTTTACCAGACGACACCGTATGATATTAGCGAGATTCAGTAAGAGTTAAGGCTGAATTTCAAACAACCGTTTCTACAGCCTCGCCCAGCTTCGCGCGCTCGGTGAAAGCAATTATGCCCATTCTTTGCCTTGCCGCAAAGAATAGGCGAAGAAAAGGCACTTAAGGGCCTAATGCCCTTAAGAAACCCGCAAGACTTTTTGCTTTTCACATCTGCCGCTCGTGTTGGATAACCGGCGGGAGATGCACTAAAACAAATATGTTTTTCTCCTGATGTGCTTTGCAGAGCGGCAATGCCAGGGAGTTTCAAGAGGGAACGTCTTGGCGCGTTTTCTTGGTTCGTTCTTTGCCGCGTGGCAAAGAATGAACACCAAAAACTGAACAGCGAACGCGTGCCGAAGGCACAGTGTGAGCGTCAAAAGAAGCAGTTGTAAAAAATCCCACCACATAAAAAATCTCTCCTCGAAAGGAACCCCACCCCATGCAAATGACCGGTGCAAAAATCTTAATGGAATGTCTGCTCGAGCAAGGCGTTGACACCATCTTCGGTTACCCCGGCGGTACCATCCTCAACGTCTACGACGAGCTGTATAAATGTGAGGGCATTCGCCATATCCTCACGGCCCACGAGCAAGGCGCCGCCCACGCCGCTGACGGCTATGCCCGCAGTACCGGCAAGATCGGCGTATGCTTTGCCACCTCCGGCCCCGGTGCCACCAACCTGACCACCGGTATTGCCACCGCCTATATGGACTCCTCCCCCGTCGTGTTTATCTCCTGCAACGTCGCGGAGAATCTGATCGGCAAGGATTCCTTCCAGGAGGTCGATATCACGGGTATTACCATGCCCATCACCAAGAGCAACTATCTGGTGCGCGACGTAAACAAGCTGGCCGATACCGTCCGCGAGGCGTTTGCCATTGCAGGCTCGGGCAGACCCGGCCCCGTGTTTATCGATATTCTCAAAAACGTCACGGCCGAGAAGGCCGACTTTGCGCCGCTCCCCCGCGACCGTCACTTCCAGGGCGGACGCTTGGCAACCCTGAAGGAGCGCGCCACCGACAATTTTGAAGCTCCCAAGCCCAACGCCGACGATATCGACCAGATGCTCCGCATGATCGACGAGGCTCAAAAGCCGCTGATCATCTGCGGCGGCGGTGTCGTACGCGGCCGCGCGCAAGACGAGTTTGCTGTTTTTGCCGAAAAGATGGACGCTCCCGTTGCCATCACCCTGATGGGCGCGGGCGGCTACCCCGGCGAGGGCAAGCTGGCCACGGGTATGCTGGGTATGCACGGCTCGCAGGCCTCCAACCGCGCCGCCGCCAGCTGTGATCTGCTGATCGCCATCGGCTGTCGTTTCTCTGACCGCGTGGCTCTCAATCCCGACAATTTCGCGCCGCAGGCCAAGATCGTTCAGGTCGATATTGACCGCGCCGAGATCAATAAAAACGTCAAGGTCGATCATTACATCGTCGGCGATGCCGCGCAGGTGCTGTCGCTGTTGAGCGAAAAAATCGACCAAAAGAATCATACGGAATGGAAGGATTACGTATTCTCCTTCCCGACCGAGACCATCTACGACGAGGGCGGTGACGCTCTTACCCCCAAGCAGATCCTCAACACCATTCAGAAGATGGTGCCCGAGGATACCATCGTGGCGACCGACGTCGGTCAGCATCAGATGTGGGCCATCCAGCACTTCCACTTCTCTTATCCCGGTCAGCTGTTGACCTCGGGCGGCTTTGGAACCATGGGCTTTGGCTTGGGTGCCGCCATCGGTGCCAAGGTGGCCAATCCCGATAAGACGGTCATTCACATCACGGGCGACGGCTCCTTCCGCATGAATTGCCACGAGCTGGCCACCGAGCAGTATTACGATCTGCCCGTCATCACCTTTGTATTTAACAACGGTGTGCTGGGCATGGTCCGCCAGTGGCAGACGCTCATTTACGATAAGAATTATTCTCAGACGACGCTGGACCGTGCCCCGGATTTCGTTAAGCTGGCCGAAGCGTACGGCCTGCGCGGCGCACGGGTAAGCACCGTCGATCAGCTCGAGGCGGCCATCCGTGACGCTCTTGCCTGGGGACACGGCACCGTCATTGATTGCACCATCAACATGGACGAGATGGTTCGTCCCATGGTCGGCGGCGGCAGTCCCATCACCAAGTTTATCATTTGCTAAGGAGGAGTTTGTATGGATCAGATCAAAAGACAAACGCTGGTCGTTCTGGTTGACAACGAGGCGGGCGTGCTCTCGCAGGTGTCGCGGCTGTTTTCTCGCAAGGGATACAACATCGAGACGCTGGCGGTGGGTACGACGGCCAGAGACAATCTCTCCCGCATTACCATTGAAGTTATGACGGACGACGCTCACGTGCAGCTTTTGTCCAACCAGCTGCGCAAGCTCATTCCCGTTCACTCGGTCAAGATTCTGACCGAGCAAAAGTCCATTCGTCGCGAGCTGATCATCATCAAGATGCGTACCCCTGACGCGAGTGTGCGCAACGAGATCACGCAGATCGCCAACATCTTCCGCGCTTCCATTATTGATGTTTCCATCGGGACCTTGTCCCTCGCCGTCATCGGTGAGGAGCAAAAGCTCGAGGGCATGATAAATATCCTGAAGGAGTTTGAGATCATGGAGCTTGTCCGCACAGGCGTCATTGCTCTTGAGCGAGGTCAGAACACCATTTACGATGAAACCAAAGAAAAAGGAGAATTCAACTATGGCAAAAATGTATTATGAGAAGGACTGTGATCTTTCCAGACTTGACGGTAAGACGATCGCCATCGTCGGTTACGGCTCTCAGGGCCACGCACACGCACTCAACCTGCGCGACAGCGGCTGCAACGTTATCGTTGGCTTGCGCAAGGGCGGCAAGAGCTGGCCTGTGGCAGAAAAGGACGGCTTTACCGTTATGACGGTTGCCGAGGCTACCCGTGCTGCCGATATCATTATGATCCTCATCAACGACGAGGCACAGGCCGATATGTATAAGAAGGACATTGAGCCCAACCTGAGTGCAGGCAAGGCGATCGCATTCGCTCACGGCTTCAACATCCGCTACAAGCAGATCGTTCCTCCTGCCGACATCGACGTATTTATGGCGGCTCCCAAGGGCCCCGGCCACACCGTTCGCTCCCAGTACGTTGCCGGCAAGGGTGTTCCTTGTCTGATCGCTGTTGAGCAGAACGCCACCGGCAAGGCTTACGATCTTGCGCTGGCTTACATCGCCGGCATCGGCGGCGCACGTGCCGGTATTCTGGAAACGACCATGAACGAAGAGACCGAGACCGACCTGTTCGGCGAGCAGACCGTTCTTTGCGGCGGTGTCGTCGACCTGATGCGTTGCGGCTTTGAGACGCTGGTCGAGGCAGGCTATGCCCCCGAGAACGCTTACTTCGAGTGCATCCACGAGATGAAGCTCATCGTTGACCTGATCAACAAGGGCGGCGTTGCGGCTATGAACTACTCCATCTCGGATACCGCCGAGTTCGGTGAGTACGTCTCCGGTCCCCGCGTGCTTCCTTACGAGGAGACCAAGAAGAATATGAAGGCTGTTCTGTCCGACATTCAGGACGGTACCTTCGCCGGTCGCTGGATCGCCGAAAACAAGAACGGTCGCTGCTTCTTCAACTCCAAGCGCGCCGCTCTGGCAAAGCACCCCATGGAGATCGTCGGCGCCGAGCTGCGTGAAAAGATGCTCTGGAAGAACGACTCCGATCTGGACAGCGCTTCGAATTAAAGACGAGGGGAACGATGTAGGGAAACTTTTTGAAAAAAGTTTCCCTACGACCCTTCAAAAACTTTTAAGAAAAAAAGGAAGGCTCGCCGGGACAACTTCTCCTATCCCTGTATGGGGAAGGGAGTGCGCTGTTCCGTAGTGATTTCGCCTGCGGCGAAATCGGCTACCGCAAGCTCAGGGAACCCCGACCCTTTCGCTCCACTATGTTAGAATTGTTACAAATTTTTGCTATCTTTGCCTGCCGCGCGTGGTAGCTATATGGCGAGAGATAAAGAAAGACAGTAGATGTCTTTCTCCTCTATGTGCTTTGAAGAGCGGCAATGCCAAGGGAGATCCAAGAGGGAACGTCTTGGCGGGCAATGTTTGCGCCCGCGCTTTGCGCGATGTTCGCGACCGCGAACAAGCAAACTTGCGATTTCGGCTTGCCGAAATCTGTTTTCTTTGGTCCTTTCTTTGTTCAGCGACAAAGAAAGGACATCAATCGCCTTCCGCGAACGCGCGCAGCAGTGTGAGCGTCCGTAGAAACGGTTGTCAAAACTTCAGCTTATCCACCCGAAAGGAAACAATATTATGAATTCCGATCAAATCAAACTCGGCGTCGAACGCGCCCCCAACCGTAGCCTGCTCTACGCTCTCGGCTACACCAAAGAAGAGCTGTCCCGCCCCCTCGTCGGCATCGTCAGCTCGCATAACGAGATCGTTCCGGGTCATATGCACCTGGATAAGATCACCGAAGCCGTCAAAGCAGGCGTCCGCGCCGCCGGCGGTACCCCCGTCATGTTCCCCGCCATCGCCGTCTGCGACGGTATCGCCATGGGACACGTGGGTATGAAATATTCGCTGGTCACCCGCGATCTGATCGCGGACTCGACCGAAGCTATGGTCATGGCGCACCGCTTCGACGGTCTGGTCATGATCCCCAACTGTGACAAAAACGTGCCCGGCCTGCTTATGGCCGCCGCGCGTCTCAATATTCCTACCATCTTCTGCTCGGGCGGCCCCATGCTGGCAGGACACCTCAATGACGGCCGCCGCACCTGCCTGTCCCATATGTTTGAGGCGGTGGGTGCTTATCACGCAGGCAAGCTGAATGAGTGTGACGTTGAAGAGTACGAAAACAACGCCTGCCCCTCTTGCGGCTCCTGCTCGGGTATGTACACCGCAAACTCGATGAACTGCCTGACCGAGGCCATCGGTATGGCTCTGCCCGGCAACGGCACCGTTCCCGCCCCTCTGTCGGCCCGCATCCGCCTGGCCAAGCACGCCGGCATGAAGATCATGGAGCTGATCGAAAAGAACATTCGCCCCCGCGACATCATGACCCACGCCGCGTTTGAAAACGCTGAGACGGTCGATATGGCGCTGGGCTGCTCGACCAACACCATGCTCCACCTGCCTGCCATTGCGCACGAGGCAGGCTACGAGATCGATCTGGACTACTCCAACGCCATCAGTGCGCGCACACCCAATCTGTGCCATCTGGCGCCTGCGGGTGACACCTTCATGGAGGATCTCGATCGCGCCGGCGGCGTCTACGCCGTCATGAAGGAGCTGACGAAAAAGAACCTGCTCGATCTGTCGGTCATGACCGTCACGGGCAAGACCATGGGCGAGAATCTTGAGGGTGTGATCAACCGCGACCCGTCGATCATCCGCCCCATTGAAAATCCCTATTCCCAGAGCGGTGGTATTGCCGTGCTCAAGGGTAATCTGGCCCCCGACGGCTGTGTTGTCAAGCAGTCGGCCGTCGCTCCCGAGATGATGAAGCACGAGGGTCCCGCCCGCGTGTTTGACTCTGAGGAGGAGGCTATCGAGGCCATCTACCGCGGCAAGATCGTTGCGGGCGACGTCGTCGTCATTCGCTACGAGGG
>JAZLCA010000006.1:0-35051 GCA_045613985.1 Eubacteriales bacterium | reverse complement strand
GGTGAGTTCAGCAAATATTCTCCGAATATTTGCGCGCTCGCCATTTCGTAGTGATGCCGTCCTCTCGCGGACAGCTTGACTATTATATCACCGCTCCCCCTTTTTGTCAACACTTTTTTTGAAATATTTTTCGTTTTTTTTCGTTTTGTAAAAGATGACAACCAATTAAGGTGCAGAAGTCCGCCATATGTCAATTTGCACAAACAAAAAATCAAAAACTTGCCCCGCAAATCAAAAAAGTGTTGCGCCTCCCGCCACATCGTGCTATAATAAGTATGTAACCACGATTCGGGAGGTATCGCCATGTCCGATTTTCGTTCCGTCCCCGCAACACAATTTTCGCCGCTGTTTGATCGCATCGGCCGCGATTGGATGCTCATTTCAGCATTCGACGGCCACATCACCAATTCCATGACGGCCAGCTGGGGCTGCTTCGGTGTTCTTTGGGGCAAACAGGTCGCCGTCTGCTTCATCCGTCCTCAACGCTACACTTTCGATATCACTGAACGGGCCGATCGTCTCTCGCTTGCCTTTTTCGACAAGGACTATCATGCAACCCTGGCTTACATGGGCTCGCATTCGGGACGCGACGAGGATAAATATTTGGCCACAGGACTGCACATGATCGAGGACGAAAACGGCACACCCTTCCCCGCCGAGGCCCGTATGGTCCTTCTGTGCCGTCAAATGTACGCGGGACGTTTGCAAAAGGAAAACTTCCTCGATCCCGCCGTCATTCCTGCCTACTATCCCGCCGACGACTATCACCAAATGTACGTCTGCGAGATCGAGCGCGTTCTCGTTCGAGAGGATAACACCTGATTTTCAAAAAACATTTTATACGAATAAGAACCATTTTATCATGCAGACAAGAAAGGACGTTACAATATGAATATTCAATTTGGTTCGTGCACAAGTTTGTCCAACTCAGTCGCAGTGAGCGAGGTCGGCGGAGCTCACCTTGAAGCCAACTTTACCGTATACACCAACATGAACGAGGAGCAGTTCATCAAGGAGCTTGATATTCTGCGTTCCACGCCCGTTACGGTGGTTTCAATGAACAATATGTTGCCTTCCCACTTCGTGCTGTACGGCACCGAGGAGCAGGCGCAAGAGATTTGCGACTTTGTTTGCCGCGGTTTGAAGCGCGCAGCGGCTCTTGGTTGCAAGACTGTTTGCATGGGCGCCGGCAGCGTTCGCAACATTCCCGACGGTATGTCGCGTGAGCAAGCCACCGACCGTCTGGTCGCGCTGATTGCTCGCTTGTGCGCCATGGCCGCCGAGTACGACATCAAGATCGCCATCGAGCCCATTCGCAAAAAAGAGACCAATTTCATCAACACCGTAGCGGATGCTTACGATATCATCCGGCGTCTGCCCGAGTGTAAGAATCTCGGCATCAACCCCGATATGTACCATATGTACGAGGACGGCGATGATTTCTCCGATCTGGTCAAGTACAAGGATTACGTATTCAACGTCCATATGGCAGAGCCCGGCACTCGTGTGTATCCCAAGCCCGCCTCCAAAGAGATCCAAGCATTGTATATTCAGTTTTTGACCGCTCTTAAGGATGCCGGTTATACGGGCAACGTAAGCCTCGAGGCTCACGTCAAGGACTTCAAGACCGACGCCACCGTTGCATTTAAATATCTCGGCGAGTTGGCCGCCAAAATTTGAACGCCATGCAAAAAGGCCGAGCACACTCAGCCTCTTCCCAAAAGAAAGGATATATAAAATGAAATTGATGATCGCATCCGACCTGCACGGTGACGCCGAGTGCACCGCCGCGCTGATGAAACAATTCAAAGCCTCGGGGGCCGAGCGTTTGATATTACTGGGCGACCTGCTCTATCACGGTCCCCGCAACGACCTTCCCGCAGGCTACGCGCCCAAGCAAGTCATCGCCCTGCTCAACGAAATGCGCGACTCGCTCATCTGCGTGCGAGGCAACTGTGACACCGAGGTCGACCAGATGGTGCTGACCTTCCCCATGCTGTCCGACACCGCTTGCATTTTCGCCGACGGCCGCACCTACATCGCCGCGCACGGCCACCACGCCCCGCCACCGATGCGCCAAGGAGATATTCTGCTCGGTGGACACACCCACGTTCCCGTCTTTGAGATGCGCACGGCGGACAACGGCCTGTCCTATCTCCACATCAACCCCGGCTCGGTTTCCCTGCCCAAAGAGAACTCGCCGCGCAGTTACGTTATCACCGACGGAGAGAACGTGACCTTCCATACCCTCGACGGTGAGGTTTACCGCACAGAAGTTATAAAATAAAGAATGAAAATGCCCCGACCGTTTTTACGCCTGTCGGGGCATTTTCATATCTGCTATTTTTTACACGTCAATCGGCGGGTGTCCGTTTGAGAAGGTAAAATGCGCCGACCATTTTCCAAGTGCCACATTTACCTTTGTCCTGTCGGAGAGAGGGGCTTCCAAATAGTACCCGACGGATATACCGGCCTTTTGTTCTCCGTTCACGTATAAATTGGTATGTACGATACCTCTGTAAAAAGTAACGAAGTCTCCGTTGATTTCAAAAGTTACCAGCTTAGTAAAGACAAAATCGCATATCCAAAATATGAGGCAAGAAATAAAGCCCAGCGCACCAACCAAAATACCCCACGCAAGATTGTAATTCCAAGTAACGGATATATACTTTACACATCCAGCATCGGCCAGGACCTCAACCTCCTTACTCCGGACGTACAGCACAGCAAAAACAATGATGACAATCAGAAACGCAAGGCTCAAAACCGCCTCAATGATTCGACGCTTGCTGATGCGGGTTTTCAATTCGTTTTCCAGCTCAATGTGTTTCATAAGAGTTTCTCCTCTTTATTTGCCGTTCACTTTGGATTCTTCATCAGCTCCGCCCGCTTTTTCCGCAGCGCCTCGATGCCCTCTTTGGCATCATCAATATTCAGCACCGTCTGTTCCATGGGACACATACCATCGCCCGCGCGGTTGATAATGACGTCCACGCACTCGCGATAGTCTGCCTTGACGCCGTGGCCTGTGAGCCAATCGTAAGCCGCCCGGCTCATGGTCAGGCCGTAGCACCGCTTGACACCGCCGTCGGTCATGATCATTGCGGCCGCCTTGCCGATGATTTTATCGACCACGTAGACATCCTCCAACGCTCCCTCATCGTGCAGCTTGAGCACGGGACCAATGCCCCGCCCCATTTCCGTGCGTTCGATCACGCCGTCACGGATGACAACGCAAGCCGCCGTATTCTGCTCAATCAGATGAATGGCCGACTGTACCGCCGCCCGTCCGCCGGCACGCTGATATCTGCGAATGGCCAGCACAACGGAAGGCACCAGCAACAACTGTATCACGATGCCCGGGATCCCCGTAACGATCGCCACCCAAACGGTCGGAGCCTTCATACTGCCGTCAAGGGCAAGTAGCAGCCAAAAGGTGAGTCCGTACACCGCTCTGCCGCACGCCATGGCGATCAGCATGGCGGGATAAACTCCGAATCTCCACCGCCCCAACGGTGTCTTATCAAAGGCAACGCCGCAAACCACGCCATACGTCAAAAGCTCGGCTGCCATAATCGGCATCATGGGATAGATCGCAGGCATTCCCGTCAAAAGACTATTGAGCACAGGCAGCAACAGTCCGCAAACGCCGCCGTACAAGGGACCGCACAAAAGGCCGCATAACAGCACCGGAATATGCATAGGTAACAGCACTGTGCCCAGCAATCCAAGTCCATGCGCTGTGGCAAAGGGCAACAACAGTCCCACCGCCAAAAACAGTCCCGTCAAGGTCAGCCGTTGCGTTTTTCGTTTCATCGCCGCACCTCCTCTCATCCCCCATATCTTATCACACCCACACCCGTTTGTCAAGCCAAACACAAAAGAGAGGGCGGCGCAAATGCGCCGCCCCAAGACCGAAAAAATCAGAACTGATATCTGTTCTCGTTGTTCTGGTTATTTCTGTTCTGGTTCTTATTCTGGTTGTTCTGATTCTGATTGTTCTGGTTCTGATTGTTCTGGTTCTGATTGTTCTGATTCTGATTGTTCTGATTCTGATTGTTCTGGTTCTGGTTCTGGTTGTTCTGGCTATTCTTGTTTTGATTCTGCATTTTCATTTTCTCCTTTTCCACTGCATGCAATGGCAAGGATAGTATGCGACCGCATCGGGCAGAATATACAGATCCATCAAGATTCTCCGTCGGGCGACACCATGCGCTCGGGGCGCAATTCATCCTTGACGGCAAACACCCGCAAGGAAGCAAAGATTGCAAACGCCAGCGAAGCAAACAAATCAGCCAGCCACATCATTTCATACCAGGGCAGCAAATAACAATTCAGCAACCGTGCCGCGATCATCAAAACGCCAAGCACCGCAGGAAATACGAGATAGCACTTGATACGCTTACGGCGCAGTCGGGCAATATCCTCCGAGGTATAGTTGTGCGTGGCGGCACCGCCCGATGCCGTGTAACGCTCGATCAGTGAGAACAGGATGGCTCCCACCGCGACAAGAGAAAGGACCGTGGCCAGCGCGTCAGGCCAAGCCATATCCAACACCCGGCGTGCATAGGCATCTCGGATGTTCCAGTTGATATCGTACAGCGCAAGATCAAACTCGCCAAAGAAGCGATTGGACTGCACCCACACGTATGCGGACAGTACCGTCTGCAACGAAAAAACGATGCCGCAGATCATTTTCACGACTCCCGGCAGATAGCTCGCCAAACAGATCACTGCACCCAAAAAAGCAAGCGGCGTGACAAATCCGGGCAGGAAATTGATACCGTCCAAACGGAAATTGATGCAAAAAACAAACCCCACCGTCAGCAAAAAGGTCGCATAGCGCAAGCGCCCCTCGGGTTTGCGCTCGGGATGCAGACGGGCATCCTCGTCGCAACGCTCCGCCACCCTCTGCCAAAACGGCAGATCACGGGAAATGCGGCCAACGTAGGAGATGGCCCTGCACAGCCAAACGATACCGAATACGGCGACAATTACAAAAGCGATTGCCCGAAAACCGACAATATAAGCATACCAATTGAACCGAATCGCACCCACGTCATAAGGGGCGTAGGCCAGTGCCGCAAACTCCGGCAGAACGCAAAACAGCGTTTTGGCAATAGCAAACATCTGGCAGGAGCGGCACATACGGTCGGTGATATCGCCCGTCGAGCGGCGACTCAGTCGGCGCAGCTTGCGGTCGTATTTTTTCTTACGCGCCTCATCCTGCGAGCCGATCTGCTCGGCACGGCGTAATTTGGCCGTCAGGCGCTCGATCTTGTGGGCGTGCACGTCCTCAAATACAGCCTTACCATCCAAACGGGTGGCAAGATAGGACAGGCTACCGAACAGTTGACGGCAGGCGGGCAGAATGGTCATCAGCTCCAGCACGCCCAAAACGAAGCAAACGCTCAAAATAAGGGTAGGCTGTTCATAGGCAGCCGTGGCGGTATATACCCAGATCAGTCCCACCATACGGGCGATGCTGAGCCACAGCATACGGCGAAATGCTCGTCTTACCTCGGCAAAGCCGGCATCCAAAAGAGACAGACGGCGAATACCTGCCAAGAGTAACACGTAGCCGATAAAGTCCGGCAAAAAATCCAACGTGTGAAGATTCGGATTGCTCAATAAAAGCAGGGCCGGGAGCCAAAGTCCCACGCGCCAGCCGATGCTTTGCAACGCCGTTTTTTGTTTGTTCATGTGAATGTCTCCTCAGTCCTTGCGATTGCGCTCTTTGGCCTCGGCGCGAGCGCGCTGTTTTTGGGACAGACGCTCCATTTTTTTGCGAGCATTTTCCGCGTGATAGGCGCGATCCGCCTCGATTGCCCTCTGCTCTTTTGCCTCAAATACCGCCCGAATACGGTTAACAAAAGCAAATTTAGAGGGAGGACGTGCCACGTGTTCATTCTCGTGCGAGGGTACGATGTGCATATAGCAGGAATACAGCATCACACAGTTACAGATGGCCCACACCGGCCACAGCAAAAGAACGACAGGCACCAAGGACTTGACAGCAGGCAGCGTGTTGACCAGCAAATAGGCTATGGCGTACAGACCGTACATCACGAGATTGCGAAGCGCCCGTACCGCATTTTTGCTTACCCCTACGCGCAGTGCCAACTCCTTGACAGACAGCGCCAAAAAGATGTGAAAAAGCGTAATTCCCACGAAATACAGCCAGCTGACCGCCGTCGATGCCATCCCGTCCACGAAAGGAAGACCGAGAGAGAACAGCTCGTCAAGACCGGCATAGGTGCGCCACACGCTCACCGCCATTAAGGCAAGCACGCACCATTTGACCGAATGAAAGCTTTTGCAATAACGGGCAAGTCCGCTGACACCCACCGCCATCAAGGCAAAGCCAACGAGGTGAACGAAGGGCGCAAACATGGCGTTGATGCCCAAGATGAATTCCAAAAAATAACCGAAAAACAAAAGTCCCCAGCCCATGTGCTTGCTCCTTCCCGGCCCCTTGGCCTACAATGGTTTTGGTTTGAATCAATCGTTATCCGTGCCAGCCGCATTAACGCCGCAGCACTTTTTATACTTTTTACCACTGCCGCAAGGACAGGGATCGTTACGGCCCACCTTGGCCGCGCTCACGCGAGGCGTCAGCACGATCTTTTTGACCGACGTCTTGGAGCCTTCAAAGCCCTCGGTCAGGGGATTGGCTACCTGAACACGCTCAACCTTTTGACGAGGCAGGGCGGACAGGATCATGCGCACCGTGTTCTCACGGATCTCACCCACCATACCCTCGAACATTTCCGCACCGTGGATACGGTACTCCACAACGGGATCGCGGTTGGCATAAGATTGCAGACCGATACTGCCCTTGAGGTCGTCCATCGCGTCGATATGCTCCATCCAGGCGCGGTCGACGTTCTGCAACAGAATGGCACGCTCAACCTCGCGGAAGATCTCCTCGCCAAACAGCTCCTCTTTGCTGTGATACAGCGACATGGCGCGTTCCACCAGTTCCTCGCTGATCTGCTCGCGGTGCATCTTTTTCAACTCATCCTCGGAATAGCACAGATCGGTCTCGGACGTCAGAAGGCCCATGTAATAATTACGCAGCCCCTCCAGATCCCAATCCGCAACCGTCTCGCCGCTCATATAGCGAAGTGCCGTCTCGCTGACCGTGGATTCGATCATGCGCTGGATGGTTTCAGTGATATTCTGACCGTTGAGCACGTCGCCGCGCTGACGGTAAATGATCGTTCTCTGCTGGTTCATGACGTCATCATACGACAGCACGTGCTTACGACGCTTGAAGTTCTGATCCTCCAGGCGCTTCTGGGCCGATTCAATGGCGCCCGACAGCATACGGGCATCGATGGGCATATCCTCAGGCCAGCCCATGTTGCCGATCATGTTCAGAATGCGCTCACTGCCGAACAGGCGCATCAGATCGTCCTGAAGAGACAGGAAGAAGCGGGATTCACCCGGGTCGCCCTGACGTCCCGAACGACCTCTGAGCTGATTATCGATACGGCGGGACTCATGCCGCTCGGTACCGAGAATAAACAAGCCGCCCGCCTCACGCACCATCTGCGCCTCGGGTTCAATCTCCAGCTTGTACTTTTGATTCAATTCACGGAAAATGGCACGGGTGCTCATAACGCGCTCGTCCGTCGTCTCAGCCGTTCCCGTCGAGGATGCGATTAGATCCTCTTCGATGCCCATGGCCCGCATTTCAGACTTGGCCATATATTCGGGGTTGCCGCCCAGCATAATATCGGTACCGCGTCCCGCCATGTTGGTCGAGATGGTGACAGCACCCAATTTACCCGCCTGGGCAACGATCTCTGCCTCTCTTTCATGCAGCTTTGCATTGAGCACCGTATGCGGAATGCCGGCCTTTTTCAACAGTGCCGACAGCACCTCGGACTTCTCAATATCCACCGTACCCACCAGAATGGGCTGTCCCTTATCGTGGCACTCAATGATCTGGCGGATGATGGCCTCGTACTTTGCCTTGACCGTCTTGTATACGGCATCGGGACGGTCGTTACGGATCATGGGACGGTTGGTCGGCACCTCCACAACGTCGAGCGCATAGATCTCGCGGAATTCATTTTCCTCGGTCAGCGCCGTACCCGTCATACCCGACAGCTTGCGGTACATACGGAAATAGTTTTGGAAGGTAATGGTCGCCAGCGTCTTGTTTTCCTTTTGGATCTTAACGCCTTCCTTGGCTTCGATGGCCTGATGCAGACCGTTGGAAAAACGGCGGCCGGGCATCAATCGTCCCGTAAAGGAGTCAACGATAATAACACCCTTGTCGTTGACGATATAGTCTACGTCCAGCTTCATGCAACCGTGGGCACGGATGGCCTGGTTGACGTGATGCACGATGGTGGTGTTTTCAGGATCGGTATAATTTTCAAGCTCGAAAAATTTCTCTGCACGGGCAGCACCACGGGGAGTGAGGGTGGCGCGATTGGCCTTTTCATCCACGATATAATCCGCGTCGATATCCTCCTGCTCCTGCTTGTCGTCCATTTCCTTGATGACAAACTTGCGCAGCGTGCGAACGAAGCGGTCGGCGCGGTCGTACATATCGGTGCTTTCCTCGCCCGCACCCGAAATGATCAAAGGCGTTCTCGCCTCATCGATCAGAATAGAGTCCACCTCGTCCACGATAGCAAAATCGTGACCGCGCTGGACCATATTTTCTTTGTAAACGACCATGTTGTCGCGCAAATAGTCAAATCCGAACTCGTTGTTGGTACCGTAGGTAATATCTGCCGCGTAAGCCGCTCTCTTTTCCGCCTTGGTCTGACCGTGTACCACCAGACCCGTCTTGAGTCCCAAATAGCCATACACGCGTCCCATCTCCTCACTGTCACGGCGAGCAAGATAGTCATTGACGGTAACGATATGAACGCCCTTGCCCGACAACGCGTTAAGGTAAGCAGGCAGCGTTGCAACCAGCGTCTTACCCTCGCCCGTCTTCATTTCGGCAATACGGCCCTGATGCAAGAGGATACCACCGATCAACTGAACGCGGAAAGGACGCTTACCAAGTACGCGCCAGTCCGCCTCGCGCACAGCCGCAAAGGCATCGGGCAGAATATCGTCCAACGTCTCACCGTCAGCCAGACGGTCTTTGAGCCGAGCGGTCACGCCCCGCAATTCCTCCTCGCTCATAACGGCATACACATCCGCCAGCGCTTCAATTTTGCGAACGACAGGCTCCAGTTTTTTAAGCTGATGCTCGCTGTAAGTTCCAAAAAGTTTAGTGAACAAAGACATAAAAAATGTCCTTCCTTTCCATATCGTTGTATCGTACATGCGCCGTCCGGCGCAGAAATTTACATAGTTATAATTATTGTACAACGTATATATGTAGAAGAAGAAAAGTAATTGTAAACTTTATGGAACATTTTTTTGGGCTTGACGGCACGCCGCGGCTGTGATACAATAGAGCCATAGCTTGCATTCCCACGGAGGACCGTATGAATAAATTGCACATTGTGCTGTATCAGCCCGAGATTCACGCCAACACCGGCAACATTTCCCGCACCTGCGCCATCACGGGCGCACATCTTCACCTGATTCGTCCACTCGGCTTTTCGACCGACGACAAACACCTGCGCCGCGCGGGATTGGATTATTGGGACAAATTAAATATTACTTATTACGACAACGCCGAGGATTTCTATCAAAAGAATCCCGACGCTCATATCTATTACTTCACCACGAAGGGAAGATCGCGCCACGTAGACGTGCGCTACGAGGGCGAGGTCTATCTGATGTTCGGGCCGGAATCCAGAGGACTCCCCGAGGAGCTTCTGATCGATCACCCCGACGATTGCGTCCGCATTCCTATGTTACCTACCCTGCGCTCGCTCAATCTTTCCAATTCCGTTGCCGTTGCCGCGTATGAGGTGCTTCGGCAGTGGGAGTTTGAGGGGTTTCAGACCGAGGGAGAGCTGCATGAGCATCGTTGGGAGGAGTAAGAGGAGGGGAGTAGCTAAATTTCCCACTTCTTCTCCTACAGGCTCGCACAACGCGCTCGCTAACAGCATTTATGTTCCTTCTTTCTCATCCGAGAAAGAACGAACCAAGAAAGCGGACCAAGGGGCCTAATGCCCCTTGCCACCCTGCAAAACTCCTTGCTTTCCATAGCTGCCGCTCGTATTGGCGTTCCTTCGAGCGATGCAGAATAAGCTCTTACGTCTTTCTCCTGTTGCTCATTGCAGAGCGGCAATGCCAGGGGGTTTCCTGGGGGAACGCCCTGGCGTCTTTTCTTTCGCCATTTCTTTGCGACCAGGCAAAGAAATGGCATCAAACGCGAACCGCGAACGCGTGCCTTCGGCACAGTGTGAGCGTCCGTATACGAAAGCAGTAAAAAATCTCCACTCACGAGGTATCCTATGATAAATCCTTCCGCCATGATCGCCATGAGCGGCGGCGTTGACAGTGCCGTGGCCGCCTTGCTCATGAAACAGCAAGGCTATTCCGTCACCGGTGTCACCATGCGCCTGTTCTGCGACGGTGAGACAATCCCAACCGCCGACGGCGAAACCGACGATATCACCCCCGACGTCCGTGACGCTCGCGCCGTGGCCGACCGTTTGGGTATTCCACACCTGGTCTGTCGCTTGGAGCGCACCTTCTGCGAGCGGGTGGTCGACGATTTCGTCCGCACCTATCTCGACGGCGGCACCCCCAATCCCTGCGTCACCTGCAACAAGACCATCAAATTCGGCGCCCTTCTCAATTTTGCAAAGGCCAATGGCCTCGAATATGCCGCCACGGGTCACTACGCCCGCATTTCCGAGCAAAACGGCCGATATCTCGTCCGCCGCGCTCTGGACGACAAAAAGGACCAATCCTATATGCTGTGGTCGCTCTCGCAGGACGTCCTATCCCGCGTCCGCTTGCCATTAGGCGAGCTGACAAAAGCGCAAGTACGTGAGATCGCCGCCGCAAACGGCTTTGAGAGCGCCGACCGCAAGGACTCGCAGGACATCTGCTTTCTCCCCGACGGCAACTACGCCGATTTCATCCGTCGCTATGCGGGACACGCCCCGACACCCGGCAAGTTCGTCGATCTTGACGGTCATGTCCTCGGCTCGCACGCCGGTATGTTGCACTACACCATCGGTCAGCGTAAAGGTCTTGGCATCGCCCTCGGCCGCCCCATGTACGTCTGCGGCAAAAACGCGCAGACGGGCGACGTGGTGCTGTGCGACGACGAACAGCTTTACAGCCGCACGCTCACGGCAAAGCAGGTCAATTTCATTCCCTTTGACACTCTGACCGCCCCTATGCGCGTCGAGGCCAAGATCCGCTACGCCCACATCCCTGCTCCCGCAACGGTCTACCCGACGGGGGAGAGCACCGTCCGCGTCGAGTTTGACGCCCCCCAGCGCGCCATCGCCCGCGGCCAATCCGTCGTGTTCTACGACGGTGACCTGCTCGTCGGCGGGGGGATGATTGAATAAAGCACAAGAACACCCCCGAAACAATCGTTTCGGGGGTGCATTTTTGTTATTGAGGTACTCCTTTTTCTTGATGCCACAATTCCGTACCGGCATACAATTCCAATACGCAACCATCTTCCGTTTCAGATAATTTCATTGTAAAGTCCTCCAAAAAAGTATCATTTTCGTAATCAAAGCCACTCACCAGCAAACTGCCATTTTGGGGCACCAAGTTAAATCCATACGTGTTCAAGACATATTTTGTCTCGTGCTTTATGTCGTACACAACAATATAAGAACGTTCATCGCCATCACGCGCTTCTGCGACCATCTCACGGTATCCGTCTTGGTTCAAATCGGCAAAATAAATGCTTTTAGCTCCCCAAAACAGCGTATGTTGATTGCCCGTAGGATCGGCTACACTCACCCTTCCGGTGTAAGAGAATTCCGTGTTCGGAAATTCATACAGGCTGATTTTAGGTTGCGCGGAATAATCCCAGGAAATATACTGATTATCCCTTATCCGCAGGTGGACAGTTTCCGTCACCTCAAAACCGAATACGCTATGAATCATGATTTCCCCATCTAGCATCATGCTCCAGACACAATACACTGTTCCATCTTTTTGGAAAAGAAGATACAGGGGAACCTCACTCAAAGAATCGTTGCTTTGGGCACTTCCGAGAATTTCCCATGCAACTGCATTATTTTCTCGCAATTCTTCGGCAGAAGGACCTTTGCCAAACGTATTATCCCGAACAAAAAAATCATCGAAGTTTTGCTTTGTTAACTTAATAGGAGTGGATTTCAAGGTTCCGATCGCCGTAATCCCGATACTATCGCTTCCTATGAGATAAAGAGTATTTGCGTTGATATAGAGATCCAACGAAAGACGCGAATCAACAGGAAAAGGAAGTCGTTCCATTGCTGTGTAGGCTAAATGGTCATATTTCAAATCCCGATTGGCAATAAGGCTCTTAGCCTTTCGGCCATCCGTTGGATTTTCCCCCCAACAATCTGTATAGTCCACACGAAAATAGTAGTAATGATCAGCACCTGCCGTGTCTTTCATTTCAACAACGTAAAACAGTCTCTCGTATGCAGAATAAATAGAAAGATGGTCTCCAACATGAATAGTTGCAATATCGTCTTGCACCTCAACATCAACGTTACGCTGAACGTATGCCGGATACTCACTTCCCGTACCGTCTTCAACCGAACCAAATGCCACGACGCGACACGATTGAATTGGATATTTCACGGCCAATCGAACGGTAGCATAGGCACTTTCCCAAGAATAAACCACAGGCGTCATTTGCGCCGACACATATTCATTGACAGCCGCGATGAATGTTTCCTCGTTATATTCACCCGTCCATTCATAATAGTCAATGTCAGTAAAAACATCCTTTGTTGATTCATCACTTTCGCTTGATGGATCTTTTTTCGAAAGCGGATCCGTCAAAAAGCACACGCCCGTCACGACGAGGGCGATAACCGCCACAAGGATGATCCAAAAGGCGGGCTTTTTGTAGTTAAGGACGGACTTGATGCGGTCCTTGACCCCGACCTCACCAAAGGCCAAGGGGCAGGCCATGACGGCGCGGCGGTGCACGCTGCAAGCCACCAGCGTTTCGGAATAGCCCTTTTTGCTCACGTCGTCCATGTCGCGGATCACCTTTTCGTCGCACGCCTTTTCAATGTCGCGGCACAAGAGAATATAGGCCAGCCACAATAGCGGATTGAACCAATGCAGGCACAAAAGCGCAAAGCCGATGGGCTTCCATATATGATCGAGGCGGCGAAGATGCGCCTGCTCGTGCCCGATGACGTAGCCCATCTGCTCCTGCGTCATGCCCGAGGGCAGATAGATGCGGGGGCGGATGACACCGAGGATAAAGGGCGAGTCGATATCGTCGCAAAAATAGACGTTATCGCGATAGTTAATGGACACTCTCACCCGCGCATACAGCCGCAGATAGGAGATCACGCCGTAGATGAGCATGCCGACAAGGCCACACAGCCACACGATGGCCGCGATCTCAAACACGATTTGAAGCGGGTTGGCGCTGACCGTCGGCGTCGGCGCGAACGACTCGTAAATGATAGGATTGACCACCTCGTCGATCACCTCAAAACCGCTGTCAATGGCAGGTGCCTGCGTTATAGGCAGGTCGCTCGGCAGCGGCTCGGCGCTGGGGATCAGGCTAAAGAGGCTCTCGATAGAAAACGGAAAAACCAGTCGCAAGCCGACCACGCCCCAGAGCAGACAGCTCAACCACTTGGGCGCTTTTCGGAGCAGCAGACGCAACACCAGCACCGCCAAAACGATCCAGCTCGCGGTCAGGCTCATGTTCAGAATTTTCAAAAAGACAGCATCCATTCGTTACTCCCCTTTCGTTCCAAATGCATCCAGCATACGGCGGATCTGTTGTAGTTCCTGCTCGCTCGGCCGACGGCGTGTGGCAAAGGCGGCGATAAAGGCAGGCAATGATCCCGCATAGGTGTACTCCACAAATTTTTCGCTCTGGATCGCGTAAAACTCCTCGCGCGACACGAGAACGGTTACCACGCTGTTTTCGGTGGCAAAGAGGCCCCGCTCGCACAGCTTTTTGAGCACCGTGTAAGTGGTGGTGCGCTTCCAATTCAGCTCGCACTCGCAAAGAGCCACCAATTCCTTGGTCGAAAGCGGCGCGTGCTGCCACACGATGTCGGCAAAATGCGCCTCCACCATGCCAAGTCTCATTTCTTCCATAAAACGCCCTCCTTTTTGTCTATTGCCAGTAGACTGCATCTATAGTCTATCACGAATAGACAGCCTTGTCAAGGGGATTTTGCAAATTTTCAAAAAAAGCGCCATCGCCCGCGGCCAGTCCGTCGTCTTTTACGACGGCGATTTGCTCGCCGGCGGAGGGATCATTGAATAACCATTGGCAGAAAACACCCCAGTCTCTTGCAAAATTTGCAAAAGATCGGGGTGCTTTCCTCATTTTCAGTTCATTCCTTCGATATCAGTATAAACCATCAAACGACAGCGCGGAAAACCACTGCGCCGTCCATACTTCGGGCTTCCCTTTCACCTCCACGAGCAAATCGTCGTACACAAAGATAGTACTGTTTCGCGGATCATCTTTATATTCACAAACCAGAGCCGTAACCTCGCGGTCACGGAGCATTATGGTTTGATTGTAAATGTTTTTGTGATGTTTTCCGAGGTTGCCAACGTTGGGAGAATTGGGAGACAGGGCCCTTATGACTTCCGATGCGGTCAGGTTTTCCATCTGCCCCAAAATATAATCCGGCACATACGTTATCTTAATATAAAAATTTTCGCCGGTAGATACGCAAGGGTGGTAAAAGATCCAGGGTAAATTGTACGCCTCAGAAACAAAGAACGAAATATTCGAAAATCCTTCTTGATTTCTAAGCTCCATTACTTCATTGCCGACGTAAGGAACCATCATGTGCTGCGCTCGGAATTTTCTTATAAAGGATTTGAATACGTCCGTTTGATCGTCACCGGCACCTTGCTCCAAAAGTGCCGCATATACTGTTTCCTCATTCTCCTCACTGATAGCATTCTTAAATTCATCAAACGTATCGTAATCCAAAGGATACATATAGGAAGGCGGCGATGCATCCTGTACCGGCGGTCTCTCTATATACGGCGGAGAAGGCGTTGTATCCTGCTTCGGCGGTTTGTCCTCGCTCGGCGGCGTTTCCGTATCTCCCGGAGTCGGCAGCGAGGACGGTTTGAGTAGCACAGGAATCAGTGCTAAGATCAAGCAAACACACGCCGCAAGGCTTGCCCATCTTGTAACTTTTCGGCGAATGGACGTCTTGCGCGTCACACGCCCCGCATCTTCAATCATATCAAAATCAATATCGTTCAAAGCGTCGATAATATCTCGCTTTTTCATACGTCAAAGCCCTCCCTCTCGAGTGTTTTGCGCAGCTTGGCCCGCGCTCTTGCCAGGGTAGATTTGACTCGGCTCTCACTCGCGGCAAAGGCCGAGGCGATGTCGGTGATGGAGTCCATATACCAATATCGGCGGATGAACATACGCCGCGCGTCGGTCGGGAGCGTGCGCAAAAAGGCGTTGAGCGCATCACGCAGAGCAATCAGATCGACCGTGTCCGGCGCAGCATCTTTGTCCGCAACACATTCGAGCAGCTCGTCCAGCGCCAGCGGATATTGCGCCCCGCCCCGCTTTTGTGCCGTGTTACGCTCGGCACGGTTGAGCGACAGTTGACGGGCGATCCTGCCCAAAAACGCTTTGAGCGGCTTGGGCCTTTGCGGCGGTATACTGTTCCACGCCTTGAGATAGGTATCGTTGGTGATCTCCTCGGCATCGCTTTCGTCGCGCAAAATGGCGTAGGCGACGTAGTGAATGTACGTTCCATAGGCCGCCTCGGTCTCGCGGATGGCCTGCTCGTCACGTTGCCAGTATAGCTCTACGATCATTTCGTCTGTCATAGTCGTCCCCCTTTGCTTGTATTCGGGTCCCCTCACCAACATATACCGGAAGTGCCCCGTCCGCGTCGCGCTTTTTTCATAATTATTATAGCATATTTTTTGATATTTTGCAAAAATGGGCATCGAAACATCTTCGATACCCATTGTTTTTATTCTCCCGTAACGATAATCTCCGCCTGATACCGCTCGTCCTCACGGATGATCTCGCCGACCGCGGGGACGGTGATGCGCCCCGACAGCGGATTTTTGATGCTGACGATGGGGGCGGTGAGCGTCGCCTGCACAGTCGATTTTTCAAACGAAAGATCGGTGTCGATCATCTCGCAATCGATCATAGTCAGATTTTTGCAATAGCACAGCGGCTGGGTGCCGATAATGCGGCACCGCTCAAAGGTGATATCCTCGGCATACCACGCCAGATACTCGCCTTTGACGACGCTGTCACGCACGACCACCCGCTTGGCGTGCCAGAAGGCGTCCTTGGTGTCGAAATTGCAGTGATCAAACTCGGCATCCTCGATATACTGGAAGGAATATTTTCCTTTAAGCGTAACGTTTTCAAAACGCAGACCCGTCGAGCGCATCATGAAATACTCGCCCTCGGCACGGCAATTTTGCATGGTGATGCCATTCACCGACCAACCGAATTCGGTCGAGATAACGTCGCAGTTGAGCAGTCTCACATCGGCACACTCGCGCAGGGCCTTGATGCCGTGCAACTTGGAATGGGCGATATCAATATCACGCGAATACCATAGCGCGGCGCGGCACAGCGGTGTCATTTCGCTGTTAGAAATATGTAATTTCTCATCGTGCCAGAAAGGATAGCGCAAATTGAAGTAGCACTCCTCTACCCGCAGGTCGCGGCACTCCTTGAATGCGCTCTCACCGTCGGCGGGGCCGTCGAATGTACAGCTGTTGACCGTCAGGTCCTCGCTCTCGTAAAAGGCCCGCTCGGCATCAAAGGTTTGATTTTGGATCAATTTCATACCATTCCTCGCTCAATTTTGTTTTTGTACGCTTTTGTATTCATCATAATACCGATAGTAAGGGCAGGCGCGGGTATTGCGATCCATAAAGCGGATGCGCTCATCCTCGTCCAGATCCATGCCGCAAACGTAGGTGTCGGCATCTTCATCGTAGTCGTAATGCACACAGCTCTCACAGTTGGTCGGTCGGTCCTTTTTGACCGGCTTTTTCTTTTTGTATTTATCGAAGTCCACGTCCATCAAGTGTTCCATATAGCACCTCACAGCTTACGCGCGGCAATATACTCCGCCACGGCAGGCACCACGAAATCCGCAATGCTCTCCCCTTTTTCCAAGCACGTCCGCACCAGCGTCGAGCTGACGTGATCAAAGGCGGCATCGGCGGGCAAATACAGCGTTTCTGCTTTGGGATTGTGAGCGCGGTTGTATAGCGCGTGCTGCTGCTCGTAAAGATAGTCGGTCTCGTTGCGCACGCCCTTGATAATAACGTCCGCGTCCAATTCGTCAACCAGATCGATCAGTCGGCCGCTTGACGTCACCACCTGCACGTTGTCAAGACCGACGCATGCAAGGCGGGCCATTGCGGCGCGCTCCTCCATAGTGAACATATAGGTTTTAACCTTGGCGTCAGCCACGTAAGCTCGCATATCGTTGGTCATAACTGCCACAATCACACGATCGAACAAGGCGGCGGCGCGGCGGACAACGTCCATATGTCCCACGGTAATGGGATCGTAGCTGCCGGGCAGCAGTGCCACCGTGGCTTTGATCGGCTTATTCTCCATGGCTTTCCTCCTTGTGATAACACAGCACGGTAACGTAGGCGGCGCCGTACTTGGCGCGGCGGCGCACGTCAAACAGCGCGGCCAGATCCTCCCGACCTTCAAAAACGTTGTCTTCGGCACTCTCGCAAACAACGTATGCGCCATCCGTCAGCCAATTCTCCTTCAACAACAGATCCAGTGCAGGACAGACCAGCCTTTTGGCGTATGGAGGATCAATGACAACCAAGCCGAACTGTTCGGGCATCCCCGGTCTGCGGGAACGCAAAGCGTCGGCATAATCGGCGCACAGCACCGTACACTCCTTCTCAAAGTGTGTTTTCTGCACGTTCTTTTTGACGATCTCGATCGCTTTGGGCGATGCATCCACCAACACGGCGGATTTCGCTCCGCGGCTGACCGCCTCCAGTCCCATCTGACCGGAACCTGCAAATAAGTCCAGTACGTCTCGGCCCGTCAGCTCAAACTGAAGCATAGAAAAGACCGCTTCTTTGGCGCGCTCCGAGGTGGGGCGGGTGGTCTCGCCCTCCAAAGTATACAAATGCGTGCCGCGGGCGCGGCCGGTAATAATTCTCATCATAAAAATGCCTCCGTCGGCGCCCCTGCGGTCAAGAGACTTTTGAAAAACAGTCTCCTTGGAACCCCAAAGGCTTTGTGCAAGATAACAACTGATGGAAAAGAAATCTCCTGCGACGTCAACTGTCGCAAGTTATTCCTTTCCATGAAAATACTCATACACCGCCTGCGCATCCTTGGGGCCAATGCCCTTGACGGCCACAAGCTGTTCAACGCTCGCCTGCTTGATTGCCCCAAGCCCGCCCAGTGCCGTAAGCAGTGCTTTGGCCTTGACTGCCCCTATGCCGGGGATCTTTTCCAGGGAGGAAGTCTTAATGGTCTTGCGTTTCGCCGCATCCATACGGGATACGGTATAGCGGTGGACCTCCTCCTGAATTCGATAGAGCAACATAAACACCTGCTGTTCGCGGGCAATGCTGATCTCCTCGGTATCGGTGCAAAGGGCGCGCGTTTTATGGTAATCGTCCTTGACCATACCAAAGACGGGAATATCCAATCCCATTTCGTCGAGCAATTGGCGAATGACACCCACGTGTCCCCGTCCACCGTCAAGCAAGATCAAGTCGGGAGCAGCCGCAAAGGAGCCGCTCTCGTCCCCCAGATGCGATAGGCGGCGGGACAGTGCCTCCCGCATACTCGCGTAGTCATCGGTGCCTTCCACGCTCTTGATGTGAAAGGTTCGATAGTCCGACCGCTTGAATTGCCCATCACAGCAGACGACCATGCCCGCCGTCAGATGCTCGCTTCCCAGGTTGGAGATATCGTACGCCTCGATGCGCTCGGGATATACTTCAAGACCGCACAGTTGCGCCAGACGAATCAAGGTTCCGTCATCCTTTTCCAGGGCGGCACGATGCTTTTCGGCACGTTCGCGGGCGTTGTCCGCCACCGTCCGACACAGCGCATGCAAGCGTCCGCGCTCGGGCACCCGCACCGTTACCTTGTGAGAGGCCAGCGTCGACAAATAATCCGACAGTATCTCCAGATCCGGATCGTCCATGGCAAAGGACAGCAAAATCTCATGCGGAATATCGGTACGGAGACGGTAATGCTCGCAAATGAAGGCACTCATATCGCCCGCCTCGGTCAGTTGATCCCGACCGAACAGAAAATCATTCTTATCGGTCACAGCACCCTCGCGCACGTAAAAGACCGAGATACAGGAACAGATATCATCGCTGTACAAACCGATGACATCCTGCTCCGTGTCGGGAGATGCCACCATGTTCTGACGGTCGCTCAATCGCTCCAATGCGCGCAGCGTATCGCGGCAGGCGGCGGCTGCCTCGTATCTTTCCTCTTCTGCGTAAGCCACCATGCGCTCCTGCGTCTGCCGCTTGACCTGTGCCGTCTTACCGCGCAGAATATCCACCGCCATGTCAATGCGGCCGCGGTATTCCTCGGGACTGATCTGCCCCGTGCAAACGCCGGCACAACGCCCCATTTGGTAGTACAGGCAGGGACGCACCTTGCCAATGTCGCGTGGAAAACGGTGCTTGCAATCGGGCAATCCCAGTGTTTTTTTCAGCGTATCCAAAATAGAGAACACCGCCGCCACACCCGAATAAGGGCCGAAATACTTACCCTTGTCGGCCAAGCGGGAGCGCGTCATGATGAGACGGGGGTATTCCTCGGCCGTCACCTTAATATATGGGTAAGACTTGGCGTCCTTGAGCCGAATGTTGTATTTGGGAGAATATTGTTTGATCAGGGCGTTCTCCAGGGTGAGCGCCTCGATCTCGGTATCACAAAGAAAATAGTCGAAATTGGCCACGAGCGAGACCATGCGTGCCGTTTTGGCGTTTTTGTCGCTCTTTTGGAAATACTGCGAAACGCGGTTTTTCAGCTTGCGCGATTTGCCAACGTAAATCACGCGCCCCGCGCGGTCACGCATTAGATATACGCCGGGCAAAAGGGGCAATTCGTTTGCCTTTTGCAACAATTGCTCGGGAGTTAACCGAATGAACTCTTCATTTGCCTGTGCCATCGCACTCTCCTCCTTACCAATGAATAAAAAAGACGGCGGAGCTCGGGTAGCACCCTTGGTGCCGGGCATCAGCCCCCGCGCTCTCGCCGTTTTGTTTGCTCACGGCTATGCCGTATACGAGCCTTCGATTCAGTTATTGCCAAAACCGCTGTCGATCAACTCAGAAAGGCCGTCCAATGCGGCAACCTCATCCTGACCGTCTGCGATCAAAGTAATAGACATTCCCTTGGCAATGCCGAGAGAAAGCACACCCAACAAGCTCTTTGCATTGACACGGCGGTCATCCTTCTCCACCCAAATGGTGCTGCGGAAAGAATTTGCCTTCTGAATGAAAAACGTCGCGGGGCGAGCGTGAAGGCCGCTCGTATTGATAATAACAACTTCGCGGGAAATCATATGGTACTTCGTCTCTCCTGTTCCAAATTTTATTGCAATGCTCCGGCAAAACAACGGAAGCATGGGGGCCGGACGTTGCCGAAAGCGTCGGCCGCCGAGCAGAGTTATCTATAAAATAGTATATCAAAAAACTTCCTCGAAATCAAGCAAAAGTTTGTTGTGCTTTTTCATAAAAATTTGGCAAGCCCTGTCGATATTATGCATGAAATTCACATATATGACCAAACCGACTGCACAAACAGCCCAACAGCCTTTATTTACCGGAAATCGTCATTACTTTCAGAACAAAAGACACCTTCTCGGTATGAACGGCAATCACTTGTCCGGGTGTGATGGGCGTTTTCCCATCCAGCAAAAAACTACCGTCCGCATTCAAACGTCCGATGCACTTGACCGTACCCGTCACGTCCACACGTGAGGTATCGGAATTATCCACCGTAACGTAGTTACCCATCTCATCCTGCACCGTCACCTGTGCCGGACGAACGACAAACACCGAATCGGCGGAGGCACCCTTGTGAATCTGCAGCACACCCAACAGATCTCCCGTGGAATCCAGATACAGCGCCTCTTTTCCGACGCTGTCCTCGGCAGATACCAGCATATCCTTCACCTCGAAGGTGATCAGAACCGTTTGCTGCGCGTCCTGCTCTGCTTCCTTGACCGACTGATAGTAGCGGTAACCCAGCGTCGCGATCGCGGCCAGAAGCAGCAAAATGATCGCAAGGTCCAATACGTTAAAGCGGCGGCCTGCCCGCTTGATGTTTTTTTCATCTATTTTCATATCGGCACCTCCTTACGGAATTTGTTGGATCGAGGCACATACGCCCTGTCCCACGTAAGCGGGGAATCTGACGTGATACGTACCTCCGATACGTACGACCCGACCGTTGACAGTATAGCCAATTCCCTTGGTATATACAGCATCCGCCGTGATCGTCACCGTGACGTTATAGCGTCCCGGCACCTGCTTACCTTCGCCCGTGACCACGGTTTCCCCCTTCGCATTGACTCCCGTGACAGCAACCGTCAGCGTGTACGGAGCAGAGGTTACATCGTTGGATACAACGCCAAGATCGGCCTTGTTGTCGGCATCGTAAAGGGTGTCACCCTTGCGAATGGCCGTCACAAACGTTTCCTCAACGTTATAAAAGGTCAGGGTATAGGAAATCTTGCAACTCGTTCCTTTATCACCGCCGAATATATCTCCGATGCTGACACCCATGACCAGCAATACGATTGCAGTAGCGACAACAAAGATCACAAGGATGTCAAAAAAGTTGACGGCTCGTTTGCCCTTTTTTGCGGCGTACGGGGCAGAACGCTTCGCACCGGTGCGGC
This sequence comes from Eubacteriales bacterium, assembly GCA_045613985.1. GTDB lineage: Bacteria > Bacillota > Clostridia > Oscillospirales > CAG-272 > SIG644. The sequence continues at coordinate 13,065 of JAZLCA010000006.1, read as the reverse complement.
CGCGGCCATTTTTCTCTTCGCCGATCGAAAGTTCTTCTTCCGTACGGCGGTTGTTATTTTCAGCCATAATGTGTGGTTTCCTTTCCAAAATTCAGTATGCTTCAATGGAAGCGGAAGGTCACTTCTCCCTGTGTTTTTTCGTCATCAACGGGGTTGTAGGCCCGCTCGCTTCGGTCTTCGCCGATGCGGAGCTGTGCCGTCACCATTCCCAGAACCGTCCAGAACAGGAAGAAAACACGGTAGTTGTAGAAAACGTCATCAAACAGGCCCATCACAAGCAGTGCCAGAACGCCTGCGATGCCGCTAAGGATCATCAACCGCGGCTCACGCCATTCTCCGTAACGGTAATATTCCAGCGCACGACGCAGCCAAAGCAGCAATGCCGCGATGAAAATGACGCCTCCGATCAAACCAAAATAGCAAACCAGCTGCAAGTACAGGCTGTGCGAATGCATCGCTGATTCAATACCGGACAGCGCGTAGCGGGAATAGACGGTGCAAAACGCACTCTCTCCCACACCAACACCTGACATCCAATGATCGCCCAGCATATTCTTTACGCCCTGCCACAGATTCAAACGATACAGCACAGAGCTGTCCGACAAGGTGCCGATGCTGAGGAAACGTCGAACGACACGCTCCGGGACAAAGGGAACGAGAGCCGCGGCAGGAAAAGCCGCCAAAAGACCATAGCTGAGCGAACGGTGCGACAGACACAAAAGGAACACAGCCACCGAAACGATCGCCCCAAGCCAAGCGCCTCGCGACCAGGTAAAGATCAGACAAGCAACGACAAGCGCAAAGCAAAGGGTGTGACCAAAGCCGCGCAACAGCCGTTTGGAGTTCACCAGACGGCAAAGAATCAAGGGCAGCAAAAGCACCAGATGCTCTGCGAGCATGTTGGGATTTTCCCAAGTTGCATACACGCGTCCGCCCAAATCGGAAAACAACGACACGTCAAGATAAGCCAGGTCCAGATTGCCGAAAAAGTACTGGCACACGCCGCCCAACGCAACCAACACGCAAGAGCCGATCAGCACGTCGGCCAAGCGTTGCATTGCCTCCTGGGTGCGCACCAGATTGGCCACCATAAAATAGATCGTCATCAGCATTGCATAACAGAGCGCGCTGTGAAGGGATGCGCGACCGCCGCGGGTAACAATGCCGCCGAACAGATAGGTCAGCATGAAAATCAGAATCGCCGCATCGGGCAGTCCAATACGCAAAATGCGCTTGCCGCACAACAGCTTAACGATAAAGCTGAACAGCGTCACTGCCGTCAAAGCCAACAGCACCAACGTCGGGTGCTTGCCCAATCCAAGCAAGGGACAGATGCCCACGGCGATCATAAGACCGACCTCGGGTGTGCGCATGATCATCAGCAACAGCACTATGGCCGCCGCCACGGCCAACAAAAGGTAGGGCGGGTAGCGGAAGGTCAGCGTTCCAAGCACGACCGCCGCAAACAGAGCCTCCAGATAATGCTCCCGTCCTTTGTCCTCGTACGAGCGGAATCGCTCCTCGCCGATACCGAACAAATGGATCAAAAGCGTTCGGAAGATGCGGCTGGTGCGCAGCGAATAGGCCAGCGAACGACCGGAAGCGAACAACGGAAGGGATCCGAGAATCAAAAATCCGCCCGTCACGACGTAGCCGAAATTCGATTGCTCGGGCATAAAGCCCGCCGTCACGTAATAGGTCACGATGGAATAGCATCCAAAGAACAACAAGAAAATACCGTAAGAATTGAGGCTGCAACGCAAAAGTCCACGTTCTATGGCAGTGATCAAGCGACAAAACAGACTGTTCTCGATCATGGCCGAGATCCTCTGACGGAAACGGAAGGTCAAGCGGTCGGAGCGCTTGCGCTTGCTGCGCAGCATTCCCTTCAGACGTCCCTCAGAAAAGCGGTTACTGGTACGCTTGTAGTCCGTCAGATACCGTCCGATGGCACTTCCCAAAACCAAAGCGTACAGCCAGGCGGTCAAACGATGAAGTCCTCTCAAAATTGCGCTTTTTCCACCTTCGGGAGAATTTCTTCTATTGGTAGAATTCAATTCTGCACCTCCTCGGTCGGCGGTGTCTCCACAGCCGTTTTTTTGCGCCTTTTCTTTTTAGGTTCTACCGGCGGATGCGCCGCTCGCCAAGCCTCCAACAGATCCGGGCGGTTACGCTCGGTCAAGGCAATGGCCGTTTCCAATCGGTATGCGTCCACCTTGGCGTGGTCGCCCGACAGCAGCACCGGCGGCACTTCTCTGCCCCGCCAAACGGCCGGCTTGGTATATTGGGGATATTCGAGCAGACCCGATGCAATGCTCTCTTTTTCGTAGCACTCCTCATCGGCAAGGACGCCCGGCACCATACGGGCCACGCAGTCCACCAAGATGCAGGCAGGAATCTCACCGCCCGTCAGCACGTAATCTCCAATGGAAATCTCTTCGTCCACGATCTCGTCGACAACACGGCGGTCAACACCCTCATAATGCCCGCACAGGAGAACAAGCTGATCGTAGTCCCGTGCAAGCTCGGTCGCCCTTGCTTGTGTCAGAACCTTGCCCGTAGGCGTCAAATAGATGACTCTGCGGCGAGCATCCGGGATATCCGGTGTCTTTTGCAATACACCACAGAAGCAATTCCAGATCGGTTGAGCTGCCATCAGCATTCCCTTGCCGCCGCCATAGGGGGTATCGTCCACCCGACGGTGCTTGTCCTCGGAATATTCCCGGATATGATGCGCCACGACCGTCACTGCCCCGCTTTTCTGGGCGCGGCCGATAATACTCGTTCCCAATACCGTTTCAATCAATTCGGGGAACAGCGTCATAACGTCAAATCGCATAAGGTAAGCTCACTCCTTTCCGTATCCTTCCTAGCAATATCATTCAGCGATAGTATTTCACGATTGAATCCATTCAATCCTCAAGAAGACCGGGGATGGGACGCACAAACACACCGCCGTCCACGTCGACATGGTCCATAAAGGCATCCACCATGGGGAAAAGGCGATCTCCCCCGGAGGTTTGGATCACAAGAATATCTTGTGGGCCCGAAAAATTGATCTCCTTGACTTTGCCGTACTCCTTGCCGCTTTCGGCATCGATGACGGGCAGACCGACAAGATCGGCCAGAAAATATGCGCCCTCGTCCATCGGGATGTCCGCCCGTGCGGCGTACAGCACCTCACCCTTGAGCAATTCCGCAGCGTTCATATCGTCTACGCCTTCCAAACGCAAAAGCACGGTCTGTTGCTTGCGTCCCGTGTCGAGGATGCGCAGCGGCACGTATGCCCCTGCCACGCGGCGGTACACACAGGGAAGCCCCGCCAACACCTCGGGCGTGTCGCAGTACGACTCAGCCTTCACCCAGCCGTGACAGCCGTGGGTATTATGAATGCGTCCACATTCCAGATACTCGCATTTTGCCATAAGAATCGCTCCTTTTCGCTTTTTGCCAAAGAATGGCAACTATACATAGTTATTATAGCACACCTGTTGCATTTTTGCAATAGCCAACGCGAACTTTCCGCGGCATACGCCACAGGGCAACACAAGAATTTTGCATCCGCACAGAATATTTACAATTACCCTCTTGCATTTTTTGCCAATATGAGGTACAATAATGGCAATAATGCAAATTCCAAGGAGGAATATATGAATTTGTTCCGTATGTTAGAGGGAGCAGCCGATGCTACCCAGGGCGGTAGCATTCTGCCTACCATTTTGATGTTGCTTGCCGTTGTTGCCGTTTTCTTCTTCATGAGCCGTTCCCAGAAGAAGCAGGATCGTCAGGCCAACGAGATGAGAAATTCTCTTATGATCGGTGACGAGATCACCACCATCGGTGGCATCATCGGCCGCGTTGTCAAGGTAACGGAAGAGACCGTCGTCATTGAGACCAGCCGCGACCGCACCAAGCTGCACATCCTCAAGAACGCTGTCCGCAGCGTCGACGTTCACGCCGCAGATACCATCGAGGCCGCTGAGAAGTCGGAAAAGAACGACAAATAAAACCAAACGGGTTGCAAAATGCAGCCCGTTTTCTTTTTGCACTCCCGTCATATTCAGCGTCTTGGCGTCATATCTTGAAAACAAAGATATTCAAAACGGAGGTCGCTGATGAAAAAAACGTCTCGCAAACCAACTGCTCCCCAACGCCCCTCGATGCATCGTGAGGACGGTGAAGCTCCCCTGCTCTTGTACTTAGCGCGGGCCTTGGTACGCATCCTGCCCCTTACCCTTGCCGTCGGTCTTGTTTTGTCGCTCGCCGCCGCCGTTTTTGCTTACAGTCGTCCCGATCCTGAAAGCATGATTTTACCGCTGGCCCTGTGCATCACCCTGTTGCTGTCCCTTTTGGGAGGATGGCTCACCTTTCGCACCTGCCGCCGCGCCTGCCTTCTTTGCGGGTTAGCCTTTGGGGCATCGCTCGTACTGCTGTTTTGCATCATTGCATATCTGTTACCATACGACACAAAAAATGTGTGGCCGGCAGGTATCCGCTGGGCATTGCGCGGCGGTATGATCGCCTTTTCCGTATTCGGCGCGCTTATGGGCTCTTACGCCCCCCACAAAAAGCGCAAAAAGAAACGGCATTAACAAAAATCAACGCCCGCGGCGTATCGCGGGCGTTGCCTTTTATTTCTTTCGATAGACAAGACAGTCGAATTCAATCTCGGTTACAAGCCGCTCCAGTCGCTCCAGCTTCTTTCGGTCCGAGGGCGAGGTGCGCCAATAGTAAGGCGTCATGGAAAACAGATTTTGGATCTGCTCCTGGCCCACAACCTCAATCTCATCCCGTTGTGTGATTCTCTCGCACAGCTCCATATTCAAGGGAAGGTCGGCCCTTCCGACGTTTTCATAGGTCTCATCGTACATCGCACGCTTCAGCCCCAACAAGTGCCGCTCGCCCGCTCCGATGAGAATCAGCACGCCACCCTGCTTCAGAACGCGGCAAAACTCCGCCTCGGCGCAAGGTGCGAAAATATTGACCACCGCATCGACCGATTCGCTTGCCAAAGGAAGCTCAAACACGCTGGCCACACCAAACTGCGTCGTCAGCCCTTGGCGCCGCGCCGCTTTGGCCGCCGCATCCACCGCATCGCGCGACAGATCAAAGCCGCACACCTGATATTTGTTTCCCTCGGCCGCCAGACGGTTGGTATAATATCCCTCGCCGCACCCGGCATCGACCACCAGACCGCCGTCCGCATACGTGTTGGTCAAACGACACAAGGCATCTGCAGCTACCGCATAGTAGCCCGCCGACAAAAACGCCGTACGGCTGCGCACGGCCTCCTTGGCATCGCCCCCGCCGCTATGCCGGGGAGACAGATGCACGTAGCCGCTGCGCGCCCTGTCAAAGGTATGCGTCCTTGGGCCGCAGCACAACAACTGCCCCGCTCCGCGCGTATCATCCAATCGCATTTGTGCGCCGCACACAGGGCAGCGCAAAGCCTCGTAATACAAGTTTTTCTCCATTGTCACAGTTCCTCTGTTTGTTCGTTATTCGTATCATTGGCGGGATCAACCACAGGAAGGGCAAACCAAAACTCCGAGCCCTCGCCCACGCGGGTTTCCACCCCGTAAGGTGCGCCATGCAAGTCCAACGCCCCTTTGACGATAGACAAGCCCAGACCCGTACCGATCATGGCGCGGCGGTGAACACGGTCCACCTTATAATAGCGTTCCCAGATATAGGGCAGCTCCTCTTGCGAGATACCCTCGCCATGGTCGATGACACTCAAGCGGACGTAGCCGTCCTCTTGCACTCGCTGTACCACCTCAACCGTCTTATCCTCACCACAATAATTGATGGCGTTGTTGATCAGATTGTATATTCCCTGCAAAATCATCGTACGGTCGGCACAAACGGACACCTTCTCTTTCGCATCAAAGCGGATGCGATAGCCCTCGTGGCGTGTCAGTGTGTCATAGCGCATCATCACCGCTCGCACCACCTCAGTCAGGTCGAACACCTCCATTTCGGGTGAACGTATACCCGATTGCAGACGAGACAGATCCAACAGATCGTTGACAAGCTCAGACAGATGCGTCGCCTCGTCAATAATGACCTGCACGTTTTCGGGCGTGTTTTCTCCGGGCAGATCCCGCATAACCTCACCATACCCCTTGATCATGGTCAGCGGGGTACGCAGATCGTGCGAAATGTTGGAGATCAGCTCCTTTTGCAAGCGGTCGATCTTGGACAGCTCCTCTGCCGCATAGTTCAGCGTCTGTGCCAGCTCTCGCGTCTCACGGTAACCGTTGCCTGCAAACTGCACGTCGTATTCGCCCTTTGCCAACATCCGCGCAGCCTCATTCATACGAACAAGCGGGCGGGAGATACGGCGAGACATCAGATAAGCCAACAAAAGCGCACCCAGCAACAAAAGAACTGCGATCCAGAAAAATTGCGCCTTGAGAGTAGATACCGTCGCGCTGACGGGTGTCAATTCGGAATCCAGCAAAATGACATATTCCGCGCCGTCGCCGCCTCTTGTCAAGCGCATATGAAGCGCACAGATATCTTCGTTAGATACCGTGCTGTTGTCGGTAAGGCCTGCATCCTCGGGGCCATCCACATCCCGAACGTTTTTCTTATCATCCATCCAGACGATGCCCCCGCGATGCATTTTGACCTTGCAAAAATAACGTCCGTCGTTTGCCTTAGCCTCTTTATACATCTCAACGAATCGTTTGGGAGCCGTTACCTTGTGAATGATGCAATCGTCCGAAACCTCAGCTTCGCTCATAAAGCGGGCATGTCCGTCCTCCACTCGCCATACCGTCACGCAGGTGGAATATTGTTCCGCACAATCCCAGAGCGTATCGTTGAACTCCGCCACGGACGAAGAGGAAAACGTTGTCATGTTGTCCAGTGCCTTGCTTAAAAGCTCGGCGGCCTGCTCCAATTCGCGGTGCTTAATGTTTTCGTAAAATGGGATAAGCATCCCCACCTGAAAGATCCACAAGATCACCAAAATGAAGGCAACAAATACGCTCAAATAGCCCAACAGACGCCACTGAATACCTACGCCCTTTTTGGGAGAAATGCGGCAAAAGGCGCGAGATGTTCGCGCCTTTGTCTTGCTTCTCTTTTGGTTGTTTTGCTTCGATGATGTCATGATCTTGCCTCCGTATTGTTTCGCCTGCCGTATCAATCTTGTACCAAAGGATGCTCCTCAAAGCGATAACCGACACCGCGCAGCGTTGCAATATAATTGCTGTAACGTCCCAAACTGCGGCGAAGCAGCTTGATGTGCGTATCGAGAGTACGGGCATCGCCGTAAAAATCATATCCCCACACCTCGCAGATCAGCTTTTCACGGGAAAGAGCCATATTGCGATTGGTCAGCATATAGAAAAACAGATCGTATTCCTTGGGAGACATATCCACCCGCTCGCCGTCGATATAGACCAGTCTTGCCGTAATATCCGCCTTCAGACCGCCGCCGTCCAGCTCGATCACCTCGTTTTTACGGGGAGATGCCGCCCCCTGCTCTGCCTTGGCCACCCGTTTCATGATGGCCGCCACACGAAGCATCAGCTCCTTGGGGGAAAAAGGCTTCATGACGTAGTCGTCAACGCCCACCTCGAAGCCGTTGATGCGGTCATACTCTTCACCGCGGGCCGAAAGCATAATGATGGGAGTCTGGGTGATCTTGCGGATCTCACGGCATGCGGAAAAGCCGTCAAGCTCGGGCATCATGATATCCATGATGATCAGATCGTATCGGTTGTTGCGGCACATCAGCACCGCGTCCATACCGTTGCCCGCCTCACTTACGGTATGACCTTCAAATTCTGCATATTTTTTTATGATCGTACGAATGCGGACTTCGTCATCGACAACTAAAATGTGGTACATTGTCCAAACTCCTTACGTAGTTTCGTTCAAAGAGAAATTTCAGCGGATCAAGCGGACGCTTGATTCCATCGGCACGTATTCATGCAAAACAAGCTCAACACTGACGGTCTGCTCCGTCCATACCCGCTTACCGTTTTGTGTCGTTTCGACCAGACGAATGACCTGAATGGTCACGGTATCTCCCACGCTGTAGGAGGAAAGAAGCGTCTCGGCACCCGAGCCGCTGGTGACGGTCACCCCGTCAATATTCAGCAAATAGTCTCCATAGTGCAATTCATCACAGTAATCCGAAGCGATGATATACACACCAAGGCGAGTGGAATTGAAATTTTTCCAGGCGGATATGGTGTTGGAAACGTCGTACAGCGTCAACCCCGAATCCACGACACCGCGCACGTAGCCATATTCGATCAGCTCGCCCACCACCTCGTAAACGGTGTCCACGGGAATGGCAAAGCCCAATCCCTCCACGTCGTCCTGGGAGCATTTGGCATTGACTACGCCGATCAACTCCCCGGCCATATTGAATAGTCCGCCGCCCGAGTTGCCGGGATTGATCGCCGCGTTGGTCTGCAACAGCGTCATGGCGGAGCCATCGATGATGATCTGTCTTGCGGTCGCGCTGATGATACCATCGGTAAGAGTGCCTCCCAAAGATCCCAGCGGATTTCCAATGGCAAACACCTTCTCGCCAACGATCAGATCTTTGCTGCATCCCATACGGACAGCCTTAAGCTCCTCCGGTGCATCGATCCAGATGACAGCAATATCCGACGCCTCATCCGATCCGATCAGAATCGCCTCGTAGCTGACGCCGTTGTTCATGTGGACGGTAATGGTGTCCGCCCCCGCAATAACGTGGTGATTGGTTACGATATAGCCGTCCGTCGAAATGACCACGCCGCTTCCGGCACCGTCGGTGACGTAGTTGCCCAGCCAACCACCGCTGACCACCGTTTCGGTTGAAATTTCAACCACGGTTTCAGCCACGTTAGCATAAGCCTCCGACAGCGTCGCATAGGCACGGTTGCCTGCGGATCCGTTGTAATCGATGCTCTCCATGCCCTCGTTCTTGTCCATCTCGGGATCGGGATTGCGGTTATTACTATCCGCTTCATGATCCACCTCGTCCGAGGATATCCCCGACGGTGTTTCAAAATCGGGCATTTCGTCCGCTCCCAGCGGTTCACCCGAAAGCCGCGGTGCGTCGTACAGCAGCATCCCGCAGGATGTCAAGGATACCAGCATGACCAGCAAAGCGATCGCAGCTGTTCCCCATTTCATGCGCCAACGGGCACCTTTGTTTTTGTGAGAAAATGTGTACATTGCGTTATATTTATTGCATCGGTGTCATCCAATCATCCCCTTTGACGCGAACGGTTGATCACCAATGCCCTTTCTTTTTTGGGTAAACTATACCTTGTGTTTTCATTATACTTCATATTTGTGACTATTTTATGAAGAGTACAAAAAAAATGATTGAAACCTCCAAAAAGATGCTCCTCTCTCTTGTGTCTTTGACCGTTTTGTAGTATAATTTATAGTAGATTATTTTGCAAAGGAGGATTGGATGATGACTTTGGCACCGTATCTGCAAAAATTCGGCATTGACCTTGCGGGAGCCTTGCCGCTCGATGCCTGCATCCTGCGCAAGCCTTACCTTCTCACGCGTCAAGGGTTGGACGTCAGCGCCCCGGACAAATTATTCGTCCAGATATTTGCCGTCCCCTATCTGTCGCCGGATGCCGACCATCCGTCGCGCAATCTGTCGGCCTATGCAACGGGGCGAGATTACCATCTCTTTTTCGCCCGTCTGTACGAAGAATTGCTCCCTCAGCTGCGGGGCGATTTTCCCGAGCATAGCTTCGTCGCCTTTGTCGATCATTCTCCCATTGACGAGATCGAAGCCGCTGTCAGCGCAGGCCTTGGCGTTCGTGGCAAAAACCATCTTCTCCTCACCAACCGCTACTCGTCCTATATTTTTCTGGGCGAGATCATTACCACGCTTCCTCTGACCCCCACGCCATCCGCCCTCCCCGTCGAAGCGAGAGTGTGCCACGGCTGTGATGCCTGCATCGAAGCCTGTCCCATGAACAAGCAAGGGGGCGAATGCCGCTCGGCGCTGACGCAAAAGAAGGGCGAGCTTACCGGCGAGGAGCGCGAGATGTTATTGCACTTCGACAGCGTTTGGGGCTGTGATATCTGCCAGGAGGTCTGCCCTTATACCTCCTCCGCCCGTCAAAGAGGTACCATCTACACCCAAATCCCCTTTTTCCGTGAGCAAACGCTGGCCCACCTGACACTGTCCGCACTGGATGCCATGGACGATGAAGCCTTCGGAGCGCGGGCCTACGCTTGGCGGGGGCGCGAAGTCATCCGCCGCAATCTGCGGATGCAACAACAGAAACACACCAAGGAGGACTCCACACCATGCTGAATATCATTTTGGGCGGTGCCGGAAGCGGAAAATCCTCTCTGTTGACCGAGAAAATTGCCCGAGACGTGCGCGAAGGCCGCCGTGCCTGGCTGATCATTCCCGAACAGCAGGCCAACTTGAGCGAGCGCACCATTCTGCCCAAGCTTCCCCAAGGGGCCGGTCTTACCTTCCGCGTGGTCGGCTTTTCCCGCCTTGCCCACGAGGTCGCGGCCGCTTGCGGCAGTCCTTGTTCGCTTACGCTATCTCCCGGACTCAAATCGCTGTTCATGTGGCAGAATCTGCGTGAAATGAATGGCCTTTTGCAACAGTATCATGCCGTATCCCCCCGCTCGGATGCCCATCTGACCTCACTCCTGCTCAAAACCATCGACGAGCTGCGTCAAAATGCCGTCACTCCTATCATGCTGGAAAACGGAGCGGCCAAATTGGATGAGGACGATCCCCTGCGCGCCAAGCTGAACGACCTCTCCCTTTTGTACGCCGCATACGACAATATGCTGTCTCAGGCGTACGACGGTGACGCTTACGATGAGGTATCGCAGCTGGCTCATCTTCTGGACAAACACGATTATTTTGCGGGCGGCAACGTCTATATCGACTCCTTTACCAGCTTTACCGCCGAGGAATACGCCGTTTTGCGTGCCTTGCTCCGTCAAGCACAAAACGTCACCGTCACGCTGTGCCTGGACGATACACTCAAGCAACAGCCCTCGCAAGACAGCCTGCAAGAGACCTATCACCGTCTGATTCGTTTGTGCGAAAAGGATGCGGTGGAATACCGTGAACTGGTGCTCACCGAAAATCACCGCGCAAGGACAAGGGAGCTTCAGCTGCTCGAACGCAATTTTTGGAATCTTTCGCTGACCGAGCAAAACCGCCCCATCCCGGAAGAAGACGAGCGCGGAGCCGTCACTATGCTTCGTTGCACTAATCTGTACGCCGAAGCAGAAGCAACCGCTCTTCATATTCTGGATCTGGTTCATCACGGCTACCGTTACGGAGATATCGCCGTCGTCGTACGCGACACCGCCACCTATCGCGGTGTATTGGACGCCGCCATGGAGCGCTATGGTATCCCCTTCTATTTTTCCGAAAAAACCTCGCTGTCCAACCAGCCTTTAGCACGTTTGCTGCTCAGCGCCCTGCGCGCCGTTTCCTACGGCTGGCAATCGCAGGATATTTTGACCATGCTCAAAACGGGACTTTGCCCTCTGTCTCTTGCCCAAATAGATCATTTTGAGCAGTACGTTTCCACCTGGAATATGACAGGCGCGGCCTTTACTTCTCCCCGCTGGATCAAAAACCCCGACGGATACACCGAAAAAATGTCCGAGCGCGGTCGCCGCATCCTTGAAGATGCCAACGAAGTGCGTGAAACGCTCATGACGCCCCTGCTCCGCTTGTACGCCGCCATCTCGGGCGAGCGTCCTCTCCCCGAATTGTGCGGAGCTCTTTACGATCTGATGAGTCAGCTTAACCTTTCGCAAGGATGCGCGGCTCTGGCCGAAAAGGAGCTCGCGGCGGGCTATCTCAAAGAGGCAGGAGAGACCATCCGCGTTTACGACACCGTCGTCCAGACGCTCGCCCAGATCAGCGCGCGTCTGCCCGATGCCGTGATGGACGCCGAAGAATTCTGCACCGTTTTGTCCATGGTTTTTGACCAAACGGAAATTGCGTCGGTGCCCTCGCTGCACGACAGCGTCACCATTGGATCGGCAGATACCTTGCGCGTCGAAAACGTCGCCGTTTCCTTTTTGCTCGGCTTGAACGAAGGCGAATTTCCTAAGGCCGTTTCGGACGAGGGACTGTTGCGCGACGACGAAAAAGAGCAGCTGTGCGGCATCGGCATAACCTTGGACACCCGAAGCGAATTGCGGGCCGCCAACGAATTGTTGTTCCTTTGGCGCGCCATGACCAAGCCCTCGGAGCGTCTGTTCGTTTCCACCCTGCTCGCCGCCACCGACGGCAAGGAGAAATCCCCTTCGATTGCATACAACCGCTTGTTGTTCCTGTTTCCCTATCTCAAAAACAGCATCCGCATCTTCGACCTTTCCATGATTTCGGACGCCCCTGTTGCTTTGACGAACGACGAGGACGAAGAGGATGATATGATCACAGACAGCGCATCCGACAGCAGCAACACCGACGAATTGTACCAACCGATGCCCGAGAGCGAGCACGATCTTTCCCCCGCAGTCCTCTCCCAATGCTTCGGGGAGACGCTGTCTTTGTCGCAATCCAAAATTCAAAGCTTTGTTCTCTGCCCCTACAGCTATTACTGCACCTATTTGCTTGCCCCCCGCGAGCGCGAGATCGCCCGCATTGATTACGCCGACAGCGGTACGTTTCTTCATTATCTGCTGGAACATTTCCTGCGTGGATGCCTGGACCAAGAGGGAAAATTGCATCTGCCGGAACAGCAGCAGATCGAGCCGATGGCAGATCAATTGGTCAATAACTATCTTTCGCAGATGCCCGGCATCACACCGGACGATCTGCGCACACTCCATACCTTCCGCCGTCTGCGCGCCCTGGCTCTGTTGCTGTTGCGCGACATTCTGTACGAGCTTTCACACAGCCAATTCGTCCCCCGCGATTTTGAGGTCAAGATCGGTGGGGATGCCCCCGGCTCCCCCGCGCTCTACGAGGTCCCGCTGGACGAAACCCATCGCATTTTGCTGGACGGAACGATCGACCGAGTGGACTTTTTCCGCCGAGGAGACGATATTTACATTCGCGTCATCGACTACAAAAGCAGTGCTCGG
>JAZLCA010000005.1:0-25013 GCA_045613985.1 Eubacteriales bacterium | reverse complement strand
AGTGCTTTGCACTGCGTCCCATGACCTGCCCCTTCCAGTATCAGGTCTTCCTGAATAAAAAGCGTTCCTACCGTGACCTTCCCATGAGATTGGGCGAGACGTCCACCCTGTTCCGCAACGAGGATTCGGGCGAGATGCACGGTTTGATCCGCGTCCGTCAGTTTACCATTTCCGAGGGTCACCTCATTCTTCGCCCCGAGCAGCTGGAGGAGGAATTCCGTGGATGCCTGGAGCTGGCAAAGTACGTTCTGGATACCGTCGGTATGCTGGAAAGCTGTACCTTCCGCTTCTCGCAGTGGGATCCCGCAAGAGCCGGCATCAAGTACGAGGGTACGCCCGAACAGTGGGAAGAAGCACAGCGCGTCATGGGTAATATTCTCGACAATCTCGGTGTCAAGTACGAGGTTGGTATCGACGAGGCCGCTTTCTACGGTCCCAAGCTGGATATCCAGTACAAGAACGTCTTCGGCAAGGAAGATACCATCGTTACCATTCAGATCGATATGCTGCTGGCCGAAAAGTTTGGCATGGAGTACGTTGACTCGGACGGACAGCTCAAAAAGCCGTATATCATCCACCGCACCTCGCTGGGTTGCTATGAGCGCACGCTTGCCTATCTGATCGAAAGATACGCCGGCGCGCTGCCCACTTGGATGGCACCCGTACAGGCGAAGTTCCTGCCCATGGGCGACGGTGAAGTCGAGTACTGCCAGAAGCTGGCCGACAAGATGACGGCGTTGGGTATGCGTGTTGAGATCGACAAGTCGAACAACACCATCGGTTACAAGATCCGTGCCGCACAGCAGGAAAAGGTGCCGTATATGCTCATCGTCGGTGCCAAGGAAGTCGAGCAGGGTACCGTCTCCGTCCGCTCCCGCAAGGAAGGCGAGAAGGGCGCAATGAGCGGCTCCGACTTTATCATGATGATCGCAGACGAGATCGCAGAGAAGAGAAGATAATAAAAAACACCCCGGGCCGATGCAATTGCATCGGCCCGGGGTTTTATAGCCTTCCCCTTGAGGGAAAGATTGTACTGCTTCACTTGATCGGCACGTCGCCGTCGGTGCAGTGAACGACGGTGGCGGGGACATTTTGATTCCACAAGTTGCCTTTGATTATGGCTTCCCACTCGGCTTTGGTGCCCGCATAGGAAATGCTCGTCAATCCGAAGCAACCGTTGAATGCCCAAGTGTCAATGCTCGTCACGCCCTCGGGGATAGTGATACTCGTTAATCCTTTGCAACCGCGGAATGCAGAAATGCCAATGCTCCTCACGCTGTCGGGGATGGTGATGCTCGTCAAGCCGGAGCAGGAGCTGAATGCCCCCTCGCCAATGATCGTCACGCCCTCGGGGATGGTGATGTTCGTCAAGTCTGTGCAATGGTGGAATGCCTCACTGCCAATGCTCGTCACGCTCTCGGGGATGGTGATGCTCGTCAAGCTGGCGCAATTGTAGAATGTAGCATAGCCAATACTCGTCACGCCCTCGGGGATGGTGATGCTCGTCAAGCCGGTGCAACCGCTGAATGCATAATTGCCAATGCTCGTCACGCCTTCGGGGATGTTGATGCTCGTCAAGCCGGAGCAGGAGCTGAATGCAGAATCGTCAATGCTTGTCACGCTGTCGCGGATGGTGATGCTCGTCAAGCCGGAGCAATCGTAGAATGCATAAGCGCCAATGCTCGTCACGCCCTCGGGAATGATGATGCTCGTCAAGCCGTAGCAATCGAAGAATGCATACGCGTCAATGCTTGTCACGCCATAGGGAATGGTGATGCTTGTCAAGGCATAGCATTCGTAGAATGCATCTTCGCCAATGCTTGTCACGCGGTCACCGTCCGGCGAAACGGACGGAATGACAACTTCGGTATCTGTACATATACCAATACCGCTTACGTAGCACGTGCCGTCTCCGTTGGAAGTAAACTCTAAGCCATTGCTCGCCTTTGCCGATTCTTGAACAATTTTGCCGAGGTTGACCACCTCGCCGTCCGTATACGTAATAATCAGCTCGCCGTCAATAAGCTTAACCTTGGCAATACCGCGACCGTCTTTGCCGTCGGCACCATCCTTGCCATCTTCGCCGTCTTTACCGTCAATGCCGTCTTTACCGTCAACGCCGTCTTTACCGTCAGCGCCGTCCTTACCGTCCTTGCCGTTTTCACCGTCTTTGCCGTCCGCACCGTCTTGGCCATCTTTTCCGTCCGTGCCTTCGGCCTTGATGCCGGTGTTTTCATTGCCGATGTACCAGTAGCCGTCTTTAATATAAGGCGTTTGGCCGTCCACGCCGTCCTTACCGTCCGCACCGTCAGCGCCATCAGCGCCGTCTTTACCGGGGGCACCGTCAATACCGTCTTCGCCGTCCTTGCCGGGCAAGCCTTGCTCACCCTGCGGACCGGTGGCGCCGTCTTTACCGTCAGCGCCGTCCTTACCATCTTCGCCGTCCTTGCCGGGCAAGCCTTGCTCGCCCTGGGGGCCGGTGGCGCCGTCTTTGCCATCGAGGCCGTCCGCACCGACGATTTTGCCGACGTTGGTTACTGTGCCGTCAGTAAAGGTAATCAATAGTTCGCCCTTTTCGTTCAATTCTGTTTTAACAATGCCGACACCGTCCGTGCCGTTTTCGCCATCCTTGCCGGGCGTGCCTGCCGCATGACAGGCATACACACTAATCACCAAAGCAAGTACCAGCAGAATCAGGAATAGTGTTTTCAGTGTCTTCATTTTTTACCTCCAAAATATAAAAGTGCGCGGCCGAAGCCACGCACCGAAAAATGTATGGCTCCAACGTTCAGTAGAATCATTATAACATAACTTGCAAAAAAAGTAAATGCCATAACCAAAATATATAATCCTTTGCTAAATAAAAATCCACCCCGGAGGGTGGATTTTTGTGATTATTCGTACTTGTAATCCGTCAAGACGGCGTTGTTGGCAATCACGATGCGCTCGCTGGCTTTGCCCGAAATGGCGCTTGCCGCCGAGGACTGCGACGTAATGATGGTGTTGCCCGTGACGGTTGCCGCGCCCTTGAAGGACGAGGTGATCTCAACCGCGGCCGTTCCGTTGGCGCAAATGGTGTTGCCCGAAACGTTCACGCCGGTACCGCCCGAGATCTTGACGGGGACGCCTTTATGATCGGATTGCGTGCGCGAGATGTTACAGCCGGTGACGGTGACCATCTGGCCGCCTGCGACATTGACCGTGGCGGTGTCGCCGTTGGTCTTGAGCTCACAGCCCGTCATAGTGATACGGGTCAGATTGCTCGTTTTGGACGTGACGTCCAGACCGTAAAAATGATTCCAGTAGGTGCCGCCAATGACGGTCAGCGCGTGCTGTCCTTTGGCGACCTTGAGACCCGTTTCACACAAGTCGGTCGAGCAGTTGGTGAAGCTGCCCCAGCAGCCTTCATAGACACCGCCGCCGATGTCTGACTCTTCAAAGAGGAAGCCGATCTTAGAGTTGAAGGTGAACAAATTGACGGCACGCAAGTCATCATTCTTGCCGAACTTAAAGGCGACCTCGCAGGAGTTTTTGTTTTCACCGCTCGTGTAGGGATTCCATACTTCGATGTTGCAAAGGGTGGCAACGTCCCAGGTACTGTGAACGTTGACGCCGATTTTGTAGGCGTTGACGATGAAAATATTTTCGATGAAGCAACGTCCCGGGTTAGCACCGCCGTTGTAGAAGGTCGAAATGCCGATATACGGATTGATGATCTTCATGTTGCTGACGCGCGCGCCTGCGTGCGACAGACGGATGGTTTCCGCAGGGGTGAAGTCCATGTTTTTGGTCACACCCTTGACGTCGATCAAAAGACCCGAAAGCGAGCCGGCAACGACGTCAAATACGGGAAGCTCCAGATTGGTCTGGACGATGACGGGCAGATCGCTGTCGTCCGCGGTCCATGCGCCCGAATGGTAACCGTACAGCGTTACTTCATACAGCTCGATCGTATCTGAAATGAGGTAAGTGCCACCGGGGACGTAAACGGGCAGACCGTCCTTTTCGGCCGCAGCAACTGCGGCTCGGAAGGACTCGGTGTCGTCACGCACACCGTCGCCCTCGGCACCGTAATCAATGACGTTGTGATAGTTGTGATTGGGAAGCTCGTAGCCGAAATAAACAGTGAGAAACTCGTAAATGGCGCGGCGAACGGCGTATTCATCCACACCGACCACACAGATCTTTCCGTTGATCTGGGTGATCGCATACGGATTTTGCTCCGAGAGCATCTTCATGGCCTCTGCCGACTCGGGACGGTTGGTTTGGCCAATGAGGATCTCGTGCTCGGATTTCAGATCCTCTACCCAGTCCTCACCAATCTTCAGCTGCGCGTCCGTCGCCTCTTGGATGGTCGTGCGCGCCAGAACGATGGCATTTTTAACGATCTGGGTGGCCTTGTCCGAACGAATGAGGGTATACTCTGCGATGTTGTTTTTGATGTTGCCCAGGGTATAGTTGTTCTCGTTGCTTTCGTTGTTGTCGTCATTCTCGCTGCTGTCACTGTTGTCGGTGATTTGACTGTCGCCAATATCATCTGTGCCGGCGTGATCTGCATCCTCAGGCGGCTGAGTCGCCTTATTGTTGCAGCCGACGGTAAACAGACAGCCGATCAGAAGAAACGACGCTAAAAACAAGCAAATTAGCTTTTTTTTGTTCATATAAGTCATTCTCCTGCTGAAATTATTAATCAGGCGTTGTAGGTGCCCTCGGTGTCGGCCAGAACGGCAGAGACGTTTTCCTTGCGGCGAGAGTTCTTTACTCTCTTCATCAGCTCGGTCTTGAACAGAGCGTCGTCCATGGGAATATCGACGGGCTTGCCCAGCCATGCGGACAGGTGCATAGCGTTGGAGATGGTCAGACCGTTGACACCCTCGCGGCCGTCTGCGATGAGCGGCTCACCGCGCAGGATAGCAC
Organism: Eubacteriales bacterium; assembly: GCA_045613985.1. Classification (GTDB taxonomy): domain Bacteria; phylum Bacillota; class Clostridia; order Oscillospirales; family CAG-272; genus SIG644. The sequence continues at coordinate 20,096 of JAZLCA010000005.1, read as the reverse complement.
CTGCAAATGCGTTGAGTACACCGACGTGCTGGGAGTTGTCGCCGCAACCCGAGCAGTCGACCTTGATGGTCTCGCACTTGGGCTGGCCGAAGGGAATGGTGTTGGTACGGGAAAATTCGGGTTCGGGCGTCTCCAGCTTGCGCAGCGTCAGCGAGCCGCCGTCGCAGATGAGCATACCGCCGTCGCAGACGACTTCCAGGCGGTTGGAGCCGGGAGCGTCACCCGTGGAGGTGATGAAAGTACCCGTGGCGCCGTTGGGATATTCTACGTAGGCCGTTACGTCGTCCTCAACCTCAATGTCGTGCCACTTGCCAAAGTGCAGCTTGGCATCGATCTTAGAGGGCATACCGCAGATCCACTGCCACAGGTCGAGGTTGTGGGGGCACTGGTTGAGCAGAACACCGCCGCCTTCGCCCGACCAGGTAGCGCGCCATGCGCCCGAATCGTAGTAAGCCTGGGGACGGTACCAGCCCGTGACGATCCAGGTGGAACGGCGAATCTGACCGAGCTCACCGCTCTGGATGATATCGCGCATCTTGCGATACAGGGGATTGGTTCTTTGGTTGAACATCAAAGCGTAGATCAGATCGGGATGCTTGTCAGCCTCGGCCATCAATTCGCGCACCTGCTCGGCGTAAACGCCTGCGGGCTTTTCACTCATGACGTGCAGACCTGCCTGCAGACCCGCGATGCAGTAACGGGGGTGATCGTAGTGGGGAACAGCGACGATAATAGCATCCACCTGACCGGAGGAGATCATCTCCATGGCATCGGTGAAGGTTGCGATTTCGGGGATCTCGGGATGCTCGGCGCGAGCCTTTTCCACCATATTGCAAGCGTGGTCGAGACGGGCGGGATTGATATCGGCAACGGCCGTGACCTCGATCTCGGGACACTTGCGGGCGAGAATGTTAGAGAGGTGTCCGGAACCCATGTTGCCGACACCGATAATACCAAGTCTTACTTTTTCCATGACAATGTATCCTTTCGGTATATGTAGAATTTAATGCATTTAAAATCAGCTCAAGCCGCGGGAACGGAAGAAGTCGTAGCTACGCTTCATGCAAGCGAAGGGATCTTCGCCGTTGCAGTTGTCCTGCTCGATGTAACCGTATTTAACGCCCGTGTCGAGGCAAGCCTTGATGATGGCGTCGTAATCCATGATGCCATCGCCGTTGGGAACCATGATGATGTCTGCGTTGGCGTTGTGGGACATATCCTTGAAGTGAACGCAGTCGGTGCGGCCCTCCAGCGCGTACAGCCATTTGACGGGATTCTCGCCCGTGTACTGCGCCCACCACACGTCAAAGGTGATACCGAACTGATCGGCAGGGAACTCCTCGCACATACGGGTCAGGACGTTCTTGTCACCTAGCATGGCAAATTCCAGGTGATGCGTATGATACATGAACTTGCTGCCGTTTTGTGCGAAATACTGCGCAGCGGGACGAACGCGATCAAAGAAGGCGTTCAGCTTTTCCTCGGTGAAGGGGCGCATGTAGTCGGCGGGCATACAGCCGATGCCGATATAGCGGCAGTTCATGGTCTGGTGGAATTTAAGAGTTCCTTCGGGGTCGCCTGCGATGCGGTTGATATCAAAGTGGGTAATGTCGGCCGTCAAGCCGTACTCCTTGAGTCGCTCGGCCATCCAGGCGGGGTCGTAAGCGCAGACACCCGACAGCTGGACCGTTTTGATGCCCATGTCAGCCACTTTCTTCAAAGTTTCGTCCAGATCCTGCGTTGTCTTACAATAATCACGCAGAGTAAAAAGTTGTGCGCCGATAATCATAGGTAATATCCTCCTTATGCCAGATTGGCTATGATGTTCTTGATGGAATTGGTAGCGTAATCAAACGCTTCGCGTCCGGAGGCGAATTTGCATCCGCCAACCGCACTCTTGTCGCCTTCTTCTTCGAGATCGGAAAGACCGACGAAGTCCGTCAGGTGGGGCTCCAGCGTTACCACGCCGCCCACTTTGGCGTAGCGGGAAAGCAGGGCATCGATCTGGCCCACACCCTCACCGGGAGGTACGATGCTGCCGTCAGGAGCACAGTCCTTGATGTGGATATAGTGGATATAAGGAGCGAGCGTGTCCCATGCTTCTAACGTATTCTCGCCACACTGAAGGAAATTGGCGGGATCGTAAACGGCTTTCAGCTCAGGCAGAGCTTTGAGCAGCTTTTCGCAACGCTCGGCCGTGTCGCCGTAGATACCCTTTTCATTTTCGTGGCACAGAACGACGCCGTAAGGCTTTGCCATCTCAATGAAGCGAGAAAGGCGGGCGCAAACCTCGTCAAAGTATTCATCCTTTCCGTCGGTGCCGTAGAAGCTGAACAGGCGGATGCACTTTGCGCCCGTCAGTTCAGCGGTGCGCAGCAGCCGTGCAAAACGTTCCTCTTCAAATGCAAAATCATCGGTGATTTTGGTTTTTCCAGCGGGGGAACCCAACGACCAGACCTTAAGTCCTGCCGCTTCCAAGCGCGCCACGGCATCCTTGACCTCGTCTTCGGTCAGATCGGCCACGTTTTTGCCGTCCACGCCGCGCATCTCCAAATAGGGAATGCCGTTTTCGACCATCATGTCGATCTGGGCATCCAGCTTGGGATCTGCCTCGTCGGCAAAGGCACACAGCTTGAGTAACTGATTCATGCAGTGCCTCCGTTATACGCCCGAGTAGGCCGAGAAACCGCCGTCAACGGGCAGGACAACGCCTGTAACGAAGGCGGATTTGGCGGGATCGGTCAAGAAATTCAGTGCGCCGAGAAGTTCCTCCGCTTCGCCGAAACGCTTCATGGGCGTGGCGGCCAGGATCTTGCCCGTACGAGCGGTGGGCGTACCGTCCTCGTTGAAGAGGAGGGCACGGTTCTGATTGGTGGCAAAGAAACCGGGTGCGATGGCATTGACGCGAATGCCCGCGCCTGCAAAGTGAACGGCAAGCCACTGAGTGAAGTTGGACACACCTGCCTTAGCGGAGCTATAGGCGGGGATCTTGGTCAGAGGGGTAAAGGCGTTCATGGAGGAGATGTTCAAAATGGAGCATCCCGTCTCGCCGATCATATCGCGAGCGAACACCTGAGTGGGGAGCAGAACGCCCTTGATGTTGAGGTCAAAGACGAAATCAAAGCCGCCCTTATCGAGGTTGAAGAAGGTAGTGATGTCGTCTCTGTCGATGTCACCCTCCTCGTAATATTCGTGGGTGGTGGTAGCGCGAGGATTGTTGCCGCCGGCACCGTTGATCAGTACGGTGCATTTGCCCAAATCTGCCAGGATCTGCGCGTGGACGTTTTCCAACACCTCGCGGTCAAGGACGTTGGTCTTATACGCCTTGGCAACGCCGCCCTCGGCAACGATCTGCTCGGCTACGGCGGTTGCGGCCGCCTCGTTGATGTCCAGAAGCGCTACGGCATAACCATTCTTTGCCATTTCCTTGGCGAATGCGGCACAAAGAATGCCGCCCGCGCCGGTGATAACACATACTTTATTCATAGGTGAATACCTTCCTTTCGTAACATCAGGCTTTGTCCAGGGCTTCCCACAGTCCCGACAGATACATAGCACCCAGCGCACGGTCATACAGACCGTAGCCGTAGCGGCCACGCTCGCCCCAGATCATGCGACCGTGGTCGGGACGCATATAGCCGTCAAAGCCGCCCTTGTGCAAAGCTTTGACAATGCCGTAAATATCCAGAGAACCGCAGTCGGTGGGATGGGCAACCTCGTGGAACTTGCGCTCGCCCGTGTGCAGAATATTGCGGACGTGGGCGAAGTGAATGCGGCTTGCGTACTTTTCGGCCATCTTGACCAGATCGTTGGCAGGATCGGCACCCAAAGAGCCGGTGCAGAAGGTCAGGCCGTTTTCAGGCATGTCCACAAGCTTCAGGAAACGATCCAGGTTCTTCTCGCAGGTGATGATGCGGGGAAGACCGAAGATGCCCCAAGGCGGATCGTCCGGATGGATGGCCATGTTGACCCCGGCCTCGTGAGCCACGGGAATGACGGCCTCAAGGAAGGTCTGCAGGTTTTTCCACAGTTGCTCCTCACCAATGCTTTCATAGCGGGTAAGAAGTCCGCGCAGCTGATCCTTGGTGTAGCTTTCGTCCCAGCCCGGCAGGGAAAGCTCACCCGTCAGAGGGTTCATGGCAAGTACGGTCTGCTCGTCGTAGGCAAGCGAATTGGAGCCGTCGGGAGCGATGTGCTCCATTTCACTGCGCAGCCAGTCGAACACAGGCATGAAGTTATAGCAAATGCACTTGACGCCTGCCTTGCCCAGACGGCGCACGTTTTCACAGTAATTGTCGATCAATCCGGCAGCCTCAGGCGAGCCCAGCTTGATCTCCTCGGGAACAGGAACACTCTCTACTACCTCAAATGCGAGATTGTGAGCAGCGGCTGCTGATTTAACGGCATCAATGCTTTCATAGCTCCAGATACCTCCTGCGGGAACGTCGTAAACAGCGGATACGATGGAGCGGATCACGGGGATTTGCGAGATCTGCTCGAGTGTGACAGGATCTCCCGGCCCGTAATGACGAAAGGTCATTTTCATGAGAAATTCTCCTTATCATGATAGGTTTTTTTGCGGAAAGAGGCATCGGTTTTTGTGCGGATGCCTACAATCCCCCATTGTCCTTATTATAGCACGAAGTGATGCAAAAGTAAATACTTTTTCCACAAATGAATGGCTTTTTTCTTGCTGATTTTTGTTATTTTCTTGACAAAAATATCCGAATTAGCGGTTGACAGACTGACGTTGGATAAGTTATAATATAAATAGGAAGAATCATATGCTGTAAGGAGGGAATGTTATGAAAAACAAAATCAGAGTTACCGTATGGAGCGAATTTCGCCATGAGCGCCACGATGAGGCGATCCGCGCAATTTACCCTGAAGGATTGCACGCCGTTATTGGCCAGGCTCTTGCACAAGATGCCGAGCTGGAGGTGCGCCTTGCCGCACTGGATGATGCTGAGCAGGGACTTCCAGCGGACGTTTTGAACAGCACGGACGTTCTCCTTTGGTGGGGGCATATGGCTCATCACGAGGTCAGCGACGCTTTGGTCGAGGCCATCAAGCAGCGAGTTTATCTTGGTAAAATGGGTCTGATCGTATTGCATTCAGGCCATCATTCCAAGGTGTTCCGCGGTGTTGTCGGAACCTCGGGCAATCTGTCCTGGGGACGCAACCAAAAGGAGATCGTTTGGACAATCAATCCCGCCCATCCGATCGCAGCCGGCATTCCCGACCGCTTCTGCCTTGCACAAGAGGAATTGTATTCGGAGCCTTTCTTTGTCGGAGAACCCGACGAGACCGTATTCATTTCCTGGTTCGAGGATGGATTTGTTTTGCGCTCCGGCATGGTATTCAATCGAAGCGCGGGTAAGATATTCTATTTCCAGCCCGGCCATGAGGAGTGTCCCTCCTACTATAACGAGTGGGTACAGAAGATCATCCGCAATGCCGTGTATTACGTAAAGCCTACGGCCGCCGAGGCCGTCCCCGAAGGCGCACCCCATTTGCCTTTCCGCGCCATTGATGATTTTAACGATTAAGGAGAAAACAGTTGCTGAAAGTATTGCTATCGAAATGTAAGGAAGCCTTGATTTCAGTTTTGCCGGTCACGATGATTGTGGTCATCTTACATATGACACCTTTGATCCGTCTATCCAACCGGGAACTGATCATTTTCCTTGTGTCTGCCTTGTTTTTGATTTTGGGCATTGGATTGTTCAATCTCGGTGCCGATCTGGCTATGACGCCTATGGGCGATCACGTCGGTGCGGGCTTGGCCAAATCCCGCAAGCTGTGGCTGCTTTTGTCGGTCTGCTTTGCAATGGGCGTTCTGATTACGGTGGCAGAGCCCGACCTGTCCGTTCTGGCGGCTCAGGTGTCCGAGGTCATGAATGGAACGCTGCTGATCGTTACGGTGGGTGTGGGCGTTGGCTTATTCCTTTTGCTTGCCGTCCTTAAGATCGTCTTCGGCAAGAGCCTTTCCTCGCTTTTGATGTTCTTTTATATGCTGCTGTTTGCACTGGCCGCTTTGTTGATCGCCAACGGCAACGGTGCGCTGTTGCCCATGGCCTTTGACTCGGGCGGCGTGACTACGGGCCCCATCACCGTCCCCTTTATTATGGCATTGGGCGTCGGTATTGCGGCTACGCTAGGTGGACGCAACTCCAGTGAGAACAGCTTCGGTCTCGTTGCGCTCTGCTCGGTTGGTCCCATTCTGGCGGTGACGGCACTTGGCTTATCGGTACGAGGCGAACTGTCCTACACCTTGCCCGACTATTCGGTGGAATCCCACCTGGGCGCGGCTCTGCTTCCGACCATCCTTTCGGTCGTTGAAGAGGTTGCCATCGCTCTTGGATTGATCGTCGTTTTCTTTATGATCCTGCAGATCACTTTTTTGCATTTGCCAAAAAAGAAGCTGTACCAGATCGCCGTCGGTATTCTGTATACCTTCTTGGGTCTGATCATTTTCCTGTCTGCCGTGACGGTTGGCTTTATGCCCATCGGTTATAGCCTGGGTACGATGCTGGCAGAATTGCCCTCTCCCTTGTTGATTGGCTTTGCCTTCCTTTTGGGACTTGTGGTAGTATTGGCCGAGCCGGCGGTCCACGTCCTGAACAAGCAGGTCGAGACGGTCACTGACGGTACGGTGAGCAAGAAATCCATGATGATTGCCCTGTCTTTGGGCGTGGGTATCTCCATTGGTCTTTCTGTGCTTCGTATTGTGCTCGATTTCAATATTCTGTATTATCTGATCCCCGGCTACTTCATTTCGCTCGGATTGTCCTTTTTCGTCCCCGGCATTTATTCCGCCATTGCATTTGACTCGGGCGGCGTTGCCAGCGGTCCTTTGACGTCCAGCTTTATTCTCCCCTTTGCCATTGGTATTTGCGCGCAATTGCAGGGGGTGGATAGTATTATGAGCTGTGCCTTCGGCGTGGTTGCCATGGTTGCCATGACACCGCTGATCACCATTCAGTTGCTTGGCTTCCGTGCCATTGTTGCCCGTCGGGTACGCGAACGCATTATCATGCGCCGTATTCTGGATGCCGAAGACGAGCAGATCATCGATTTTATGTAAGGAGGCGCAAATATGGCAAATCAAACGATCAAACCCGCGTCGCCGGATAAAGTCCGCCTGAGCGGTAAACGCCCCGCGCCTCAACAGGCGCCCCAAAAGCTCAAATTGCTGGTGACCATCGTCAACCGTAACAAGGGTGAGCTTTACGCGGATTTGTTGCAAGCCTTTGATATCAATATTCAAATGATTTTGGCGGGCGAGGGTACGGCCAGCACGGATATGCTGCAGCTTTTGGGCCTTACCGATTCGGATCGCGCCGTGTTGCTCAGCGTCGTGCGAGAGGATTGCGCCAAAGAGGCACTCCAAATGCTGGAGGAGAAATTCAGGACGGTACGTGGCGGCAAGGGAATTGCGTATACGATCCCCTTAAAGAGTGTTGTCGGCGTGGCTATTTACCGCTTCTTGAGCAACAATCGAATGTCAATGAATGGAAAGGGAGAATAACAGCCGTGGAATTTCAACATGAATGTATCGTATGTATCGTAAATGCAGGTTTTAGCGAGGCTGTCATGGATGCCGCCAAGGAGTTTGGTGCAAGAGGCGGAACCGTCGTCCATGCCCGCGGAACGGCCAATCAGCAGGCGGAAAAGTTTTTCGGCATCACCGTTCAACCGGAAAAGGAAATGGTGCTGATTTTGGTTCCAACCAGCATCAAGGAGGATATTTTGCACGCATTGTATCGTGCAGTCGGACTTAAAACGCCGGGGCAGGGGATTGCGTTCTCTCTTCCCGTTGATGGTGTCGTGGGACTTTCGGAAAATCTGCCTTCCGTGGCAGATAAGCAAGCCGCCGAAAACAAAGAATGATCCTTCATCTGCGCGCGACTTTTACGGTTGCGCGCAGATTTTTTGTTCTCTTTACATAGGAATGTAGAAACGAGTCAAAAAAATTATTTTTCTTTTTTGCCAAAAAGGGTTGACAATCGCTTGATTTTAGGGTATAATAACCAAGCGAACCGATGAGAGCTCGTCGAAAGACACGTACATCGGATGGATTCCACGGGAAGCTTTGCCGGCGTGGCGGAACAGGCAGACGCCCGGGACTTAAAATCCCGTGATACGAGAGTATCGTACCGGTTCGATCCCGGTCGCCGGCACCACCGTGGGTTTCGGGACCGCAAAATTTCATATCGCGGGGTAGAGCAGCCTGGTAGCTCGTCGGGCTCATAACCCGGAGGCCGTGAGGTTCAAATCCCACCCCCGCAACCAAAAAACAAAGGACACCAAGTGGTGTCCTTTGTTTTTTGCTATGGGTGCGATTTGCCCATCACGGCCGACGGAGGAGGCCGTGGGTGAGCGAGCGAAAAGGCTCCGGCGGAGCGTTTTCGCGAAGCGATACCCCACAAAGCAAGGAGTTGAAGGAGGGAGCCGGCGACCGACGCGCAACGACTATGCGACTGGGGAGGGCAATGAAAAATCCCACTGCAACCCGATCCTCAAGGACTTGTTCTTGGAGATTATTTCGTCACTCTTTACTAAAAACCTAGAGGATTGGGAGGTAATAACTAACAGTGAGTAGTAAAGAGGCATTTATTGTGGCTATTGGCCGCAATCAAAGGCATTTTCTATCCTATCGGGTTGAAAAACGATCGGTTTTATGGTATAATTATCTTATCAGAGTGAAAGGCGGTGCGACTGCAAATGAATATCAAAAAAAACTGGATAACCTCTGCTCACAGAGGGTTCGTTGACGGTACGTTGAAAGAAAACAGCCTTGCGGCATATTATAACGCCTACCAACACGGCGCGGATATGATAGAGACGGATGCACGATTTACGAGCGACGGCGTGCTGATCGTCAATCACGACCCAACGGTTACCGGCTTTAACGAAAACGGTGAAGAGGTGACCTACGTTGTTGCCGAAACTCCCGCAGAAACGATTTGCTCGGTCATCTTATCAAAGGATGCGGTGTGGGGAGTACAGCGCGTTCCCACGTTAGAGCAGGTCTTACATCTGGCTTATCATACGGGATTGCTTGTCAATATCGATTTGAAGAACCGATACGAGGGAGCCGAGCCCGTAGCAAGAATGGTATTGAAATGCGGGATGCAGGGGAAGGTCGTCTACGCACTCAACGGCGCGGGAATGAGGGGAATCGATACGATCATGGCGATCGATCCCGATGCGCGCTTTATTGATAAGGGAGTAGCTTTTGCGCAAACGGTCCGGGATTTCTCTGAACGCGGAAAGAGATGCTTTTGCTATACAAAGGACACAAGCGATGAGAATATAAATGCGATTCGAGATTACGGATGTCTTCTCGCGCTTATCAGCCTGGATCCAAACAATTTCGAGGACTCTATTCGCTGTAAGCCGGATATGTGCGAATTTTTACACACCTCGGATTTTAAGACAATAGAGGAAAATTATCTAAAGAAAATAAAACTATACTGATTTTGTAAAGTGTTTTTCGCGAAGCGATACACCCAATAACTGAGGGTATCTGTTTTGACAGAATAACACAAAGAGAAAAGGCAGTCCAACAGACTGCTGTTTCTTTTATCTATAGGCAAGACGCACGTTTCCTCATCTCAACTTGACAGTATCTTTCTACCGTGGTATAATAATCCTATCACAAACAGTAAGGAGTCCTCACACATGAATGAATTATCCGTACTTGAAAATATCCGCCGCGAGATGGAAGAGTTGCCCGGCCACCTCGGATTTTACTATAAAAATCTTGTGACGGGGACGGAGTTTGGTATCAGAGAAGAAGAAATTTACGGAGCGGCAAGCATCATCAAGTTCCCGCTGTTCCTTCATATTTTGGCCGAGTGCCACAAAGGAAATATGTCGCTCGACGACCGCATCGTGACCGAGGAGAGTGACAAGGTGCCCAGTTGCGGCGCGTTGAATATGTTTACGGGCAGCGTGGAGACCGACATTCGCACCCTGTGCCGCTTGATGATCTGTATCAGCGATAACACGGCCACCAACCGTATGATCCGCCATTGCGGCATTCCTGCCCTTGAAAAAGGCTTTTCCGACATGGGCTTGGAGCTGACCAGAATCCGCCGCCTTTTGTTCGATGCCGCCTCCACTGCCAAGGGGATATATAACTCCATCAGCCCCAAGGAGCTTGGCCTTCTTTTGGAGAAGCTGTATCGCGGCGAGTTTATTGACAAAGAGACCAGCGATTATGCCATCGAGGTGCTGTCGGAGCAACAGATCGGACACAAGCTGGGCGGTAAACTTGGGTATGACGTTGTCATTGCCCACAAGACCGGAGAGGACAGCAATTTGAGCAATGACATTGGTATCGTTTACGCCGATCGCCCCTTCGTCATCTGCTTTACGGGACACAAGACCGACGTCTACCTCTGGGAAGACCTGATGCGCCGCGCGGCGTACGATCTCTATCAAGCGAACAAGGTGGAAGAGTAAAATTCAGCATTGCGATGACGGTGCGAAAACCACCATTGGTTTTCAAAGCGATGCAGCATATCGATCAACGCTGTATAACACAAAAAAGAGAGCGGCCCTGCGTGGCGGCTCTCTTTTTGGCGTATTTTCAAAGACGAAAAAAATTTAAAAACCCATTGACAAGATAATAACTTTGTGATATAATCAGAATGAAAATAAGAGAAAGGGGTGTATGAGCATGACGGAAAACAACATTCAACGTACGGATGAAGAAAAGTTTTTATCCGCTTACGATATCACCGCGTTTGAACGACCTTCCGTGGCGTCGGACGTTGTGGTGTTTTCCATGTTTGAGGAGGAAAGTGACAATCACCGCAAGGATTCGCAGGTGAGGCTTCACCTGTTGCTCATCAAACGCGGCGAGCATCCTTACAAGAACGGGTGGGCGTTGCCGGGCGGATTTCTTCGTCCGACCGAGACCATCGAAGCGTGCGCGGTTCGTGAGATCAAGGAGGAGACCAATTTGGAACTGCCCGTGCTTTTTCCCATCGGGATGTTCAGCGAGCCTGACCGAGATCCGCGGGGAAGAATCCTGTCTGCCGCATTTCTCTCGATCGTCAATGAAAAAACGGTAGTGACGAGTGGTACCGACGCCATCAACGCCGCGTGGTTCACGTTGGACTATGAATGCCGAGGAGACCGTCTTTGCATCCGTTTGACGAGCGACGAGTATCAATTATCCGCAGAACTGGCAAGCGTAAAAACGCCCTTTGGATACACCTTGTTTGAGGAAATTTCGAATGATGGCTTGGCTTTCGACCACGCGAAAATCATCGCGACGGCCCTTTCGGTTTTGCGCGAGCGGCTGGAGGAGGGAGAGATCGCATTTGCCTTCCTTCCTGAGACATTCACCTTGACCGCACTTCAAAGAGTGTACGAAATTATCGGCGGCGCGCCGCTGCTGACCGCCAATTTCCGCCGCAAAACGGCGCACTTGGTCCTGGAGACGGACAGCTTCACCGAAGGCGCTGGACATCGGCCGGCTCGCTTGTTTCGGAGAAATGGAGGAGAGATATGACGGTAATTAAGAGATTTATCAAGCAAGAACTCAAGGGCTGGACGCCGGCATCCGTTTTTTGGCTGTCTCTTGCGACTGCAGTGATCCTCGGGTTGTCCTTGTATTGGAAGGATACGCCCGTGGGCATCGTATCTGCACTGACCGGTGTATGGTGCGTTATATTGACGGGGCAGGGCAAGCGCTCTTCCTTTATCTTCGGTGTGGTCAACGTGCTGTGTTACGCTTTCATTTCCTTTGAAGCAAAGTATTATGGCGAAGTCATGCTGAATCTTATCTATTATTTTCCCATGAGCTTTGTTGGCTTTTATATGTGGAACAAGCATATCAACGAGACGACAGGAGAAGTGGCTAAGAGCCGTCTGCCGATCAAAAAGGGAATCATTATTTATGGCTTGACCGCGGCCGCCATTTTCGGTTACGGTTATGTTTTGAAGGTGTTGGGAGGCAATCTTCCCTATACGGACAGCATGAGTACCGTCGTTTCCGTAGCCGCTCAGATTTTGTCCGTTTGGCGATTGACCGAGCAATGGATTTTGTGGATTGTTGTAGACGTTGTTACGGTGATTATGTGGGCGATCAATTTTGCCCAAGGCGGCGAAAGCATTGCGACGTTGGCCATGTGGAGCATCTACCTTGTGAATGCGATTATCATGTTCATCAAATGGAATAGGGAGGCAAAAAAAGCATGAAACAAGGCGCAAGATATCAAACGGGAATGTACGGTGGTTCCTTCAACCCCTTGCATCGCGGCCATCTGTCTTGTATTATCCAGGCGGCCAATATGTGCGAGGAGCTGTACGTTGTGATCAGCGTGGGAACAAACAGAGAGGAGATCGATTACCGTACCCGTTATCGTTGGATCTATCAGCTGACGAAGCATATCGGCAACGTAAAAATCGTTCCTCTGTTTGACACGCTAAAGGATAAGAAGGATTATAGCGAGCAACAGTGGAAGCAGGATTGCGAATTGGTCAAGCAACAGATCGGTAAGCCTCTTGACGTTGTTTTTTGCGGTGACGATTACGGGAAGGATAGTTTTTGGAACTTGGGTTACCCGGAAAGTGATTTTTACGTTTTCCCTCGTGATTCCCTGAATTCGACGATGATTCGCCAAAATCCGTATGAATACTGGGAATGGCTGCCTAATATTGTCAAAGCCTATTACAACAAAAAGGTTTTGCTCGTTGGCGGAGAAAGCACGGGGAAATCTACCCTTACTATCAATCTGGCCAATTATTTCAACACAAATTACATAGACGAGGCGGGCAGAGAAATATCCGAGCGATCGGGAACGGATATGATGATGCTGACGGAGGATTTTACCGAGATACTCCTACAGCACAAACTCAATGAAATGAAAGCGTTGGAGCGAAGCAACAAGGTTTTGTTCGTGGACACTGATGCCCTTATCACCCAGTTTTACATGAATTTTTTGGATGATCCGGGAAAAGGGAACAACATTGTGCTTTCGGATGCCATTGATGCCATCAACCGCTACGACCTGATCCTGTTTTTGGAGCCGGACGTGGAGTTTGTACAGGATGGCGACAGAAGCACGGTGATCCGCGATGATCGCAAAACGTATTCGGATCAGATCAAAAGCATTCTCGAGCAGCACGGCAAAAAGTACGTGGTGATCCAAGGGGATTACCAGCAGCGGTTCATGGCAGCTGTCCGAGAAGTGGAGGCCATTTTGAAATGAATTACGAGAAAACAACAGAGGGACCCATGGAAAAAGTAAACGATTTGGATATATACGTCAGGAGAATGGAAAAATCCTTGCTGGATAAGCTGTTCTTCATGGATAAAATTTTTGAGCCCATCGACACCGTACTGGATTTCGGATGTGCCAACGGTGTGTTGATTAAAATGATGCAGATGCTCTTTCCGGAATACAGGTATATCGGTTACGACATCAGTGAGGACATGATCGAAAAGGCAAGACAGACGCTCAAGGATGCGCGCTTCTATACGAACTGGGACGCCATTGATTGTTGCCCCGAGAAAACGCTGATCAACATTTCCAGTACACTGCATGAGGTGTATCATTACGGAACAGACGAATCCGTTGACGAGTTCTGGGACAGAGTCTTTCACAGTGGATTCAAATACATTGCCATTCGGGACATGATGCTCTCGGACGGAATCAAGCTTATGTCCGACGAGCAGGACGTAGCAAAGGCCAGGACCCTGTATCCTCAAAAGCTTGCAGAGTATGAGAGCATTTGGGGCCCCATCAGCATCCGATTCCATTTGATCCACTATTTGCTCAAGTATCGCTATACCGAAAATTGGGAGCGCGAGGTAAGGGAGAACTATTTGCCGCTGACCAAGGAAGCGCTTCTATCTAAAATTCCTTCGCATTACGAGATCGTCTATCAAGAGCACTACACGCTCCCCTTTATCAAACACCAAATTAAGAAGGATAGCGGCATCGTGCTCAACGATTTCACCCATTTCAAAATTCTGTTAAAATCAACCAAGTAAATAAAAAACGGAGGGCAAAAAAATGAAAAAAGTATTGATCGTTGTGGATATGCAAAAGGATTTCGTCGACGGAGCGTTGGGCTCAGCCGAGGCGGTTGCTATCGTGGATTTGGTGGTGGCAAAAATCCAAAATCATGATGGTGACATCATCGTCACCTACGACACACACTTTGAAAATTATATGGATACCCAGGAGGGCAACCGCCTTCCCTTTCCCCACTGCATCAAGGGCACGGACGGCTGGAAGCTCGACGGCAAGGTCCAGGCTGCGCTGGAGGGAAAGAACTATCACGCCATTGAAAAGCTCACCTTCGGTTCGACCGAGCTGCCCGAATACATCAAGGCTACCTACGATCCGAACGATATCGAGATCGAGCTGATCGGCCTTTGCACCGACATCTGCGTGGTATCCAATGCTTTGTTGATGAAGGCCAATTTCCTTGAAACTCAAGTAAGTGTAGATGCATCCTGCTGTGCCGGCGTGACCGTCGACAGCCACAATGCCGCTCTGCTTACTATGAAAATGTGCCAGGTTTGTGTGATTGGAGAATAACTATGCTGAAATTAAACGACCAGACCATCGCCATCGGGAGTTTTCCGGATGGAACGCTTCTGATAAAGGAAAACGTGCCCAAGGATTTCGGCAGCGAACGCAGCGCCAGAATAAGCTGGTGCTTTGAGAACAACGAAGAACTCGTCGCTCTTATATATATCGTGAAGCACCTGAAGGCTCACGGCGTAGGGACCATCCATCTCGATATGCCATATATCCCAAACGCAAGGCAGGATAGAGTAAAGTCTGACGAGGACGTGTTTACTCTCAAATACTTCTCCGAGGTCATCAATTGGCTGGGATTTGCATCTGTAACGGTGCTGGATCCGCACTCTACGGTGAGCGAAGCACTCTTTGATCATATCGTAGTACAGACTCCGAAAGATAACATTGCAAGAGTCATCGCAACGATTGGAGAAGAAAATCTTATGATGTTCTACCCCGACGAAGGAGCGATGAAAAGGTACAGTGCCCTTGCCAATAAGCCTTTTGCCTTCGGCATAAAAAAGAGAGAGTGGGCAACCGGTCAGATCAAGGGGCTTGACGTTTCGGGTGCTACGGAGTTGATTCCCGGCAGCCGCGTCCTCATCGTTGACGATATTTGTTCGAAGGGCGGTACCTTCTATCACAGTGCCAAAAAGCTCAAGGAGCTGGGCGCATCCGAGATCTATCTCTATATTTCTCACTGTGAAAATTCCATTTTGCAGGGAGAGGTGCTTACCAGCGGACTGATCGAAAGAGTCTTTACCACGGACAGTATTCTGACCGAAAGGCACGATAAAATTACACTTATAAAATAAGGAGAGGCCATATGGGAAAGTTGTACGAAGATCGCAAAAACTTAGTGTTCCTGTTTTGTTATAACAGGAACATGGGGGAGACTGTGAGGGATAAGTACTGCGTTTCGGTCGTTTATATGGATAAAACGACAGGTAAACTTATCTCTGAAGCTTCAGAGACAAACTCTCCTTATGATATTCGGCCGGGTAGCTTTTCCCGCGAATACCAGAAGGAAATATCGTATGATAATTTTCGTAAGATTCTACTATATCCGGAATATAACGCGGAGGTAGAGAATACTTACAAATACAAATCCCTGAATGAGAACAATTGGAAAGAGTGGCTTGTGGAAAACGGCTACGTTAAAGGAGAATAATGATGAATAAGGCAATCCACCCCATGCTGCTGTGTGACTTTTACAAAACGGTACACAGCGATATGATCAACCCCAAAATGACCAAATCCATGTCCTACTACACCCCTCGCATGAGTCGTGTCAACCGTTGGGACAAGGTCGTTATGTTCGGCGTACAGATGTTCTGCAAGACCTGGCTGATCGACTACTTCAACGAAAACTTTTTCGCCCTTGACGAAGAGGAGGTCGTCAGTGAATATACTCGCGTACTGGACGCTACGCTGGGCAAAGGCATTTACGGCACCGAAAAGATTCGCAAACTGCACCGCCTGGGATATCTGCCCATCGAGATCATTGCGCTGCCCGAGGGTACGATGGTTCCCGTTCACGTTCCTATGTTCGGCATCACCAATACCCACGACGATTTCGCATGGCTGCCGCAGGCATTGGAAAGCCTTATCTCGGCCGAAATGTGGTATCCGCAGATCACGGCTACGGTCGGCAAGACCTACCGTGATATCGTCAATAAGTATTATGAGCAAACGGTCGAGGACAGCGTCCCTCGTGCCAAAGCACTCGGTGCCTTCGACTTCCGAGGTGATATGTGCGTGGATGCGGCACTCAAGGCCGGCGCCGGTTGGTGCTTGTCCTTCTTGCTCACGGCTACCGTTCCTGCCATTCCGTATCTGGAACGTATGTTCAACTGTGATTGCACCAAGGAGCCGGTTGCATACGGTTCGGTATCTACGGAGCATTTTGTCATGTGCTCCAACTACGCGGTGGACGGCGACGAAATCACTTTCCTGCGTAAAATGCTGACCGAGCTGTACCCAAACACCAGCTTTTCGTGTGTGCTGGACAGCTACGATTACTGGAACGTCATCGACAACATTCTGCCTCAGCTGCACGACGAGATTCTGGCCCATAACGGCTGTATGCTGATGCGAGGCGACTCGGGCGACTGCGTGGAGGTGGTCACCAAGACCGTGTTCAAGCTGTGGGAGCAGTTCGGTGGCACGATCAACTCCAAGGGCTACAAGGTGCTCGATCCCCACGTTAAGGCCATCTACGGCGACAGTATCACGGTGCAAAGATGCGAGGAGATCTTTGAGATCCTCAAAAACAACGGTTTCGCCTGCTCCAACGTGGCGCTGGGTGTCGGTTCCTTCTCCATGCATTGCATCGAGGAGGACAATATGCTCAAACCCTTCACTCGCGACACCTTCAGCTCTTGCATTAAGGCCTGCTATGCCGAGGTGGACGGAAAGTGCTACCCTGTGTTCAAAAACCCCAAGGAAGGCGGCTTCAAAAAGAGCCAAAAGGGCCTGTGCTTCGTCTATGAGGAGGACGGTGTCCTAAAGTATAAAGATGAATATACGAGAGAAGACATCCCGGACGGAAACCTGTTGGTGCCGGTATTCCGCGACGGAAAAATGTTGATCGACTACACGCTCGACGAGATACGTCAGCGGCTGAACGGAGGAAAATTTTAATGTTTGATGTTAAAAAAACAAAAGACGCGTGTGTTGCGTGGATTCGAGACTTTTTTGAACAAAACGGCAAGGATTGTAATGCTGTTGTTGGCATTTCGGGCGGTAAGGACAGTTCGATCGCGGCGGCTTTGTGTGTAGAAGCACTGGGCAAAGACCGTGTCATCGGCGTGCTGATGCCGCAAGGCGAGCAGCACGATATCGATAAGGCGTATATGCTGGTCAATCACCTGGGTATTCGCCATTATGAGGTCAACGTCGGCGGGGCGATCGACGCGATCCTTGCGGCCATGCCAAAGGACTTACCTCTGACGGCGCAGACCGTGCAGAACGTGCCCCCCAGAGTGCGCATGACCACCCTGTACGCCATTTCCCAAAGCTGCAATGGCAGAGTGTGCAATACCTGCAATTTGTCGGAGGATTGGGTGGGCTATTCTACCCGCTACGGCGATTCCGTGGGCGATTTTTCTCCCATGAGCAATTTGACTGTGACTGAGGTCAAAGAGATGGGACATTTGCTGGGACTTCCTTGCGAGCTGGTAGAAAAGGTGCCGATCGACGGCTTGTGCGGCAAAACGGACGAGGAAAATCTTGGCTTCACCTACGCTGAGCTTGACGTCTATATCCGTACGGGCGTCATGGAGGATGCGGTGAAAAAAGAAATGATCGACCGCCGCCACCGCGCCAATCTCTTCAAGCTGCAACTGATGCCCGCATTTGATGCGGGTCTTGCGACCAAAGCATAATACCAAAACAGCAGATCGATGATGCGTCGGTCTGCTGTTTTTTGGCATAAACACCGCCCTTGTTGAGAGTAACCTCTTGAAATCTATGGTGGGATTTGATATAATATTGGGGGAAAAGTCTGCCCGCAGAACAGTGAGAAGGAGGAGAGGATCATGAAATTTATACACCTGTCAGATCTTCATCTTGGCAAGCGTGTCAACGAATATTCGATGCTGGAGGATCAGAAATATATTTTGGATCAGATCATGTGCATCATCGAGCAGGAAATGCCGCGTGCTCTTCTAATTGCGGGAGACGTGTACGATAAAAGCGTTCCCTCGGCGGAGGCGGTTGGATTGTTCGACGAATTTCTGACGCGTCTTTCGGATCGCGCAGTTGATGTGTTTGTCATCAGCGGAAACCACGACTCCCCCGAGCGCATGGCGTTTGGCGCGCGGCTTCTTTCGCACCGCGGCGTCCATATTTCGCCTGTCTGGGACGGAGAGGTGCGTCCGATTTCTATGGAGGATGAGCATGGAACGGTCCGGGTCTATCTGTTGCCCTTTCTCAAGCCCGCACACGTTCGCCGCTATTTTGAAGGAGAAATCGAAACCTACACCGACGCGATGAGAACTGCTATCTCGCAAATGGAGATTGATACGTCCGTGCGCAATGTGCTGCTCACCCATCAGTTTGTTACGGGGGCAGAGCGAAGTGAGTCGGAGGAGATCTCGGTCGGCGGCACGGATAACGTCAGTGTTGAGGTGTTCCGTGATTTTGATTACGTAGCATTGGGACACATTCACCGTCCTCAAAACTGCACAAGCGAGCGGGTGCGCTACTGCGGCACCCCGTTGAAATATTCCTTTTCCGAGGCGAGAGATCAAAAATCGGTCACCGTTGCCGAGTTGGGAGTAAAAGGGGAGTTGACCGTCCGCACGGTGCCGCTTATCCCCTTGCGCGATATGGTCGAGCTTCGGGGAACGTATGACGAATTGATGAGCCGCTCTTATTATGAAGGTACGACCTATCCTTCGGACTACGTGCATATCACGCTGGCCGACGAGCAGGATATTCCCGATGCCATCGGCCGCTTGCGCACGGTCTATCCGTATCTTATGAAGCTGGATTACGATAATACCCGCACGCGCCGAGCGGCGCATATCGAGGGAGACGCCGAGGTGGAGAGTAAGTCTCCCTTGCAACTGTTTTCTGATTTTTACGAATTGCAGAACAATCAGCCGATGACGCAGGAGCAGAGCAACTTTTTGCAACAACTGATGCAACAAATTTGGGAGGAACAAGCATGAGACCGATCAAACTGATGATGTCGGCCTTTGGTCCTTACGCCGGACGCACCGTGCTGGATATGGACTCTCTGGGCAAACGAGGGCTGTATCTGATCACAGGCGACACGGGGGCCGGCAAGACTACCATTTTTGACGCCATTGTTTTCGCTTTGTACGGTGAGGCGAGCGGTGATCACCGTCAGCCCGGTATGCTGCGCTCCAAATATGCCGCCCCCGAGACTCCTACGGAGGTTGAATTGACCTTTGAATACGGCAACGAGATCTACTGCGTGCGCCGCAATCCCGAATACGATCGGCCCAAAGCCAAGGGGGAGGGTGTGACGACCGAGAAGGCAAGCGCGCAACTGACCTATTCTGACGGACGGGTGGTGACCAAGCTGCGCGACGTTAACCGTGCTGTCGAAGAAATCATGGGCATGGACCGCAATCAATTCACACAGATCGCCATGATTGCCCAGGGAGACTTTTTGAAGCTTTTGTTGGCCGGCACGGACGAACGTAAAAAGATTTTTCAAAAGATTTTTCACACACAACCGTACGCGCTGCTGCAGGAGCGCCTGAAGAGCGAATCAGGTAAGCTGAATCGGGAATACGAAGCACTCAGTGCCGCCATTCGGCAATATGCTTCCGGTATTGCCTGTGAGGAGGATGAACAGGATTCAGCTCAAATAGAGGCGGCCAGAGAAGGTCGATGCCAAACGGAGGAGATACTGTCACTTTTGGCGGAGTTGACCGAGCGAGATGAGCGTGAAGAAGCGACCATCGCCCTTGAGCAGCAACAAATCGCTCGTGACTTGGAAGATTTGACGGTGAAGCTGACCCGGGCGGAAACGCAAAAGCAGACGGCGGACTCGCTTGCGATGTA
>JAZLCA010000004.1:0-58425 GCA_045613985.1 Eubacteriales bacterium | reverse complement strand
GTGTTCAGCTGATCGATACTAATAGACCAAGGGCTTGTACTTCCTTGAACAACGTTGTTGTTCGGTTCAAGCATATACTTCAAATTCTTGAGTTTCTTCATCTCAATTCCTTCCTTTGTTCGATTTTCAATGGGCATGGACATCTTAATCTTGCCCATTACAATTATGCTTTGAGAAAGGCTGCCGAATGGCGGCTTTTTTCTTTTTTGTTTGCATTTTACTCATCCGAATTTTTGGTTTCGCATAAATTGGATAGAGAGTAGAATTTACAGGAAACAAAAGGAAATTTCATTGCTTTGTTTTGGGTAAAATGTCATATATTTTCTCGCGCGTATATAATAGGGAATAAAAAACGACGAAAAACGATATTTTTCTTGAAAAACTTGTTCAAAACACTTGCAATTTTCCAAATCTATGTTATAATGAAGTATCGTGGAATAGAATGGGTATTTGTCTGTAGAGGTGAGCAACCAAAGCGGCGGATATCCGAGACACTATTACATTTATTTTAGGAGGATGGGGATATGAAAAAGTATTCCAAACTGTTCAAACGGGTGCAAGCAATGATTCTCGTCGTGGCAATGTTGCTGTCGGTGTCGAATCTGGGCTTGTTCCTCGGCGTCTCCGCAATTGAAGCGGGACAGACGACCACAAAGACCGACGGTCAACTCGTGGCTGAAAACTACGATGGGCTGACTGCGGCCGAAAAAGCCCTTCTGAGTTCGGGCTATCTGGTAGGTGAAACATACATCTACACGGCACCCGATGCAGAGGACAATCTAATTGAGGTCGATATTGATAACAAAAAGATCACGGCTGGAACTCATGAGGACGGTATTTACGTCTGGAAACCCGTTTCGGCTCAGATCATGGATGGTGACGTCAAAAAGGAGGATGTTGCTCTGACGAATGGTGTTGGTACTTACACCTACGCGCAGAACTCTTTCTCTGTTAAGGTGACCTATAAAGTTACCTTGGACGTTGACGCTGCTCTTCAGACCAAGCTGCTCAATGCTTCTGCATGGCTGAAGCAGGGCGTGCTGAACCTGGATGCGATCGCTGCTCAAAGCGGTAACCTGTTCATTCTTGAGCAGGCAATGCCTGAGTTGGTTGACTTCGCTGAAAATGGTGTTGTGGCTAAAATCCCGGACGGTCAGGGCGGCCATACTACTTCCACATTTAAGTTCAGCGATGAATGCCAGACTGCTATTGCTGCTTTGAATGCTCAGATGACGGCTAACGGCGGCAAACTGAATTTGAGTGTCGCTGTTGATGAATATGCTGCTTCTTCCAAAACTGCGTATTTGTTGGCTAATGGATCCGCGGTTAAGGCAGAAACTTCGGTGACTGTTGTCAACCTCGCCATTATCAACGAGGCTTTGACAACGATGGTGAACAATCTCACACTGTTTATCCAGATGGGGTGGGTTTCTCAGGAACTTGCAAACCAGTTGAGTATGTTGGCAGGCGTTGCTAAGAATCTGGAGACTGGCCTTGCCGAGGTTGCTAACGATCCTTGGAAGGCACTGGATTCTAAGCTGGTCAAGGATACCGGCGTAGATTACGTCAAGCTGGATGCTCTGGTCAGTGCGATCAATCTTTCTGAGGCTAAGGGTGCAGAGCTGGCAAATGCCATCAAGAACCCCTTGCTGCTAGATACCACGGACATCACTTGCAACATGAACGCGTACAACGTAAGCGTTAAGGTTGTTCTCCAGACGGCAGACGGCATCGTTGGCTCCACCGAGCTTAAGACCGCCAAGACGGTTGAGGGCAAGGTGCT
This sequence comes from Eubacteriales bacterium, assembly GCA_045613985.1. Classification (GTDB taxonomy): domain Bacteria; phylum Bacillota; class Clostridia; order Oscillospirales; family CAG-272; genus SIG644. The sequence continues at coordinate 56,642 of JAZLCA010000004.1, read as the reverse complement.
GACTTTTGCCAAGGGCGCGACCGCTGCTGAAATTGAAGCGGCTGCCAAGGATTACGTCGATTCTACGATTGCGGCTATGAGTGCATACGGCTACGTTGCTGAGCACTTCACCGTTACCAAGAGCGCTCTGCCTGCTGAGATTGAGGCGGACGTGGAATACGTTATCACTATCACTCCTAATAACTATACGATCGATTTCGCTTACGATACCGACCTTGCCGTTCCTTACGGCTACAAGCTGCTGTTGGCTCCTCACGCGGACGGTGCTTTGTCTTACGACTACAAGGTCAACGGTGTAAACCATGCACAGAATGCTATCGTAACCATCCTCGGTAACACTACGGTCTCCCGTGAAGAGGGTAAGGCTTACGAGTTTACCACGCTGGCAGAACTGGTAGCGAACAACTACTTCAGCGGCAAGACGGAGGCAGGCATTCTGACTTCGGATGCGATCGTTCCCGGTAACGTCGTCATCAGCGCCCGCTATCCCGGTCAAAATGACGGCTTGGTTTCCATTTCGGACGCTACCTTGACGGCTCTGCCTTTCGCATCCAACTACAAGGGTCTGATCTGGCAGCCCTACTCCTATACTGTTGTGAACGGCGGCAGCAGAACCGTGACTTTGTTTGACGGCACTGCAACCCTCCCTGCTTCCTACGACAGCGTTGAGGTTGCTTACCGTTTGGTACTGACGAGCGCGTTCGACGCCAAGGAGATTTCCGATCTGCTTGCTCTGCCTGCACAGCTTGCTGCTGAGGCTCAGGCGCAGAAGAGCGTGCTGGATCGTCTGGCAGGCTACAGCAGTGATCTGGAGCAGGTCAACAAGTCGATGTTGGGTGGTTTGAATGGTGCGATTGATGCAAACGACAGAATCTCGGCTGAAAACAAGGCATTCTTCAAGGCAGTTATCGCAGATATGCAGAACAACTGCTTCGATGGCAACCTGTTTAGACTGAATACCATTATTACCAACTACCTTGACGTCAACGACGGCGGCTTGGAGTACTACTACAAGAACAGCGCCCTCGTTCTGAGTGAAATCAACAAGCTCAGCGGTTATCTGGATCAGATGCTGGCGGATGCCGATAAGCAGGCTGTCCTTGCTCAGTTGTGTGCAGACTTCGGTAAGCCCGAATATGCAGATAAGCTGACCGGCTTGAAGGATAAGATGGCTGAGATCAAGAATGACCTGACTGCCCCCAACGCTGCGATCGCTACCAACAGCGGTGAGCTGGATAAGCTGGTTGCTATGCTGACGGCAGGCGGTATTGGCTCGGTTCCTTCCTACGAAGGCCTGTATATGGACTCCAAGGAAAAGATCGAAATTCTGTCTGCAGGTACGGTCTCCTTCAAGGTTTCCGTTAATATTGCAGGTCAGGCAGCTTTGACCACGGACGCTATCGTCTTCCCCAAGGATCACGCCCTGACTCCTGCGGATGCCGCAATGATCATTGGTCTGGTACAGGAAAAGATCAATGCACTGGGCGTATCCAACGATTACTATACCAATAATTATAATGAGGCAATTTGGAATGCGCTGGTCGGCCAGATGGCAGAGGAGCTCGAAGCTTCTTACTCCTTCACCTGGACTGCCAAGACTGCAATCGTCGTTGTTGAGGGCATGGCAAATCAGACCATCTCCATTCTCAATAACAAGATTATCCTGAACGCATCTCCTTCGCCCGCAACCCGTTACGAGTATTATCTGGACGGCGTTCTGATCTCCAAGGGCGGTTCTTACACCTTCACCGAGGCTGAACTGAAGGCTGCTTTGGCTGCCGGCTCGGTAAATATTACTCGTGAAGAATTCGATGTTGGCAGCGAGACGCTGACCAGCTTCGTGAATAACCTCAATGCTTCCGTTAACACCGGTGTTGTTAGCTTCGCACTGATCGAAAACGGCGCGGCTTACTCCATCGTCATGAAGATCAATGCCGCTGCTGCCCCCAACGCTATGATGTCTGCTCTGCAGGAAACTATCATGGCATTGACGCTGTCCGGTTACGGCTACGTTGGTATGAACGACCGCGGTATGATCTACCTCAACGCCGAAGGTGCTCTGGAAATCTCGCTGCAGACCGTCTTTGATGCCATCATGAACAGCGGTTTCGGCACCGACACTCTGATCGGCGCAATGGATGCCAACGGTAAGATCAACCACATGACTCTCTCCGGTAACGTTGTTTCCGATGCTCCCATGACCGAACTCGGCGGTAAGCTGATCGGCACGACGCTGCAGCTCGGTGACGTTGCGGCAAGCTCCGCAAGCTATCCCTTCTACATCACGCTTGGCAGCGCATCCGAAGAGATCCTGCAGGCAAGAAACCTGTTTGATGAACAGTTGTCTTCCTATGTTAATATAGGCTGCGCTGACGGTATGACCTCCATCGATTTGACTCTGCCCGAGAAGGCATATGAGGCTTACCTGGCGTCTCTGCTCGTGACCGAAAACATCTCGCTGGAAGACCTGAATACGGTTGACGGCAAGATTGCCATCGGTTTCATCAAGGATTTCTTCAATCCTATTTTTGCAGACGGTGTAACGGTCAACACGCTGACCAACACCATGAACCTGTTCGGTATGAACGTAGACCTGACCGAGTATGGCGCGCTGTTCGATAGAATGAGCGAGCAGTACTCGAATATGGATATTACCTACGATAAGGATTCGGGCATGATGACCCGTAATATCCCCGTCAGCAAGCTCTTTGACACGCTGGATATTGGCGACCTTGCCAAGATGATCAAGGAATATGACGATGGTCTGAACGTGACCATGAGAGCTTCCTTGACGAATCTGAATAAACACTTCGAGGCTCTGTACCTTGATCTCAGAGCCAGCGGTGTGACCAATAAGCTGGGTCTGACTACCAACCTGCAGAGTAAGCTGAACGTTCTTGCAGGCGCGTCCGTCATTATTCTGACGAGTGATATCGAAGGTGACCTCGTCTTCAGCGACACGACCGTCTTCAACCTCAACGGCTTTACCGTGAACGGTAACGTCGTTTCCAACGGCAATCTGACGATCGTAGACAGCTCCATCGGAAGCAAGGTCGGTCAGATCACCGGTACCGTTTCGGGCAATGTAACCATTACCGGCGGTAAGTACAATGCGAACGTTTCTGCCTTCCTTAAGAGCGGTTACTCGCAGGTTGACGGTGTGGTTGCCAACGAATTCTACGCCTTCCGCAAGGATACTGACGGCAACCTGACCATCGAGCTGGATGCAGGTATGCTGGTGGCTGATATCAACGGTCTTCCCAACGCAAAGACGATGCTGATTGATTTGGCATTCGATATGCTGTTCAACGGCTACACTACCAATAAGCTGTTCATTGAAGGCAACAAGGTTTATAACATTGCTATCAATGACTTCGTCGGCATCTACACCGGCGACAACAGAATCGGCACGCTGGCTGATCGAGTTTCGAACATGATCAGCACCAAGGATCTTTCCGCTCTGGTTACTAAGCTGGCTGCTGATTTGACCGATTTTGGTAATCTTGAAAATGCAATTCGCAATAACGCTCCCATTATCTCTTACGCTATGACGACGGCAGGCTGGAACGTGGCTCTTGAGCACGTTGCAGATGGCGATTACCTCTCCGCCGGCATCGTTTCCGGTGAGGATCAGGAGAGAATGCTGTACGTGACCATCACCGGCTCGGAAGCTGACAAGAAGCAGTTGGCTGATATTCTGGGCATTTTGGATGACACGACCGACGTTGAAATCAACCTGGATATGAACCAGAGTGCAAACGCAACCAACAAGGACGTCATTCTGGATTGGAACGCATCGGCTGAAATTACCATTGATCTGTCCAAGGATCACAGATTCGCCGTCATCTTCAGCATGATCGCTGCAGATGCTACCAGCGGTTCTACTCGTCAGGCACTGATCAACGGTATCAAGGACTACTATGCAACCGGTAAGATCACTCGTCTGAAGAATGCGTTTAACGCTCTGACCACTGCTCAGGTTATTGCCGCGGTCAAGCGTGTGAATGGCTCTACCACTGCTGCTGCATTGGCAACCAGATTGGGCTTGTCCGCAACGGTTGCCGATGATGTGACTGCACTTGAGAATCTCTTCAGCAACTACGCTGTAGTTGTTGCAGGAGTTCTGCGCCGTACTGACTTCGTCGGCGGTAGCCGTACCTTGGGTAGCTTCTATGATGCTGGCCATGGTTACGGTATCTCCAGAGTGAACCTTGACAAAACCCTGAGCCGTGAGCTGTTTAAGGGTTACGGTGTAACGCTGGACGTTACCATTACCAAGCTGTATGGTTACATTGAACTGTTTGGCGAGGATGTTGCAGAGGAAGAACTGGATTACACCGAACTGAACAACAAGATCACTGAGGCAACCGGTAAGACCAACATTGGTTACACCGATGCTTCTTGGAATGCACTGCAGGATGTTCTGGCAGAGGCAATAGCACTGGTTGACAACGCAAAGGATCAGGACGAGATCGATGCAATGGTAGCAAAGCTTGATGCAGCGATCAAGGCGCTGACGCTGAAGCCTGTTGTAGAAACACCGGAGTTTGTTGATGGAACCGGTACTCCTTCGATCGATGCAAGTGCAGACATTTTGGGCAAAGAAATCGATACTGCTAATAAGACGATCCTGCTGGATACCGGCAAGGACGGCATCACCGCAGATGAGTTGAAGGCAATTTTGAACTTCAACGCACTGTATTACGATGCGATGACCATCGAGATCGAAAACGAGGGTGGTTTGGTTTACACCGGTGCGAAGGTAACGGTTACGATCACAAGCGCTGTTGGCTCGGAAACCATTGAATACGTTATTGTCATTCTGGGTGATGTGAGTGGTGACGGTCATGTGGATTCGTTCGATAGTGCTAAGGCTATGGAATATTATTTTGGCGCTTCGCTGACGGATCTCCAAAAGCTTGCCGCTGATGTATCCCGCAATGGTCTGATTGATTCCTTCGATGCAGCAAAGATCATGAACAAGTATTTCGATAATTATGAATCCTCGCTGGGTGCATAAGGGAGGCTGTGATAAATTATGAAGATAACTAAAAAAATTATTAGCGTATTGCTGGCGTTGGTTTTGACGCTTGGCTTTGCAATTCCCGCATTCGCTGCGACCGGCTCTTCGGAGTCGGTCGGCGAGCCGGGCAAGACCGTGCAGATTCCGTTTGAATTTGCAACGCTCTATAGTATTGACGGTTCGTATACCTTGGATGACCCCTACGGTATTGTTGAAAAGGTAACGGTAAAAGTTACCGCTCCTGCTAAGGTGGGTGATTTGATTGGCAATAAGTTCTTCTATTTCCATTCTTCCCCCAGTGCGCCGCAGGGCTTCCAGATGCTGTTTAGCATTCAGTTGAAGAACGATCCTTCGTTGGCCGGCAAGGAGTGCACGCTGACGATCGACTACAAGTATTCCATCGACGGTTCGGGAAGCGGCAACACGCCTGCTACTTACACCGCTACCATCAAGATGGAGCTGAATCTTGACTACACTGAATTGGATAAGCAGATTGCCATCGCAAATAGTAAGAATGAATTTGACTACGATGAAACCACTTGGGCGAATATGCAAGCCAAGCTGGCAGCTGCCAACGCGCTGAAGGGTAATGCTCTGTATCAGACGGATATTGACGCTGCTGCGCTGGCGCTCAAGAACGCGATCCTTGCGCTGGATCCGCTGGATTACACGCAGTTGAATAACCTGATTGATACTTGTAAGAAGCTCAGCGAGTTTGATTACATTCTGGAATCTTGGACGCCTTTCGCTGCTGTTTTGGCAGAGGCAGAGGCCTTCGTCGGCACTGCAAAGACGCAGTTGGCTATCGAGCAGATGTATCAGAAATTGTATGATGCTATGATGGGTCTGCAGAAGCCTTCGGATTTCTTCAATTATGAAATTTTGAAGAGCTATCTCGTTTACATCAGCCAGCTGGATTCCGAGGGCTACACGACTGCTTCTTGGGATAAGCTGATGGAAGTCATGGGCCGCGCAAGAAGATTGATCGGTAAGGCTTCCAGCCAGGAGCAGATTGACTTGATGGTATATGAGTTGGATCTGGCTCTGGAAGCGCTGAAGGAAAAGCTGGATTTCACTGCGCTGCAGGCGGCAATCAATGATGCCAATGCACTGAATTCGGACGACTACACAACTGCTTCTTGGGCTCAGCTGCAGCTGACAGTTAATGAAGCTATGAAACTGCTTTCTGCAACCAACGTGACCAGAGCTCAGATTCTGGCGGCTATCGCTGAATTGCAGGCGGCAACCGAGGCACTGGTTGACATCACCGATCTGCTTGATATCGCTGACGTTATCGCTGGTCTGGATGCTGACGACTACACGACACCTTCTTGGAATGCCCTGCAGGCTACCTTGGCACAGATCGCTGCCGTTAAGGCTAACGGTACGGCTGCTCAGGTTGCTAAGCTGTACGCTGATATTGAGAAGGCAATGAATTCTTTGATCGATATTTCCGCTTTGCGCGAGGCGATCTTGGCTGGCGAAGCAAAGGAAAATATCGGTTACACTGAGGAATCCTGGAACGCATTGCAGGCGGCTATCGCAGCAGGCAAGACGTTGCTGGGCAACTGCACGAAGGCACAGGCTGACAGCGCAGCGCTTGCTATCCAGGCTGCGATTGACGCACTGGTCGAGCCCTCTGAAGTTGTTGTTCCCGCAATCATTGATTATGAGGCTCTGAAGGCTGCTATTCAGGCAGCAAAGAAAGTTTCCGGCGACGGTTATACCGCGCTCTCTTGGAACGCATTCCAGGCTGCGATCAGCGCTGCAGATGCACTGATTGATAAGGCCGGTACGCAGGATCAGGTTGATCTGGCTCTGGAGGCCCTTGTTAAGGCACAGGCGGCTTTGGTTACCATTGTTGAGGCGCCTGTTCTGAATTACACCGATTTGAACAATGCTATCGCTGCTGCAAACGGTCTGGTTGCTACCGACTACACTGCAGACAGCTGGGCAGATTTGATGAAGGCACTGGGTGCTGCCGAGGCAATCAACGGCAAGGCCGCTTCTCAGGCAGAGATCGATGCGGCTGCCGAGGCACTGAATGCCGCTGTTGCAGCTCTGGTTGATGCTCCTGTTGCTCCCGAGCTGAATTATGACGCTCTGAACGATGCTATCGCTGCTGCAAACGGTCTGGTTGCTACCGACTATACCGCAGACAGCTGGGCAGATTTGATGAAGGCACTGGGTGCTGCCGAGGCAATCAACGGCAAGGCCGCTTCTCAGGCAGAGATTGATGCAGCCGCAGAGGCACTGAATGCCGCTGTTGCAGCTCTGGTTGATGCTCCTGTTGCTCCCGAACTGAAGTATGATGCTCTGAATGATGCTATCGCTACTGCAAACGGTCTGGTTTCTACCGACTACACTGCAGATAGCTGGGCAGATCTGATGAAGGTACTGGGCGCTGCCGAGGCACTTGTTAACAAGGCTGCTTCTCAGGCAGAGATTGATGCAGCTGCAAAGGCACTGAATGCCGCTGTTGCCGCACTGGTTGACGCTCCCGCTCCTATCGTTCCCAATTATAAGGAACTGGGCAAGGCAATCGAGGAGGCTCGTGCGCTGAACGAAAGCAAGTATACCGCAGACAGCTGGGCTAACCTGATGAAGGCATTGGGCGCTGCTGAAGCAATCAACAATATGGCTGCAACGCAGGCTGAAATCGATGCCGCTTGCAACGCGTTGAAGGCTGCAAAGAATGCGCTGGTCGATAAGCCCACCGCTCCCGTGCTGAATTATACCGCTCTTCAGAATGAAATCAATGCTGCAAAGGCATTGAAGGCAACGGATTACACCGCAGACACTTGGGCAAGCCTGATGAAGGCACTGGGTGCTGCTGAAGCAATCAACGGCAAGGCCGATACGCAGGATCAGATCGACAGCGCAAAGAACGCTCTTGCTTCTGCTGTTAAGGCACTGAAGAAGGTTACCGTACTGGATTACAGCAAGCTGACCGAGGCAATCGCCGATGGTAAGAAGCTCAACTCCAAGGATTATTCCGCAGATGCTTGGGCATCCATCCAGTCCATTCTGGCTGCTGCTGAGGCAATCAACGGCAAGGCCGCTTCTCAGTCTCAGATCGATGCTCTCGTTGCCGCTTACAACACGGCTAAGAAGGCTGTTATTAAGCCCGTTGAGATCGTATACACTCAGCTGACCGATAAGTTCGCTGCTGCGAACGCGCTCAATGAGGCAGATTACACTGTTGAGACTTGGGCAGCGCTCAAGGAACTGCTGAACCAGTATAGAGGACTGGTTGGTAACGCCGAGACTCAGTCTCAGGTTGACGTTGCAGCGTACGCTCTGCAGACTGCGATCGAGGCTCTGGTTAAGGTAACTCCTTCCGCTGACACGGTTGAGTTGGATGCTCAGCTGCAGGCTGCACAGGGCTTGGTCAAGGGTCAGTACACGCCCGGTTCTTGGGACGTTCTGCAGAAGGCATTGACTGCTGCACAGGACGCTAAGGCAAGCAACGATCAGGCTGCAATCAATGCCGCTGTTGCTGACTTGAAGAGTGCGATCGAGGGTCTGGTAAAGCTTGACTATACCGCACTGCAGGCTGCTATCGATGCTATCACGGCTCACGCTGGTGATAAGGAGATTTCCGGCTTGTGGAGAGACCTGCACAATACCTTGACTTCCGCTCAGAATATGATGGCGAACGGCGCAGATCAGGAAACTGTTGACGCTTGCGTCGCTCAGCTCAAGGCACATCTCGAGAAGATCGAGAAGGAAATCGAAGAGCTGGAAGAGGAAGAGATCAAGTACGTTGATAAGATCGTCAACGTTCCTACCGATCCTACCGATCCCTTCTGCAACAAGTCGGGTCACACGGTCAACACCATCCTGATGTGGGTGAGCGTGGCCATCAACCTGGCTGCTATCGCTGTCGTTATCACCTACTTCGTCTTGAAGAAGAAGAAGGAAAACGACGAGACTCCTCTGGTAGATTACTCTCCCGAGGACGATGAATAATTGAATAAAACTCTGAATGCCCGGTCAAAACTTTAACAATTTTGGCCGGGCAAAAGGAGATTAAAGAGTAATTTGAGGTAAAAAGAGGAGAAAATGCCGTGAAAGAACAGAACTGGAAAAGAAAGGAATACGAATCCTGGGACGAGGCGTTCCGTGGCCTGACTCCGCTGCTCAGACAGCAGTCGGTCCGTGTTGCCGCCTACACGCAGGCTCTGTTTGTGCAAGCGTGCAGTCTCCGCTTTGCCTACAATACCAAGGACGGCGAGGAGCGGATGCGCGGTCAGTATGCTGATCTTGCCTACAAATGCGGCATGTATCATCAGCTGGGCAAAGCGCTGGTCCCGCCCGAATATCAGATTCTGCAGAAGGACTTTACCGAAGAGGAGCGCGCCGTCTATGAGAAATACACGACGGATGGACGCTTGCTTGTAGCGAATCTGCAGGAAAAGAACGTTCGCGCCAAAGAAAAGAGAAAGGGCGAGTTGATTGAATTGCCTACCCGCAACGTGCCTTTTTTGATGGTGCGTGAGACGTGCGAACAGCACATGGAACGATTCGACGGCAGCGGCTTCCCGGCAGGCAAGAAGGGAAACGAGATCAGTCCGATCGCTCAGATCGTCGGTCTTGCCAAGGAATTGGACCGTCTGGCCGCCGAAACAAAATCCGAAACCCCCTTTGATATTGCTTATGAAACGCTGATTGCACAAAGCGGCAGCGCATGGTCCCCCGCATTGATCGAGGTGCTCAAGGCGGCTCGTGAAAACTGCCGGACCATTTACAACAAATACATTTCCTACACACGAACCATTCCCAAAACCATTCCGCTGATCGACAAGCGCCCCGACCGTGTTATGGGACTTTCCTACCGCCCCATGATATGCGATGCCGCCGGCGATCAATCCGACAGCGTGCGTATGTACGAGGCCATTCCGTGGTTTGGCGGTGTTGCCAACCAACCGGATGAGACCGAGGGCGCACAGGATCTGCGGGAGTTGTTCAAAAAGACGGATCTTGTCGAGGAGATCTCGTGGTATCTGCTTTACGAAGCGACCGATGCGCTGTTGCGTATCGAGACCTGCAAGCTGGAGTTGGATGCCATCGTGCTGGATATGCTGCCTGACTTTTATCTGACGGGAACACAGCTGCAGAAGTTCAATCTTTTGTTTGAGCATCAGCCTGTCGATAAAAACAAGTTGCTTATGACCATTCCCGAAGCCTTGATCCGTACCTGCAGTAAGACCAATCTTGAAATCATCCGCAGATATCTGCGAAACGGCATTAAGCTTGTCTTGGACGATTATCATCCGGACGAATCCCTCACTCCCGAGATGTTGCTTGAAATGGGCTTTACCCACCTGCGGCTTGGCGCGGATCTGTATCTGAGCCAGGAGACGGCAGGCGTGATCGCCAAACTACGCGAGCAGGGCTTCGTGGTACTGGGCGGCGGTGCTGATACCCCCGAAATTCTCAACTGGCTGGTGGCCTGCGGTGTTCGTTGCTCTGCGGGAACCCTGACCGGTGCTTTGGTGGACGAGGATAATCTCATTCTCGATTCACTGGCGCGGGAACAGCTCTGACGCTGAAACGGAGACACAGCTATGGCCGAAGAGAAAACCAAAAAGCCGAAGGAGCCCAAGATCACGGGGGCAGAGAAGAAGCAAACGGGCCTCTTTAAAAAGCGACGCGGCGGTGTTGAACTGACCCAAGACCAGGTCAACGAGATCAAGGCGGGGCGTAAAAAGCTCCGACAGGATATGCGGGCCGCGGGCATCCGAAGCAAAAAAGAATTTGAACTGACAGCCTCCAGCCTGGGCCTGTATTTTGACAAGCAGAAGAAAGGCGCGCTTTGGCTGTGGCTGTTTACCGGCAAGCTGGGCTGGCTGCTCTTGGGCGGCGCACTCGTGTTGATGTTCGCTCTGCTGGCGGTGTCCGTCATCACCCAGATGAGAGGACACTTTACCGTCAATATGTCCAGCGCTATGTTCCGCGAGGGCTTTACCCTGAGCGAAACGCGGGATTTTGCCAATCCTACCACCTACCTTGTGTGTACACCCGCCGAGGACGTCCCCGCCCGTTCTATCGATCACATCGACGTGGACGTGGACAACTACGACGGCCAGCACAACAGCGACTACTTTGCCTATACGTTCTACATCCGCAACGAAGGTGAATCCACGGTAGACTACCGTTGGCAGATGGCCCTCAATTCTGAGAGTCAAAACCTGTCGGCCGCTACCTGGGTGATGATCTTCGAGGACGGAAAATGCCTGTTCTATGCCAAGAGCAGCGCCCTGGGAGGCCCTGAAATGTTGCCACCCAAGGACGTAACCGATTCCGGCTACATTCATCCGCCCATGTACGACCTCAGCCAGGATCCCGACGGACAGTACGAGGTCGTGGTCGAGGGAGAGCATTTTTCACGCTGGCGCGTCATTCCGCGGGAATTTCTCTCGGATGAAGTGGTTGCCGAGGGCATCAAGCAAAGTATGGAGCCGGGTGAGGTCCACAAATATACCATCGTTATCTGGCTGGAGGGGGATGACCCCGAATGTAACAACCAGCTCATCGGCGGTCATTTGGGACTTGAAATTTTCATGAGCCTTTTGTCCGAGGACGAAGATCCCGAAAGCAAGGGATGGAGGGAATCGTGGCGCGATTTCTGGGACGCTCTTGGATTTATCAGCAAATAACGGCTCAAAAAACAAAAGCAACGAAACAAACGTAATTTTTGATGTTTTTTTCTGCGGAATGCGCTCGTCTGCAGGAAACTTACATAGCCCCGGCGGGGGCCCCGACGGCGCGGTGGCACAAATGGCTGCTGTGCGCGAGGGAGTACGCAAATACACGAAAGGAATGAATGAAAATGACTAAAAAACCTAAGCTTGTCTATGGTATCAAAGGCAAGCTCGTGTCGGCAGCCTGCATGTTGCTGGTTGCAGTGATCATGGTCGTATCCTCGACCTATGCATGGTTCACGCTTTCGACCGCTCCTGAGGTCACCGGCATCCAGACGGCTGTTGGTGCAAACGGTAGCTTGGAGATGGCACTGTTGCCTTCTTCCGGTTTGACCAACAATATCACTTCCAGCGTTGGTGATTCTGTGAAAGACGAAACTATCAAGAATCTTACTTGGGGTAACATCGTTGATCTGAATGATCCCTCTTACGGTCTGGATAAGATTACTCTGTATCCTTCTGAACTGAACGTAGATGATACGGGTCTGCTTGGCGCAAGCTTTTTGAAGACTCCTACCTATGGTTCGGATGGTCGAGTAAGCGACGTTGTTGCGAACACCTCGACGGGTGCTTATAACGGTACTACCTTCCCTGTTGCAGACGGTTTTGGCGTTCGTGCGGTTGGTGTTGCTTCGGGTATGACGCCTCGTCAGTTGGCATACCGTAACGCTGCGGCAAACGCCAACAACCTGGCTGTTAAGGCAAAGAATGCAGCAGCTGCCTCGCTGAATACCTACGGTGGTGAGCTGGCAAACGTTGTTGTTGCCAGAGCATTGAACAATGCTGACTCCTTCACCGCAGCACAAGTGAACGCCCTGAAGGGTATTGTTGCTGACTTGGCCGTTGCTTTGGGTTACATTGAGCAGGCGTATAAGCAGGTCATTCTGGGTTATGCTGCCAGTGCGGATACTGCAGACGATGCTGTATGGGTTGCCGTTCAGGCTGCGATTGAAGGTGGCAAGACTTTGGCAGCAATCGTGACTGAAGCCGGCGGCGCAGGCTCGTTCAGCACTGCAATTGATGCGCTGAATGCTTCTGTAACAAACGTAGCTACGGCTGATGGTATTTTGGAGGCTCTTGAGGCAAAGGATGACTATAAGTGGACGGAGATCAGCGAAGTTGTCACACTGTTGGCTGATGCCAGCAAGATGACGGTAAACGATATCCCTGCCAATGAAGTTAAAAGCGAAGAAAACATGAGCAAACTGGTCAACTCCGTTGCATCTACGGGTATTAACGTTGCTATGGTGAGCGGTGCCGGTGTTTATGCCGATATTGCTGACCATTGCGGCGACTACAATGCGTCCATTGTTATTGCTGAAATGAGCGCAAGCGGTTTGACCTTGACGAATGTCAATGCTAAAATGAAGACCAATTCGACCTTGACTCCCAATAATTATCTTACTGTGGCTGCTTCGGCACTGAAGACCGCTGGTGCTCCCGAGTCTACGGGTGTTGCTACTAACCCCATCAGCGAGTTCTACGGTTACATCATCGACCTTGCTTTCCGCACCAACGCTGCAGAGTCCAAGCTGCTGCTGCAGACGATGCCTGTTGACCGTATTTATAGCGATAACAAGGATGAAACGGCTGCAACCATGGGTCACGGTAGTTCTATGACCTTTAGCTCCTCGGATCCTAACTTTGGTACGGCGGACATGTTGAACCTGATGAGCCATATCCGGGTGGTATTCTTTGCTCCTGCTGCTGACGGTAGCGATACCAACAAGGTTTTGGCATACGCTAAGCTGAATGTTAGTGCAGATAAGGTTGTAACGAGCGCTGATGGTATCACCGCGTATCTGTATCTCGTTAATGAGGCAGACGAGCTGATCACTGATCAGGCTGCAGCGTCGATCATGGAGTTGCAGCAAAATGCAGCTGCTGCCGTATCCGCGCTGGTATATCTGGATGGAACTGATATCCAAAATGATGACGTTTCGGCTGTTGCTAAGTCTCTTGAGGGTAAGTTGAATCTTCAGTTCTCCAGCAGCGCAACGTTGGTTCCCATGGATTATAGCTTCGAAAACGTTACCGAATAATATTCTAACCTTTAACACTCCCGCTCCTCGCGGGGCGGGGGTGTTCCCCCGAACGAGTTTAGCCAAGAAAAAAGAAAGGAGGCCGTACTGTGACGGAGAAAATCAGCAAAGCGAAAAAAAGAAAAGCGCATCTGTTGCTTTACTTTTATATGATACTGATCCTGTTGCTCCTGACCACGGTCTCGACCTATACTTGGTTCTCACTCAGCAAGACACCCCGCGTCAGCAATATGTCTATCTATATCAGCGTCATGAACGGCCTGGAATTTTCACTCACCCCGGACGGGAATGACTGGGGCAAGCAATTGTCCTTCGTTGATATGGTAAACGAGACGTCTCCTTTGCGTCCCGTGACTTGGTCTGATGCGAACAATCGTTTCTTCGCAGCGGTATATGGCATGGACGGCAGGCTCAACGGTGAGTGGATGCCTTTGTCGGACGAGCGCAATGCCAACCGCAGCGATGACGATGGTTACTATTGTATCGCTACCTTTTACGCTACCTCTGACGACACCATGAAGGTGTCGCTGACTCCTGCGGTCGAGGTGACCCAGGGCAGACAAGGGGCAGGAACCTATCTTGTGGGTACCCCCCTTTGGAACGATGACACGATTTCGCACGACAACGGAGGCAAGGGCGCCGAAAACGCCCTCCGTATCGGTATTCAGATCACTCGCCTGCGTGCGAGCGGTTTCCCTACCGGCGAGCCACCGCTATTCTACATTTACGAGCCCAATGCCGATCGGCACAACGACGGCTCGTGGGGACTTGTGAACACCCCAAGCATCGACGGGACGGACACCTTGATCCCTCCCGAACGGATCATTTCACAGACTGCATCGGATTGGGCAGAAGTCAATCCGATCCAACAGAACGTGTTGCAGTATTCGCTGGGTGATTTTACCGGCGATACGCACTTGTTCCTCATTCACGAGGATGAGATGGTTATGATCCGATTGTATTTATGGCTGGAAGGGCAGGACGTTGATTGCACCAATGCGATCGCTGATGCCAAAATTACAGCCAACATTCAGTTCCTTGCCGTCTCGGATGAAGAGTCCGGCTGGGAGCCTGTCCTTCCCGAAGAGGATGACAAAACCAAAGACACAAAAGATGATGACAGTTTAGTTGATTAAAAAACAGCCCATAAGGGCAAGAAACCAAAGTTGAACATCTTGCAATTTGCATTTTTATATAGATATCAGCGCCCCCATTAACATCAAACGGGCTACTGACCCGAGGAGGACACCATGAACACAAAACAAGAGAAGCTTGTAAAAGAACCGGTCGAGCTGAATGAGCAGGAAAATGCTCAGGAAAATGATCCGAAGGAAAAGAAAAAGCGTATTTTGAATACGGTTATTAACGTTATTCTTGTTATCGCTATCGTTGTGGCTGTTGCCGCGACCTACGTTTCTTTCGTTTCGACCTCGGGTAACGGCGTGCCGAATATCTTCGGTCTGCAGCTGTTTTCCATTCAGACTGACTCCATGTATCCTAATCTGAAGCCCGGCGACCTGGCCATTGGCACCGGTATCAGAGACATCGCTGATATTGAAAAAGGAGATGTCATTACCTATTGGACCATCATCGATGGTAAGCGCGTACTCAATACGCACCGTGTTATTGAGATTTACGCGGGTTACGAAAATACCTGTATCTTCCAGACTAAGGGTGATAACAACACGCTCGAGGACCCTATGACTGTTCATGAGTCGGAGGTTATCGCAAAGTATAAGTTCCGTCTGCCCGGTGTTGGTAAGGTGTTTGATTACCTGCAGACCTCGACCGGATTTTTGCTTGTCGTCGTATTGCCCGTGTTTATTTTCTTCATTTTCCACCTGGTTCAGTTCTTCCGCGTGCTGTTCGAGTATCAGAACGTCAAGAACCGCATCAAGTACGAGGAAGAGCGCGGACGCACCGAGGATATGCTGGTAGCGCACGCCAAGGCTGAGGCAAAGCTGGAAGCCGATCGCGCCGCAATGGAGGCTGAGCTCCGTGAAAAATTGCGTGCCGAGATTATGGCCAGCATGGCCGCGGAAAAGGCCTCCGCAGAGCAGTCTGCAGAACAGCCTGCTGCCGAGGAAACGACGATCGAGGAATAATATCTTTACTATTTGAATTTTAGAACAAGGAGCCATCATGGATAACTTTTTGCGTTATTTCTTCCAGGACATGGGAAGAGTATTCGGTGCGCTTTGGGAAGTCATTGCCGCGATCGGAAACTTTTTGAATTATCTTTTGAATTTCCCCATGCGCATGGAGATCATCAAACAATATGACGGTCAGTTTTCTACGTTTGAGTGGATCATGATGCTCGTTGTCAATCTGATTCTGGTTGCATTGATCGTTTTGATGGTGATCGGAATCGTAAAATTATGTAAAAAACTGTTCCGCTTCCGCATCTCGCCTAAAAAGTATGACGAGTTGGTCAAGCAGGTTCGAAATCTGCAGCGGGACCTCATTCGAGCCAACTACGAAAAGGATAAGCTGCTCGCCATGCGCGTCGCTGAATTCAGCGGCGACGGTAGTGTTCTGCAGGACTTTTCCGAGTTGGACGAGGAGGAAAAAGAAGAGGAGCAAGAGCAAGAAGAGCCTGACCAGGCTTACGAAATCAATCAAAATCGCAATACGCTTTCCTCGCCTCCCATCGATCCTTCCGAGAGCCGCTTCTTCCGCTTGACGTCGGTGGATAATTTCTACAAGACGCAATACGAAGCTCCCGAATACGATGGCGAGATCACGTTGGCCAAGCTTTGCGAGCGTTTCCGTAACTATGCTGCATCTCAGTTGCATCTGTACTACGATCTTGATATGATGCGCTATTTTATCGCCTCTCTTGGAACGGCGAGAATTATCATTTTGCAGGGTATTTCCGGTACGGGTAAAACGAGTTTGCCTTATGCGTTCGGTAAGTTTGTGCAAAAGGACACGACGGTTGTATCGGTTCAGCCCTCCTGGCGTGAGCGTACCGAGCTGTACGGCTACTTCAACGAGTTTACCAAGAAATATTCCGAGACGGATTTCCTTCGTGCCATTTACGAGAGTAACTACTACCGCGATCCCCACATGGTCATTCTCGACGAGATGAACATCGCTCGCGTTGAGTATTACTTTGCGGAGATGCTGTCCATATTGGAAATGCCGCGACAAGAAGAGTGGAAGGTTGATATCGTTACGGCGGTGTGGGATAACGACCCCTGCCTGATCGGCAAGGGAACGGTGCAGATCCCCAACAACGTCTGGTTCGTCGGTACCATCAACAACGACGACTCGACCTTCGCCGTTGCAGATAAGGTGTATGACCGTGCGATCCCCATCGACTTGGATAGTCGTGCCGATGCCTTTGAGTGTGAGGATACGCCTCCCATCTATATTTCCACAGACCATTTGAACCGCCTGTTTGACGAGGCAAAAGAGAAGTATCCTATCTCGCAGGAGATTTTGGATAAGCTGGATGAAGTCAACGCTTACGTTATTAAAAACTTCCGATTGGCCTTCGGTAACCGTATTATGAAGCAGATCAAGGACTTCGTTCCTTGCTTTATCGCTTGCGGCGGTACCGAGATTCAGGCAGTCGACTTTATCGTTGCCAAAAAGGTCCTTCGTAAGTTTGAGTCGCTCAGTCTTGGCTTTATGAAGGATGAGTTGACTAAATTCAGCAACTATTTGGACAAGACATTTGGAAAGAA
The DNA here is from genome assembly GCA_045613985.1 of Eubacteriales bacterium. Lineage (GTDB taxonomy): Bacteria > Bacillota > Clostridia > Oscillospirales > CAG-272 > SIG644. The sequence continues at coordinate 39,178 of JAZLCA010000004.1, read as the reverse complement.
TACAATGGTGATCTGTAAGGAATATATTGATCGCCTCAAGAGAATGAATTGATTTGTACTATAACAAGAGAAAGGAGGGCATGCTATGGCAAGCTCGGATGAAAGCAAGAAGAGCGCGAATGAAACCAATGCGGCACTTGCACTGATCGATCCCGTGTATGAAAAATATGTCAAAAGCGTAATCCGCGCCCTTGGCAGCTCTCAATTCTACGAGTATTTCATGGATTCCATCGCACACGCGCAAAACGAGTTCCAATTCTCCAACCGGCGATTGGAAAAGATCGTTGACCAGACGTGGGTGGATCGTATTGAGAGCGCATTGCCCGCTCTGCAGAACATTATTGCTTCGCCGCGACGCATTATCCGTGAGGACGAGTTGATCGTTGACGTGGCCAACGCCAAAAAGGCCAACAACGAGGTCGTACGCCATCTGGCGACTCACTCGGTATACGTCGAGAACTACAACGAAGATACCGGGGATGTCCGTCCCAACAAGCTCATGCAAAAATACCGTGAGGATTCGATGAGCAAGGTGTACGAAAATCGCGTGGTGTTCACTACGCTTGAGATGGCGTACCAGTTTGTCAAGATCCGTCACGATGCGCTGTTTGAAGCGATGGGGGAGGAATTCGGTGCCAAGCTCAAGCTGACGTCGGATATGACCAGCTCGGTCGAGACCGTGCATATGGATATGTTCATGCATATTCGTGACGTCGACGATGCGCTTACCACGGACGATAAAAATCGCGAGATCTTCGATCGAATATCGCGCTTGTATCGCATACTCTCCATCGAAATGACCAGTTATTTTGCTAAACACATGGCAAAATTCCCCCGCGCCAAGGGACAGATCACCAAGACCAACGTCCTGAAGCGTAACAAGGATTACCATGCCGTCATGGAGCTTCTGGAGTTCTTGAGAGGGTATGACAATATCGGCTATACGATCAAGGTCATCGAGCAGAACCCCGTTATCGACGAAACCTTTGAGCGGGATATCTACCATAATATTCTGTTCAACTATCTGGTCCTTAAGGGACATTTGGAGCGTGATAAGGACAGACGTCTGCCCGCTCCCCTCAAGCAAAAGAAGCGCAAGCTGAAGCCCAAGTTTATCAAGCAGATCATTGAGGAACTGACGGAGGATTACGATCTTCCCGATATCGAGATCCGTAAGGTGCTGATCGAAGAGCTGACCCGTGAGCAGCTGATGAAGGAGGAAGAAGCCGAGCGCCGCCGTCTGGTCGAAGAACAGGAAAAGAAGAAGAAAGAAGAAGAAGAAAGAGCCCGTCAGGAGCGCGAGGCAGAAAAGGAACGCCTGCGCCTGGAGCGCGAAGCAGAAAAGGAACGCAAGCGGCAGGAAAAAGAGGCCGAGCAGGCAAGACTTCTGGTCGAGCGCATGGAGCGCGAGCAGGAAGAACGCCGCAGAAGCAATTTGTTCCGTCGGGAGATCGAGCATTTCCGTGCCCGCTTAAACGATCGCTTGGAAGAGCGTCAGGAGCTGGCACAGCAAGAGGTAGAAGCCCAGCAGGATTTCGCCGATGCGGTCCTGTTGATGGACGAAGCCGAGCAATTGAAGAAAGACGAACAGCAGCGTGAACGCCAACGTCGCCGCGATGAGCGTGAGCGCCAGGAGCGCGAGGAACAGTTGGCGCGCGAGCAAGCCCTGCGTGAAGAACAAGAGCGGCAGGAGCGTTTGCGCGCACAAGAGGCCGCGGAGCAGGAGCGCCTGGCTCGATTGGAGCAGGAGCGATTGGAGCAAGAAGCCCGAGAGCAGCATGAACGCGATATGCAGGCGGTGGCCGCTTACACGCAGATGCTGACGGGATGGAGCGATACTGTGTCGGCTCGACTCAAGTTGCGCGAGCAAGAGGCAACTCGTCTGCGTCGCGAAGCACAGCTTCGTGAGGAAGAGCGGCAGAGAAGACGCGAGGCGAAAAATACACCCACTCGCTAAAACGGAGATAATAGAATGAATAAAATGACGCGCAAGTTTATTGTGGCGATCATGGCTTTGGTTTTGACAGCTATCATGATGGTAACGGTGTCGTACGCCTGGATGACGCTGTCAGAGGCTCCCGTTGCCGAGGGGATCCAGATTACGATCGGAGGGGGAAATACCATCTTGGTCGCTCCCGATCAAACGAAGGTCGTGGATGGTGAGACGTATCACTTTCCCGGACATTTTGATCTTTCCTTGAATTTTTCTCAACATGAGACATATGACTACCTGAAGACGCTGAGCGTTTTGACACCGGTATCTACGGCAGACGGGATTCATTGGTTTATTCCCGATTATTACGATTTCAATGATGCCGAAGTGCTTGCAGGTACAGCCATGGTTGGCGGCCTTAAGCCCATCGAGCATTTTTACCTGGACGACGATATGAGGTATGCCAATGTTCCCGCATCGTCGCGCGACGTGGCCAACTACATTTATCTTGACTTTTGGGTGGTTTCCCCCCGCTCGGATTACACACTTCGTGTCTCGCGAGGCGATGATAACGGCGGAAGCTTTGCTCTGGAGTTAATGCCACCCGAAGAGAGCGACGAAGAGGGCTACGTGCTGATGCAGACCGAGGGAAATGCCGCGGCCAGTATTCGCATTGGCTTTTTGACGGATAGCGGTGCTGTGACAGACAGCACGATGAAGTATTATCAGTCTAGCTTTTATTATTCCTCGGATTACGAGATGCTCAAGGGCAACTATCGGGATCCGCAGGACAGCTATTGGTTTGACAGCGGCTATCGCTTTACCATTTATGAGCCCAATGCCGATCTCCATCCCAAGGGGACGGACGGTGAATACGTTGTTACCTCTCCGGTGGCATGGGACGGCGAGAAGCCTGTGTTGGCTGACGTTCGCAGTCAGCTGACCGTGCAGCTGACCAGTGCATTTCGCGGGGCAGAAAGCCTGAATGGCATTTCTTTTGAAGAGGTCTTTGCCGTGTGGAAAACGGGCAAGGATCTGAGCGGTATGACCGCCGAGGAGGTCGGTACGGCCTTTTATCGCGACTATATGCAGTATCAGTTGATGCCCTACGTCAACAAGGGGCAATTTTTGAAGATGACGTCGGATCTGTATGCCTTTGGCGATACGGTTTCGCCCGAGCATCTGGCACAGCTGGATAAGGCAGGTGCGACAGACGACAATTACATTGTAAAATTGGAAAAGAACGTCCCACAGAGAATTCGGATGTTTATTTGGTTGGAGGGACAGGATATTGATTGCGGCAACAGCGCAGGTGCTCAGAATATTGTTTTGGGCGTGGAGCTGGCGGGCAGTAATCAATGATAAATATGGAGAATACGAACGAAAAATCAGTAAAAAGCAAAATTGTATCCCGCTTGGTGTCGCTGTTGCTGGTTTTTACGGTAGCGTTGTGCTTGTTCGTGGTGGTGCAGGTGCTCAGCCGAGGCTATGCCTCGTTTGGCGGATTTAGCCTGTTTCGCGTAGCCACGGGAAGTATGGAGCCCGAAATACCGGAAAAATCACTTATCGTTACCAAGCGCGAGAGCATTGATGAGATAGAAATAGGAGACGTGATTTGTTTTCGCGCTCAGTCGCCGGGGATGATCGGCAAAACGATTACCCACCGGGTCATCGATCGTATCGATAAAGACGGCACGATCCACTTGCGAACCAAGGGTGATGCCAATCCGGCTGCAGATGCCTACTACGTCACCGACAGCATTGTGGTGGGAACCGTTGTTTGGTGCTCCGGCGCTCAAACGTTCCTTTCGGATTTTATCTCATTTTTTACCAATAAAATCGGGTTTTTGGCTTTGGTCGCCTTCCCCTGCCTTTTGATTGCCGGTGTGATCTTGCGCGATTGCGTCAAGAACATCAAGGGCGATCTTAAAAGGGTGCTGGAGGAAATGGCTACACCGCCCGAGGAAAAGAAGGATGCGTCGGAGTGTGCGGATCAGGACCGAAAAATTACGTCTGACAAGCAAGAGACGCTTTCTTCGGAACAAGAACAAGAAGACTATGAAGCAATGTGTGCGCGTATTCGCGCCGAACTGATAGAGGAGTTGAAGCAGGAAAATGGCCGAGAATAACGGAAAATTGAATCATTCTCAGCAAGGCCGTTTTGCTTTGCTGAGGGCGTTGCGCAAAAATGTGATCATGCGCGCGCTGTTGGCGATCATTACGGTGCTTCTGACGATTATCGTTCTTTTTTCCTTAACGGTCGCCTGGTATACCAACGTCATTCAGACGGGGGGCTTGAATTTTCAAACAGAGCAATGGAATTTTGACGGCGAGATCTTGCTGGGAGAAACGGACATCCCGATGTCCCCCGGCAGCGGCGGCATTGTTCCCTTGACGATTAGAAATAAGGGGGATCACATCGTCGCGGCCAGTGTCACGGTTTCCAAGGCTTCTTTGACCGGCGAGGACGTGACGGTTGCCCCCGACGTGGTCATCAATCCCTATCACTTAATGCGTCAGAGATTGTATTTTTACGTAGACGCCAAGACGACGCGGGGCGGTGAGACGGTTGACCGTGTTTACCTCAGCTCGGGGAGCAGCTATACTTACACCATTCTTTCGAATAGCGATCTTGTGCTGATGCAGGATAGCTATAACGCTCCCCGCATCAAATGGGAATGGGTATACGACGTGTTGGGTTATTACGTTTTGGGCTCAGCAGTAGCCTCGACGGCTACGGGGGAGTACAGCGACGTAAAGATCCTTGATTATATCCGCCCCATTGAGTATGAGTATGATGAGACCAAAACGACCTTCGCCGGTGCCCAGCTGTCTACCATTGACGGCAAGACGACGGTGCTGGAATTTTTGAGTGATCTTACCCAAAACGACGGATATGAGGGAACCATTACTTCCAACGAGGGTGTCGTCAACGGCTATTATCCCGTCGCGGTCAATTCCGAGGGCTACGGCGTATGGTTGCACTTGTGTACCTATACTGAAATCCAGCAAAATATGAAGGATGATACGGCGCTGGGACAAATGACGGCACAGCCGTCCTATCCGATCAATATTATCGTCAGCGGTGTCAACAGCCGTGAGGATAAGACCTACGTCACGGATGCCAAAGATCTGGCGGCGGCTCTCCAAAATCCGACGGCAGGGATTGTTACGCTTGCCAATGACGTGACCTTGACTGAAACGGTCGTCTTGGAGAATGGAACCAGCGCTATACTCGATCTGAACGGACGGACGCTGTCTACGACGGGATCTCAAATGTTCACTTTGCAAACCGGCGCGAATCTTTCTATTTCCGACGGTACACTGACCGGTAATGGTGACGATACGATTGCCGTATACGCGGAGGGCGCTTACGCAACCCTTCAAAACGTCAACATGACAAACGTATACGAGGGCGTTGTCGTTCGTGACTATAACGCCAAGGGTACGTCGGTCATTCGCCTGACGGGATGCGATATTCAAGCGTCGGAGGACGGAATTTTGTTCTACGGCCATACCGAAGTGATGGAATCGCCCTCCAAGCTGATGATTGAGGATTGCACCATTGTCGGTGAAAATTTCTCGGGTATTTACGGTAACGGTAACTACCGCGGCACGGAGATCACCATCAACAAGAGTACCATCCGCGGTTACTACACTGCATTGTACCATCCTCAAAAGGAAAGTACGCTCACGATCACTTCCAGCGAACTGGAAGGACATACGGCCTTGGTAATCAAGGGCGGTACGGTTAATATCGTGGATAGCGTGATCCAAGGTGTCGGCCAGCCAGAAAACCCGGAATACTTGGGCAGCGGTTGGTCCACAACGGGAGACGCGATCTATTTGGAAGCAAATTATGCTTGGGAGTCTGCGATCTATATTTCGGGCAATACAACGGTAACCAGCGCAAACGCGCAGGCGGTCCGAAAGTATAAGCTGGAAGAACCGCAAGCAACCATCGCTATTACGGGAGGCCAATTCAGCACCGACGTATCGGTCTATTGCGCCGATGGCTACGTTTGCCGAGAAAATGATGACGGTACCTTTACCGTTGTTCCTGAAGCCTGATCAATAAAACGAAAGAAGGGAGGTCCCTTGATGAATAATTGGAGATCAAATCAAAGCCGTGTTTTTCGCAAGGGACTTACCGGGTGCTTGCTGATTCTTTTGCTTATTTCCGTGTTGATCGTTTCTGTGACTGCGCGGTATATGACGACGGGACGCACAACGGCAACCTTTACGCCTGTCCTGCAGAACAACTCACTGTATGTGTTCGCCGGACGGGATGCGAACGGAATAGGCAAACCACTGGAAATGGCGAATACTGCCATGCAATTCTTGTGCATCAGCAATGCACAGACGCAGGAGTCCTTCGAGGACTGTGAAGATATGACGTTTCGAATTCGCCTGTATCTGCAACAAACGAGCGAGATAACAGAGGCTCCGTATTTAATCCTGCAAACCGGCAGTGAGCCGGGGGAATGGGATGGGCAGGAGATGATTGCCCAGCCCCGATACTTGGACGACGATTCCGCGCTGGCTAAGATTTCCGGCAGCGGATGGATCTATACGTTTGAAGATGTGACGGGAAAAGAGATGCTTTTCACTTTGTCTGGAAGTGAATTTTCTAACCAATATTTTGTTTTAAGAACAAATGGCGGTGTGTTCAGTCAATTTCAACTTAAGGTTGAGCTTGTCAGAACGGAATCGGAGGTAACGCAATGAACGAAACACAAAGAAGAATCAAAGAATATAAAGAGCAATTGCCGCACATGAAAGAAAAGGTCGTGGCAATGGCTATTTTGGTCGTTCTTGCATTGGTGATGGCCACGACCTCTACCTTCGCTTGGTTGGTGCTGTCACGCGCTCCGGAGGTGTCGGGTGCGACGACGTCACTGGCGGCCAACGGTAACCTGGAAATCGCTTTGGTCGGCCCCGAGGGAAGGATCCCTGCGGAATCTGCCGTGGGAGATAGCAATCTCGACCTTATCCTGAAAAATATTACCTGGGGTAACCTGGTCAACCTGTCTGACCCCAGATACGGCCTTGACAATCTCGTTTTGCGTCCGGCGCAGCTTAGTACGGCAACACTCAAAACGCAGCCCTTGTGGGGAGCGGAGTACAAGGAAGACGGCCGTATTGAAAAGCTTAACACAGACTTCGGCTATGCAATGTGGGTTGCGGACAAAGGTCGTTTTGAAATTACGAATGACTATGGAATCCGCGTTATTTCTTCGGTCACCAGAACATTTGCGGATGAAGAAAAAGAAAGATATGAGATGCGGAAAAATGTTGAGGAGCTCAACTTGGCCGCCGGTACATCTTATCTGACGATTGCCAGCAATAAGAGTTGGATGCAGTCACTGGCAACTATGATGGGTCTTTACATGACGGCCCGTATGAATCCGGAAGAAGAAAGTCTGAACAATTCAACGTTTGAAGCGAGCGACGTTCAAAACCTGGTACTGATGTACGAGCAGTTTTTGATCGCTTTTGAAAAAGAAGCCGAGGCTATGGCAGCGTTGCTCAATTATCAGATCTTCCTGATCAATGGCACGACGGCCCCCACCTACACTGCAGCAGATATTTGGGATGAAAGCAAACTCCCGCTGAGCGGCAACAATTTGAACATAAAGGTTAATGACGCCAATGAAAATCCCAAGGCGTTGCGGCTGACGCATTTGAAAACCTTCCGTGCAAATTATAATACCCTCGTAAATGACTTGGTCAATTTGCAGAAAATTGCTGCCGGTGAAGGAAATTTCAAATGGAATGATAGTGGATTGAACAACGTCGTTAATAATTTGGTTAACGTCGGTGCTTGTACGGTGGGTGCCAACAACACCCCCATCAACAGCATCGGTGCCTCCAACGCTACGCAATATCTGTCGGGTACTCAGGAGGCTAAAATTACCAACGGTATTCTGTATAACTTTGAGTACCGCACCGGTTCCTACATCCAAGTAAAGGAATTGTCTATTTCTGCCAAGGTCAAGAGAATGGGTATTACCATTCCCGCAACCGTTAAGGCTAACGTCGCGACAACGGCGCCCCGGGATACCTATTTGTTCCTTGAGGATTTGGACTATGCGGACGGCCTGTATACGACGCCTATTTCCGGAGGCACCATGGTTGCCAACGACACTTACGGTCTGGCGGTTGACCTCTGGGTTAGAACCAACGCAGAAGGCAGCTTTTTGACACTGGGCGGTAACGTACTGGTTGAGACCAAAACGGAACGCGCTACGGCAAAGGATGCCGATGGTAATGAGGTTGAGCTGTTCGTCGTGGATGTCACCTTTGAGGGTAACGATGAAAATGGAGATGCCGTTTCGGTAACGGAAACCTATGATTTATATCAAAAGGACGGTACATGGTATAACGCTGCTACGCACGGTGAATTTGTATTTAAGGATTATGGTTTGTCAGAAGACACGCAGCCCCGCGAAAAATACGTAGACGTCGAGTACGTTGTGGGTTACGAGGGCGAAAACCGCGTTTGGGACGGTAGCTACGGCTTGTCCGTCAACAGTACCACGCAGGGTAGCGGTAGTTGCTATGTCTTCTATGCAGATACTCCCGAGGACCAGGCAAAGAGCTTGACACTGCTGGCGTCCATGAAGATCGCTTTTGTTGATGCCGATGGTAAAAAGCTTGCCACAGCTATCATGGATACCGAGCATTTCTACGCGAAAGACGGTAAGGTAATCGTCCCCATGGTACTTGACGCCGGCGACAGCCTTTATTTGGGAGATGATACCAGCGGAAATGCACGTTATGCGATTACCGCCTTGCAAAAGAACGTTCCTACCCACATCACCGCGATTTTGTATTTGGACGGTACCAAGCTGGATAATACCCAGGTTCTTTCTGCCGCAAATATTCAGGGTCAGCTCAACGTGCAGTTTGAAAGTTCGGTAGATCTGAACAATATCGACAGTGAAGAGCTGCGTGTACAGGAAATGAAGATCAGCGCAGAGTTGGATAAGACTGCCTTCAATTATGACGAGGCTTCTGAGACCAATCCCATGATCACCAACGTGGCGGTTACCGTTGACGGTAATCAACCCAATAGTATGACAGCCTTCTTCATCCGTAAAATCAACGATACCCAAGGCTCTCGTGAAGAGACCATGCACTTTACCTATGACGCGCTTTCCAAGCGGTGGACTACCTCCTATGAGTTCAGCGCGCCCGGTAACTACATTTTACGAAGTGTGCGCCTGGACGGTATCGAATACGATTTGACAACCCCGCAAACGGTTACCATTGAAGGCTTTACCCTGACGAGTCTGGATTGGAGTGAGGCGGGATCAACAGCCACCTTTATGACGGCAAACTCGTCGGTATCGACTAGTGTGTGGTTATCGTTTGCTTCAAATGATGCGAACAAAATGCCCAAGACGGTGCACGGACGCTTTATCCGCGAGTCGGATGGCAGCGTATCCAACGTTCAATTCAGTTACGATCCGGTTTCGGCCAACTGGAAGGGAACGGCGACGTTTGCAATGTCGGGTGAATACTCGCTACAGTATCTTGTACTGGACGGTGAATATCAGGAAATTCCTGAAAATATGCAGAAATTCGTGACGGCATATCTCGGTATGCGTGTCAAAATCTATACGACCAGTCCGCAGACCTTCAAATACGTGCAATCGGAAATGAGGGAGAATGGAACCGATCTGTTGCATATGCAGATGGTCATTTTGGACGATGCCGGAAATGAGTTGCCCGGTCTTGGTGATGTCAAACTGGTCTATCATATGCGCGGCAGTTTGGCTAAAAAGATGGAAACAGGCATGAAATGGGATGCGGCTACGTCCAAGTATAAGGGCGACTTTGATGCCATTACCGCCGGTGCAGGTATTTATGAATTTTTGAATGTACAGGTAGGAGATGATATCATCACCAACGCGCAGATCTCTCCGACCTTTACCATGATCTCGCCTGAACCGCCCGTATTCATGAATGCGAACGGTAATACGGAATATCTGTTTGATGAGAATGGCGGAGCTTCTTTCAAGGTACAGATGAAGCACGTTGGTACGGCAGCTGTTTTGGCCAAGATCAGCAATGGCAAGCAAGACTATTGGGTAAAAGGCACTCCTGTCGGTGTTGCAGGAGATGACACGGGTACCGAATCCATCGTAACCTTTATCATTCCTAACGGTACAGATGTTCCCGGCAAGCAGGATGGTAACTGGGTACTCGAGGAGATCAACGTTTGGAACTACTACGACGCCGAAGGTAACTGGGTTGAGGCTGCGATCCAGTGCGACGCCAAGGGACTTGTAAGCGAAGTCACCCCCAGCGGAGATTCTCAACCCATGACAAAGACGCTTGACGTTAAGAAAAAGGTCGTAGCGACTGTTAAGATCACTTTCCCGAGTGGACAGGGTAAGGACTTTGGTAAGGATGCTAACGGTAATGTGACCGGAACCTTTATGCAGACTCATACCATCTCGGGCCTGAACGTAACCATTGCTGACTTTGAAGGTAAGGCGATCGAGGGGATTTCGAGTGTGACATTGGTGTATGAGTATAACAGCGGTTCTTCTTCGACATATGGTGGTTATACCAGTGCTTCTTTGACAAATGCGGTTGCCGACTTTACGATTTCACTCTCGGATGACGGAAGTGGTACTAAGTTTGTACAATCCGGCACGCAGGTTGTTCAGTACGCCGGCTCTTGGAATACCAAATTTAGCTTTAAGGCAAATGGTTCTACTGCTTTCTACAGCGACAGTACATTGCCTGCTAATGCACCTTTGTTTACGGTTTCGTCTGTGAAGCCGAGTGCGAAGATTACTGCTATCAGCCCAAGTGGAAGCATCCCGACCAGGATAACATGGAAAACGGACTGGAAGGGAACCCCTACGTTTACTACTACGGATAGTAAAACAAACTCTTTCAGTAATTATGCGGCAACAGTATATGCTCAAGCAACTGCAGATAACTCGACGAGAAAACATGGTAAATTTACGCAACCGACGGTAACAATAGCTGTTGCCAATAGTGCGGCGGGATATACGGCAAAACTAGTATTGCCCGCAGGGGATGCAAGTGACATAATTTTTGAAATAAGTGGTAATGGAACGGTTAAGAAAACATTGGGAGCAACATCTCAAATTAAGTCGTTTGGTTTGCTTGGACACACACTTTCAGCGTATTATGGGCACGGGACTCAAACTATTACGACAATGACATTGACTAAAGATGGTGTAACTTACACCGTAATTTTGGATACCCCTATTGTTATCACGAGCCCGAGTTCTATTAATCAAACCTCGTAACAAAGAATGGTTATATGAGCAGCCCTCTTCGGAGGGCTGCACCCTACCTCGCGATTTGGTGAAGTGAAAAGAAAAAAGGAGGCCCTATGCGCCCAAAAAATGCAAAACTGAATATAGCGCGGCTGCTGTCCATGGCTTTGACGGCCGTGCTTATCCTGACGCTGCTTTCGGCGCTGTTCGTGCCTTGTGTCTTTGCGGATGAAACGAATCCGCCGTCGGGTGACATCGAGCTTTTGCCCGACTACGACCCCTATGCCGACGAGATCGACTGGGATCGCGTGGCAACCTCGGGTAGTTGTGGCGAAAATCTGACTTGGTCGTACGAAAATGCCACCATTACCATCACGGGGCAGGGCGAGATGACTAATTTCCAAGAGCCGGATATGGCACCTTGGTATCCGTTGCGCCGGGTAATTCGTCAAATTTCACTCCCCGATGGCCTGACCAATATCGGTACGCTGGCGTTTTATGGTTGCACCAATATAAAAACCGCGATTATTCCGGATTCTGTTGTTAAAATCGGTGCATACGCCTTTGCAGGCTGTGAAGGGCTGACGATGCTGACACTGGGTAGCCGTGTTACTACCATTGGCCGCGCCGCGTTCTATAATTGCTACAAATTAGATGGCTTGAGTTTTCCTTATAGCCTTGAAACGATTGGCGAACAAGCGTTTTACCGCTGTGAGTCGCTGACGGCTGTCACCTTGCCCAAGTACGTGCGTAACGTTGGAGCGTCGGTGTTTGCCTATTGTAAAAATCTGATTCGGGTGGAGATTTCTGCCGCTCTCGGTTTGCTTCCCGAGTGGACCTTCTACGGATGTGAAAGCTTAACGGTTGTTGTTCTGCCTGAGACCATCTCGTCGGTCAATAACTATGCGTTTACCCAGTGTGACGGTCTGACCACCGTATATTTCAGTGGAGAAGCGGACAAAAAGGAGCAGATTCAATCCGATATTTCCAAGGATATCCCTTGGTTTGACTCGTCCGGCTATATCAGCGACGGCTTGCCGTCCGCTACGACCACAGCCGGCCAGTATACCGAAAACAACAACGGAACGGTCACTCAGAAAAATACGACCGTGTCCAAGGACGAAAATATGCAGGTCGTTTCGGTGGTGCAGCACACCCACATGCCGGGACCTCCTACCGGTGGCTCGCTTAAGACGGATATCACCATTACCGTGGAGAACTCGGATGCGTGGGGTGATGTTGCGGAAGTTATAGAGGATGCCATTAAGAACGTCGGCGAGACTTCTACTTTGATAGGGGCAGAGCTGAACACGGTTGGTGTGACGCTTTACGTGAAGACCGAAGGAACGGTGGACGCGGATTTGCTGGAAAATTTGGCGGGCGATGAAGTCAAAATGACGGTCGTCACGCAGGATGGCTCCGAATTTCGCATGGAGCTCGAGGACATCGAAAAGGACAACCTGTCGGGAAATTACGACTATTCCTACACGATCGGCAACACCTCCAAGGAAAACTGCGAGCAGCTGGGAACGAACGATTGTTTTGGCTTAACTTTCAATGAATCTGCCAAGATCAACGCCGAGGTCGTCATTCCTCTGCCCGAAAACGAGGGCGCATCCAATGCATACTTGTATCAGGTCGAAGAGGATAACTCGCTGACCAGATTGCAGGCGGTAGCTGTGGACAAAAACGGCAACGCGCATTTCTACCTTGGTGCGGTCGATAAGGACACTCAATACGTCATTGGTGTTAACGTGCCGGGCGAAAAAACGGACGACGTTATCCTTCCGGACGAGTTGTTGATGGGCGATGACCCCAACCAAAGTGCCATCGAGCGGCTTCAGAAGATCGATTACGTTATCACGGGGCGCGAGTCCTCCTGGGGCGTTGGCGCGGCGACGGTCACTTGGATCATGCTAGGCGTCATTGCCGGATGCATTATCATCGTCGGCGTTATTATGGCCATTTGGAACCACCACCGACTCAAGCGCGGTTACGTTCCCGATTTAGAGTGTGAAACACAAGAGTAATATAAATAAAGAGCTACGACCCATACGGCGAGTAGCTCTTTATTTGTATTTTATGTTAAATTTGCCATACTAAAAAAGGTTGACAGACCGAGCGAAAAGTGGTAAAATGAGGTATCTAGATTGATGGAAACGGAGGTGCTTCCCGTGTCAATGGAAAATGAGCAGGAGATCCGGGTATTTGATGCTGATGAACTGTTAGAATTGCTCGACAGCAAACGATATTCGGACTTTATGCACCGTGTGGATGAACTTAACCCTGTTGACGTGGCGGATTTCTTTAACGAGCTTCCTGCAGAACGTCAACCCTCCGTATTCCGATTATTGGATAAGGATCTGGCGGCCGAAATTTTTGCAGAGCTTGACGGTGACGTTCAGGAAACGCTTATCGTTGCCATGAGCGACCGCGAGGTCCGTGTGATTTTGGATGACCTTTTCGTAGACGATGCTGTCGATATGTTGCAGGAAATGCCCTCCAACGTAGTCAAACGTATCCTCAAAAACGCCACGCCCGAAACCAGAGCCTCCATCAATCGCCTGCTGTCCTATCCGGAAGACAGTGCGGGCAGTGTCATGACGACCGAGTTTATCGAGTTTCGCAAGCACATGAGTTGTGCCCAGGCGGTCGATACCATCCGCCGTACCGGTGTGGACAAGGAAACGGTCTACGTTGCTTACGTAACGGATGTCAGCAGACGTTTGGAAGGCATTATTCGTCTTCAGGATCTGCTGTTTGCACAGCCGGACGAGATCTTGGAAGATATGATGGATACCAACATCGTCTGTGCTACCACCCACGACGATCGTGAGGCCGTAGCGGCCATGATTTCCAAATACGACCTGTTGGTTCTGCCCGTTGTGGATAAGGAACAGCGTCTGGTCGGTATCGTTACCGTTGACGACGCAATCGACGTCTTGCAAGAAGAGGCGACGGCCGACATCGAGATGATGGCGGCAATCACCCCTACTGATAAGCCCTACCTCAAAACCTCGGTGTTTGAGACTTTCAAAAAGCGTATTCCTTGGCTGTTGCTTCTCATGATCTCGGCCACCTTCACAGGGGCGATCATCTCGCATTATGAGGAGGCGCTGGGTACCTGGACGATCCTGACGGCCTTTATGCCCATGCTGATGGGTACGGGCGGTAACGCGGGAAGCCAGTCTTCCATCGCGGTCATTCGTTCTCTGTCGCTGGGTGAGATCGAACTGCGCGATATTTTCAAAGTCTTGTTCAAAGAATTTAACGTGTCGCTTATGTGCGGTGCTGTTATGGGTGTGGCTACGTTTGTCAAAGTGTTGCTTATCGACCTGCGCCTGGATATGTCACAGGTGTTGGTGGCCATCGTCGTCAGTGTTTCTTTGGTGCTGACCGTCATTCTTGCGAAGGTCATCGGTACGGTGTTGCCCATTTTGGCCAAGCGCATCGGTCTGGATCCTGCGGTTATGGCAAGCCCTTTCATCACAACCGTCGTCGACGCGCTGTCGTTGATGCTGTACTTCGAAGTAGCCTCGGCTGCTTTAGGGGTGTAAAAAATAGCTGTGCTTCGTATGCTTTTTGCATACGAAGCACAGCTATTTTTTATTCATGGATAAAAGATTTATTCATTCAGTAATTGTTCAATTTCTTTTCTTTGTTCCACCGTATATTCGTATACGGTCGCCGTAAAGAACTTGCTTTCCAGAAAGTCCTCTTCAAATGCGGCCATGATTTTTTGAGCAATTCTGAATTGAGTATTGGCTTTTTCAGTTTCTCCGTTTTTCTTCAAATGTTTTCCGGCGATGAGCAGCATATCGATCAAGTCCTCGGCCGATATGTTTTTATGCTTTTGAGCCGCCTCATAGCTTTCCTCATCATCCAAAAGAGAGGCCATCAGTTCTAATTTTGAAAAATAGATTTCGGGGATTTTTTCAAGCGTAGGCTTGATCAAATCGTTCTGCCCGTTTTCCTTGTAGCAGGAAGCAAGGATGCGGCAAGCGTCGTATTTTACCGAATCATCTTTGGTAGATTCGATCAATGTCTTACAAAGATTGATCACCTCATCGGCGCGCGTTGTATAGTCCAACGTATAAAGCAGATTGTTTAGTATAATGTCGTTGCCCGGGAATCTTTGCAAGCCTTCACGCAACATTTGCTCAGACTTTGCTGTGTCAGAAAAACGGTATTTGTACGCTTCATAGCAAATGGCATCTACTTGCTTTTCCATTTCGAACAAATTGAAATCAAAGAGTTCATCGGTTGACACACCAAAGAAGGAGGCAATCGCGGGAATCAGCATTACATCCGGCATCGTACTTCCGTTTTCCCATTTCGACACCGCTTGAAATGAAACGCCAAGATAGCCTGCAAGGATTTCTTGAGATATGTTCTTCTGTTTTCTTAACGTTTTAATTTTTTCTCCAAGTTTTATCATGGTTTTCCTCCAAATTGTTTTGGATCAGCGCCTATCCTAATAGTATTATAGCATATATGTGGCCGAAATCAATAACTCATTTGGGGAGAATTTTTCTAATGGCGGTTGAAATATTGACTGTTTTTATCAAAGGTAAGGCGTGAATGGAAAGAAAAAACCACCAAAGATTTGTTCTTTGGTGGTTAGGATTTCTTTGATAAAAATGATGAAGGGGCTTGGAACAATCAAGTTCAAACTAAAAACAAATAGCTAAACAGCAACAGAATACCAAGAAAAGTAAAGTTGAAGGCGGAAAAGCGAAGAATATATGCGCCTGCCTTGCCGGGGTTGTGTGAGACGTACTCGCGGAAGGTAATCAGGCTGGCGAGCGATGCAATCAGCGTGCCGGCACCGCCGATGTTGACGCCCAGCAAAAGCTCGCGGTAATTATCTGTGAACTGCGAGAGCAGAATGGCACTGGGGACGTTACTGATGCACTGGCAGGACAGGGAACTGAACAGAAGAACGCTTTTGTCCAAAAGAGCCGAAAACACAGCGCGTACTCCGTCCATACGGCCCATGTTACCTGCGAAAATAAAGAAGCAAACGAAGGTCAGAAGCAGGGGATAGTCTACTTGTCCCAGTGCTTTGCGGTCGGCAAACAACAGGACCGCGGGAATGACCAAAAGTCCAACCCAAAAGGGAATGGTGCGGAAGACGATGGCGATGGACAGCGCGAACAATGCCAGGTACAAAAGCGTGCGCTTGGCGGGCAGATGGGAGTCCTCATCGTTTGCCACTTCGATGCTCTCGCGAGGAACGAACACAACGCAGCATACGGCGATCATCGCGATTGCCAGCGCAAAGGGCGGCGCCATGATGGCAAGGAATTCTCCGTTGGGAATATTGAAATGAGAGTACAGATACAGATTTTGAGGATTGCCGAAGGGGGTAAGCATGCCACCGAGGTTGGCGGCGATGTTCTGCATGATAAAGGTGAAGGCCATCAGCTTTTGCTTGCCCGTGCAGTTAAGAATGAAAAATCCGAGGGGCAAAAAGGTGAGCAAGGCCATGTCGTTTGCAATCAGCATCGAGCCAATGAAGGTGATCATGACCAGCGTCAGAACTGCTGTGCGGGTGTTGCCCGTGACACGGACGATGCGGTGAGCCAGAATCGTGAAAAAACGAATGTTTTTCAGGGCGCACACGACGGCCAGCGTGCAAAACAGGCAGGACAGCGTTTTCAGATCAAAATATTCAAGATAAGCGGCATCGGGTGGGACGATGCAGGAGGTAATCAGTGCGGCCGCGAAGGCAACGCACAGTACGATATTTTTGCGCATCCAAAGCAGCGCATGGAGCAATGCCGTATGGGAATGATGCTTGGTATTTCGCAAATGCTTGGCATGAGTCAGTTGCATGGCCGGTCTTGGTCCTCCGTGATATTCAAACATTCTTTTTGACAACACACGGAACATAATATAGCACATTTTAACGAAAAATGCAAGAGGTTTTTTTGCAAAATGCCAATAAAATTTATTTTTTTGCTGAAAATGCCCGTGCTGTACACTCATATTCGCAAGTGGGGGAGCATAAGATGTGATGCAAAGTATATGTAGGAAAGGTGGTCGGAAAACCATGAAAGTTCAAAGAAAACCAAATCTCCCCCAAAGGCGTCGGACATGGGTGGCAATACTGATAACGGTGACTTTGTTGGTGCTTGCCATGACAACGACAGTATATGCACAGGGGACGGAATCTTCCCCAAAATCTGAGCAGATCGATGCGCAAACAAGTGCAGTTAGTCCGGCGTTGCACGTTCTGGCGGCTCGCACCGATATGGCGGTGGCGACGCTGTGCGGCAACGATTATTATTTTTCCCGCGACGTGTTCGCAAGGTGCATGAATCTTAACGCCGGGGCGGTGCAGTACATCACGATTGAAAGCTTGCCCAGCGTGACCGAAGGGGAGCTTCTGATGGGCTCCATGCGCGTCAGCGAAGGACAGGTGATCTCGGCAGCCAATCTGCAAATGTTGTCCTTCGTTGCGGTGGACGGCAGTTTGCCCACGGCCTCCTCCTTCCGTTTCCGAGTCAACGAAAATGCCTATGCCATGGAATGTAACGTCTACGTGCTGGACCAGATGAACTATTCTCCCACCCTCAGCATTGCGGGCGAACAGGCGCTGAGTGTCAGCACACACCGCGATTTTGCGGGCTATGGGACGCTGACCGCTTATGACCCGGAAGGCGATGCGTTGATTTTCGAAATCGTCGAATCTCCCGCACATGGTCTGATTATCATGACGGACGCTTCCTGTGGAGAATACGTATATTTGCCCCGCATCGGCTATAAGGGAAGCGACAGCTTCCGCTACGTTGCCCGCGACGTGTACGGTAATTACAGCGCGGCGGCCGAGGTCAAGGTACAAGTCAAGGAGCCTGCGATCGCCGTGGATTTTGTGGATCTGACGGGGAGGAAAGAATACAATGCGGCGCTGACGATGGCAGAAGCGGGTATCATGCAAGGAACCGTTTCCAATGACCAGACCTACTTCTATCCCGAGGAGACGGTGACACGGCTCGATTTTCTCATGATGGCCATGAAAGCCATCGGAGTCGGCTCGGTGCCGTCGGTGGGGGATACCGGCTTTTGCGACGATGATGCCATTCCCTCAGATGCCAAAGGATACGTGGCGGCCGCTTATTCGCTGGGATATATCAAGGGAAGTACCAACGACGAAGGCGAGCTTTGCTTTTTGCCGGATGAAACGATCACCCGCGCTCAGGCTGCCGTAATTCTGCGTCGCATGGTTGACGTCAAGGAGGCGCAGCTGACACCTGCTTTTGCGGATTCCTCCGACATTCCCACCTGGGCAAGTGAGGCAATCTCCACTCTTTCTTGCATGGGAGTAATGACACCCACCAGCGGCGCGATCTCGCCCAACGAGATGGTTACGCGAGGCCAGACAGCTATGATGCTCGCCGCCTTGAAGGAGGTCGTCAGACAATAAAAAAGAAGGCTCTCGCCTATCGGGCGAGAGCCTGACTTTTATGCGAAGTGCGTGTGTTTGACGATCCACTGCTGCATTTTGATGGAGAGCCAAAAGCCGTAGATGCCGACGGTGATGAGGGTGAGCAAAAACCATTTGATATAACTGCCGAACAGCTGTGCGCCCGTTCCGTCGAATTCCAAGCGACGGCCGTCGATAACGGTGTTGCGGGCTAGCCAGCGCTGCTTAATGCAAACAGCCCAAGGAGCGCCCAGACCGAGTGTAATCAGGATCACCAGAAATTGCAGGATGTTGACGCCAACAAGACCGAGCAATCCGCCTGTGAATTTGGATTTCATACGTTTACCTCCATGGCTTGATGATTTGAGTATAACAGGTGTTTTACGTGTTGTCAAGCAGTTTTTTGTGCTAAAATAGGAATATTGTGGTATCGTTTGACACTTTTTTTGAATTTCCTCTTGTATCCCGGGCAAATTTATGATAAAATAATATGTTAAAATGTAAAATGCCGTACTGTGGCTGAATTTTCCGAAAGGACGATAAATCATGGAGCATATCAATCACCAGACGCTGGCGCACGAGATCGACCGCCGCCGCACCTTTGCCATCATCTCTCACCCTGACGCAGGTAAAACGACGCTGACTGAAAAGTTTCTTCTGTACGGCGGTGCCATTCAGTCCGCCGGATCCGTCAAGGGCAAGCAGAGCGATCATCATGCCGTCTCTGACTGGATGGAAATGGAGAAAAAGAGAGGTATTTCGATCACCTCCTCCGTCATGCAGTTTGAATACGAGGGCTATTGCATCAACATTTTGGACACCCCCGGACACCAGGATTTCTCGGAGGATACCTACCGTACCCTCATGGCTGCCGACAGTGCCGTCATGGTTATCGATGCCGCGAAGGGTATCGAGCCCCAGACGCGCAAGCTGTTCAAGGTCTGCGCTATGCGCCATATCCCGATTTTTACCTTTATCAATAAGCTTGACCGCGAGGCCCGCGATCCCTTCGACTTGCTTGACGAGCTGGAGAGCGAGTTCGGTATCGGCACCTATCCCATGAACTGGCCCATCGGTTGCGGTATCGGCTTTAAGGGCGTGTACGACCGTGAGGCACACCGCATTCTGGCCTTTGGTGATGCCCACCGCGGCCGCGACCGACTGGCTGCCATTGAGTGTGATATCACCGACACTCAAAAGCTGGACGAGCTGATCGGACAGACTGACCGTGAGACGCTGACCGAACAGGTCGAACTGCTTGACGGTGCTTGCTTCGATTTTGATATGGAGCAGGTGCGTTGCGGTAAGCTCAGCCCCGTTTTCTTTGGTTCTGCACTCAACAACTTCGGTATTGAGACGTTTTTGGAGCATTTTTTGAAGATGACTACGGGACCGCTGCCTCGCCGCGCTATGGGGCAGGCCGTCAATCCCACGGACGAGCAGTTCTCGGCCTTTGTTTTCAAGATCCAGGCTAACATGAACAAGGCTCACCGCGACCGTATTGCCTTTATGCGCATCGTCTCGGGCCGCTTTGACCGCAACAGCGAATATCTGCACGTACAGGGCGAGCGTACGCTCAAGCTGTCACAGCCCCAACAGATGATGGCGCAAGAGCGCGCTGTTATCGACGAAGCGTTCGCAGGTGACATCATCGGCGTATTTGACCCGGGTATTTTCTCCATTGGTGACACGGTGTGTGATCCGAAATCCAAGATCGTCTTTGAGGGAATTCCCACTTTTGCACCTGAGCGGTTTGCACTGGTGGAGCAGATCGACTCCATGAAGCGCAAGCAGTTTGCCAAGGGTATGAATCAGATCGCCCAGGAGGGTGCTATCCGCATTTTCATCGAACCCGATTCGGGTATGGAGCGAGTGTACGTCGGTGTTGTCGGTGAACTTCAGTTTGACGTACTGGAATCTCGTATGAAGAGCGAATACGGAGTCGACTACCGCAAGTATCCCTTGCAATACAGCTCGATCCGTCGCTTGCCCGACGGTGTTGATCCCAAAAAGCTCCGCTTGTTTGACGTTAAGTGGGTGCAGGACTTCCGTGGTAAGAATTACTTGCTGTTCAACAATGAGTGGCATGTCGGCAATACCCTGCAAAACAACGAGGGGCTGGTACTCGAAGAGTACGGTCAGGAGCAGAGCGAAGAATAAGTTTTTTGACAACCGCCTGATTTTTAAATAATTTTTAATTCACTTGCATTTTGGCGCGTTTTAGTGTATAATAAGAGTACCATATCATCGAATGGCAGACGTTGAATGGTATGGAAACCAGAAATGAGGTAATATGCAATGAAGACAATGACAAAATTGATGGCGCTTGCTCTGGTAACGGTGATGCTGCTGACCTGCTTGGTGTCCTGTGGTTCCACCTTTAATAAGATCAAGAAGAACTTTGAGAGTGCCGGCTATACTTACGTCACGGACGGTGAGGATGACACGGCCAAGACCATCACGACAGAACTGGAAAAGGGCAATATCGATTGCACCGTTCATTTCTTCCGGACCGAAGGAGCCTTTGGCGCTTCTGTTTACGCCATTGTCCTGGAATTTAAGTCGGACAAGGAATTGAAAAAGGCGTTTGAGGAAAACGGCTCCGCAACTCTCAAGGGCTTGGTCAAGGATGCGCAGGAATCCGAATACGTCAGAGACAACTGCGTATTGGTCGCGCTGACTCTCACAAAGCAAGCGGAAATGAAAGAAATTTTCAACAAATAATATGACAGATTGAGCAAAAACCGTCTTGCAACGGCAAGACGGTTTTTGTGTGGAGACGTGTATGAGCAAAAAATGGATTCGACAAATTGTATTTCCTCTGATAGCCGCCTTTATTTGGGGTACTTCATTCGTGTCCCAAAGCCAAGCTGCGGAGCATATAGGCCCTTTTACCTTCAATGCTCTGCGATGCGCTATGGCGGCAATTTTTTTGGCTTTGATTTTGCTGGGCCGCGATGTTTTTTACAAGCGCAAAAGATGTGTTCAAGGTCAAAGCGCGCCCTGCGAAAAACGAAATTTCAAAGTCTTATTGGTCGGCGGGATTTTGTGCGGAATTATGCTGTTCTGTGCCACCAATCTGCAGCAATTGGGTTTGGAATCAACCTCGCCCGGCAAAGCGGCCTTTATTTCGGCGTTGTACGTGGTGTTTGTTCCGGTGCTTGAACTGTTTTTTGGCAAGCGAGTGCGTCCGCTTATTTGGTTGAGTATCGGCCTTGTTGTTGTCGGTCTGTATTTTTTGTGTATCACGGATAAGATGGTGATAGGGAAGAGCGACTTTTTCGTGCTTTTAAGTGCGCTTTGCTTTAGCTGTCATATTATGACCATCGACCGCGTTTCTCCCCGTGCGGACGGTGTGGAGCTTTCCTGCGTGCAGTTTTTTGTCGTGTCGGGTGTGTCGACGGTTGCTATGCTTTTGACTGAAACGGTAAGCTGGCAAGCGATCGGAGCCTGCCTGTGGCCGCTGATTTACGTCGGTGTTTTCTCGGGCGGTGTCGCCTACACCTTGCAGATTCTGGCGCAAAAAAATTCCAATCCCACGGTGGTTTCGCTGTTGCTTGGTTTGGAATCGGTTTTTGCGGTGCTGGCAGACGGTGTGATCACGGGGACGTGGCTGACTCAGCGGGAATGGCTTGGCAGTGGCCTGATGCTGATTGCCATCGTATTGGCGCAGCTGCCCGAGGGAATATTCCTCAAAAAGAAAAAAACAGCGTCCATCTCGGACGAGACATAAAAAGAAAAACGGTCAGATGCTCAATGCGTCTGACCGTTTTTCTTGCTATAATAAAGAGGGCAGGCATACAGAGAATTCTCTGTATGTCTGCCAAACTTTATGCACGAACGATAAGTGTAACCTTATGCCTTCTTCATCGTGCGCAGGCAACGGGAGCAAACCGAAATGGACTTCGTATTGCCACCGACGGAAATCTTTACCTTGCGGATGTTGGGCTTCCAACATCTCTTCGTTTTACGGTGGGAGTGGGAGACGTTCTCACCGAAAACAACACCCTTACCGCAGATACTGCACTTTGCCATCCTTGACACCTCCTTGGATACGCCGCTTTGGCGCACAGATATCGATTTAACTTAAACAACGGCTATTATTATATCACAATACTTTTGAAATTGCAAGTGTTTTTTTGAATTTTCATCGTTTTTTTTAAAATATTGCCAGGAATTTAACCGTGATTTTGTGAATTATCCATTGGTTGAGACAAAATCGAACGATTTTGAACTTGAAACACGGCAATATTGTTATGCAAACGGTGCGATCAGACAGACCGTCGTACCGTCGGCGCTGCCTTCCGAGGGGCAAACCCGAGTATCGAAAGCTGCAATGTCCATTTCGCTTCGTGCCCGGTGCAGACTCAATGCGGCCGACCAAAGACCGCCGTGCGGTGTGGAATCATCTTCGCATACACCGACCGCAAGATAAGCCCGATCCATTCGGGCTCCTGCCTCGGTAATGGCACGTTGCGCCTGCACCAGCCAGTCGGACAAGGCTTCAGGAGCCATCGTTTGTTCGGCCGGTAAATGATGGTATACCGCGATATAGCTGCCGACTTGCAAAAGGGCGGGCGTGGCGGTCTCTGTGGAACAGGGAGATGGCGGCGCAAGGTGAACCTCAACGGCGCGCGGCGATACAACGTTGCGCAAAGAGGAGAGACTGCAGTCAAATATTGGCTCACGCTGATAATAAAAGGTCAGGCGCGGGCGACGTTTGGCCTCGATGAACGCAGTTATAGTGCATCCGATGTTCTCAAGGCGCTCTGACAAACGTCGTGCCCCCCGTTTGGTGGTCCATATGAGATAGCCCTCGGGCAGATGTTGCAACAATTCTTCCAAGGATCGGCCCGTGGCTAACGTCAAGGCAAAAAAGTCTACATCGCATCCGATTTTGGCATCCAGAACGCCGCCAAGATAATCGGCGGGACCGACGGCGCGGATGCTTCGTATGTGGGTGCGTACGTTCTGCTGCGCGAGCAGGTCCGCCAAAAGCTCTCTTGCCGTTTCCTCGGGCGGGAGCTGAATCAGCGAGCAGATGTGGCCGCGCCGGATGGAACGTTGCTTGGCGGCGGGCGCGTAATCCGTCTCGGCCAGCAGCCAAGGCGTGTCGGGAATGGGGACAAGCGTACGGGCACACAGACCTTGTAAAGACAAAAGAGGATAGTCCCGGCGGCTGATCAAACGCGGAGCATTGGCCGCGGGGGGAAGCATATCCTGGCGGTGCTGAGCCAGCGTTTGTGCCTGCCAAGCACCTTTGAGGGTTGGGCGGACGGTTTTTCCGCGAACGTCCTTGCACTTTTCAAGCACGTCGGAAAAAATGCGCGCCATGCCCTCGTCCGTCGTCTGAAACACATCCAAGACAGCGGTCGTTGGGGGCATGATATGATGAAAGATCAGGTGGTCGATGGTCTGGAGTCCCAGCTCCGTCAACTCTTTTCTATCGCTTCGTAATGCATTGAGAAGCATATCCAAACGGGCAGGGGAGAGCTTCAATTGCAGATGAGAGCACAGACAGTCGGACGGTTGAGAAAGCAAAGGGGATAGGATCATTGACATGACGGTGCTCCTTTCGTTTCGATCCATGCCCCAAGACAGGCGGCCTTATCCTCGCTGACGGAGATCAGGCGCACCGGATGCGTCTCTGCATGAAGAGCGCGGGACGAAGGAACACGCACCTCAATGAAATCGGGGGTGTGGCCGATCGCATAACCGTCTTCGAACGTCTCAAAAAGCACGCTCGTCGGCAGATTGGATGCGATTCTTTTCTGCAGAATATCGGTACGAATGTCACACGCCAGGGCGGACAGAAGAGCCACGCGTTGCTTTTTGATGGCGTTGGGAATTTGATCCGGCATTACGGCAGCCGGTGTTCCTTGCCGTTTGGAATAGGGGAAAACGTGGATCATCAAAAATCGCGCTTTGCGGGCCAGATCCATCGTTGCTTCAAAATCTTCCTCGGTCTCTCCGGGAAAACCAACGATGATATCCGTTGTCAATTGAACGTTGGGAATGGCCGCGCGCAACCTTTCAATGGCTTCCAGAGCCTGGGTGCGGTTATATTTTCGCTTCATACGGGCAAGCACGGCATTGCTTCCGCTTTGCATGGACAGATGAAAATGGGGGGCCAGAGAGGAGAGCTTTGAAATGCGCTCAATGAAAGCAGGGCGCATGATGGTGGGATCCAGCGAGCCAAGACGCACCCGTCCAATGCCGGGGATGCGGTCGACCTCTTCGAGCAGGTCGGCAAGGTTTGCCTCTCCAAAATCCCGTCCCCACGAGGCAGTCTCAATGCCGGTCAATACGACCTCGCGGCATCCACCCTCGGTCAGGCAGCGTACTTCATCCAAGACGGCCTGCATAGGCTTGGAACGAATGTGTCCGCGTGCGGAGGGAATAATGCAATACGTACAGCGGCTTTCGCAGCCGTCCTCAATTTTGATATAAGCGCGGGTGCGCCCGAAGCGGTTGATCGACATTTCTTCAAAGCCGGCCCCTTCCAGAGGGGGAACGTCGAGGACGGGAGCGGCTGGCTTTTGTCCGCTCTGGCATAACTGCACAACGGCATCCACGATCGCCATCTTGTTGCGGTTGCCACAAATGAAGTCTACGCCTTCGATCTGCCCAATGCTTTGGGCATCCGTTTGGGCCATACATCCCGTGACAAGCACGAAGGAAGAAGGGTTGTGGGAGAGCGCGCGGCGAATGAACTGACGCGCCTTGCGGTCAGATTCTGCTGTGACGGTGCAGGTGTTGATGATATAGATATCGCAGATCTCGCTCGTGGGGCAAATGGAAAAGCCGCGAGACGCCAAGGCTTCGGCGATCGCCTCGGACTCATATTGATTGACCTTGCATCCCAGTGTCAGAATGCCAACGGTTTTGTTCATGAAAAACACCTTTCTGTTTGAAATGTGGTACCTTATATTCTATCATGTTTCGGCGCGTTTGTAAAGTTTGATTGGGCGAAATCTTACTTTTTTCAAAGAAATACTTGAAAAATGACACGGTTTTGTGTATAATCAAGGTGTAAGGCGATGCTTGTGCGCCAAATCATACGGCAGAGAGGAATTGTTATGAGCCAGCTTCACGTTATTGATCACCCCCTGATCACCCACAAACTTTCCATCATGCGAAATAAAAAGACGGGCTCGAAGGACTTCCGCGAGCTGTTGGATGAGATCGCTATGCTCATGGGCTATGAGATCACTCGCGATCTGCCCCTGGAGGATGTCAAGATTGAAACGCCGCTTGTGCCTATGGTGGCCAAGACGGTTTCGGGTAAAAAGCTGGCCATCGTTCCCATTCTGCGCGCCGGTCTTGGCATGGTGGACGGCCTTCTGCGCCTGGTCCCCGTGGCCAAAGTTGGTCATATTGGTATGTACCGCGACGAGACCACGCATGAGCCGGTGGAATATTATTGTAAAATGCCCCCCGATATTGCGGATCGGCTGGTCATTGTGGTCGATCCTATGCTGGCAACGGGCGGTTCTGCCGCAGATGCCATTGCGCTGCTCAAGAGCAAGTACGGTTGTCGGAATATTCGTCTGATGAACCTGGTGGCGGCGCCGGAGGGGGTCAAACGGGTACAGGACGAGCATCCCGACGTCGATATTTTCGTTGCGGCGCTTGACGAGTGTCTCAACGAAAACGCCTACATTCTGCCCGGCTTGGGCGATGCCGGCGACCGTATTTTCGGTACAAAATAATCGTGATTTCATCGGGGCAGGCGACGTCCTGCCCCTTTTTCAAGAAAGGAGTGTGCCTCTTGCGCATTCTCAAAGTAAATCAAAACGACGCAGGACAGCGTCTGGACAAATTTCTTTCCAAGGCGGTGCAAGGCCTGCCGCAGTCCTTGATGTATAAATTGATCCGCACCAAAAAGATCAAGCGAAACCGAGCCCGCACCGAACCCTCGGTAATGCTGTGCGAGGGTGACGAAATACAGCTGTTCATCCGCGAGGAGTTTTTTGCCTCTCCCGAGGAGGACACGGGCGCGCTTTCCCGCATTCGTCCCAAGATTGAGGCGGTGTACGAGGATGATAATATTCTGCTCGTTCACAAACGCCCCGGAGTGTTGGTGCATGAGGACGATGAGGCCCAGGACAACACCCTGATTATGCACGTCAAGGCCTATCTTGCCCAAAAGGGTGAGTATGATCCCGCCCAGGAGCAATCCTTTGCCCCCGCGCTGTGCAACCCTATCGACCGCAATACCGGCGGTATCGTCATTGCGGCCAAAAACGCCGAGGCGTTGCGTGTGATGAACCAAAAGATCCGCGACGACGAGGTGGGGAAATTCTATTATTGCATCGTCCACGGCGAGCTGCCCAAGCGCCAGGACACTCTGCGGGCTTATCTGCGCAAGGACAGCCTGCATAATCAGGTGGAGGTTACCGACACCCCGCTTCACGGGAGCAAGGAGATCATTACCAAATACCGTGTGATAGCCGCGCGAGGCGGAAATTCGCTGTTGGAAATCGAGCTGGTGACGGGACGCACCCATCAGATCCGAGCCCACATGGCTCATATCGGGCATCCGTTGCTGGGGGATGGCAAATACGGCGTCAACCGCGACGATGCCAAGGCGGGCTATAAATTTCAAGCACTCTATGCCCGCCGCTTGGTCTTTCAATTCAAGGACGACAGCGGTGAATTGGGGTACTTGAAGGGGAAAGAAGTTACCTTGCCCGACGAGGATATCTGGTTCTATAACGACTTTTTCACTCGCGATATTCCCAAAACACAGCCCACAAAAAAAGCGGCGACGGAGGGGCAGAGAAGGCCTTCCGTGCCCCGTGGCGGGAATTATCCGGCCAAGAACAAGCCCCATGCTCATGCAAATTCCCGTCCTGCCAAACGGACGGGCGGCAAGGGAGGAAAGCGATGAGAAAAATGTGCCAAAAGACAGTGCAATGCTTCTCATTGGATCGCTCGTGGGCGCGCGTGCTGGCCCTTGTCATCAGCGGTCTGCTCACCGGTCTGTGCGTTTCTTTTGAAGTGCTTGGCGTGCTGGAATGGATATCACTTGTCCCCGCATTGTGTGTCTTCTTCAAGCTCGCCGCCGATCCGTCGGTGCCGCTTCGCCGACTGTACCGCTACGGCTTGATATTCAACTATTCTTTTTCCATCGTGCTGTTCCATTGGTTTTTTTATATGTATCCTTTGGAATTTGTAGGTGTCACCCCGCTGGCGGCATTGGGCATCGTGCTGTTTGCTATTTTGGGACTGTCACTCTTGCAGACCCTGTTTGCCTCGCTGTTTCCTGTCCTGCTCGCCGTGATCACACGCGGGCGCATTGTGAGGTCACATCCTTTTTTGCAGGTCGTGACTATGGCGGGACTGTGGTGCGTGCGCGAATGGGCTCAGACGCTCAACTGGACGGGCGTTCCCTGGGGACGCTTGGCGCTGGGACAGGCCGCTATGCCCGTCATGCTTCAAACGGCCCGCTGGTTTGGCCCCTATCTGATCACTTTTATTGTCGTATTGATCAACGGCTGCATTGCTTACGCCCTGTTGCATACCGACCGCCGCCGCTTGTGTGCTGTGGTTGGAGTGAGCGTGTTTGCTTTGCAACTGTCTTTGGGCGGTATTTTGATGCTGACCGATGCTCACCGCACCTCGGAAAAGACATACAAGGTCGCGGCCATCCAAGGTAATATCGGCTCGGCAGATAAGTGGCAGACCTCGGTTGCGGACAGCTTTGACATTTACTATCGTTTGACCGAACAGGCAGCGCTTGAGGGCGCGGACGTGATCGTCTGGCCCGAGACGGCTGTGCCGGTCAAGCTCACGCAATATCCCGGCTATATGTCGCAGTTGAAAACGCTGGCGCGTGAGAACGAGGCGGTGCTTTTGTTGGGTGTTTTTGTCCAAGGAACCGAGCTTGGCGACTACAACGCGATCGTCATGATCGACGAGACGGGAAGTGTGCACGACAGCTTTTATGCCAAGCGGCATCTGGTGCCATTTGGAGAGTACGTCCCGCTTCGCCCTTTGATCGAGGTCATCTGCCCGCCAATTCTGGAGCTTTCGCAGTTGGCGGACGGAACGACACCGGGGGAAGACGCGGCGGTGTTTGATACCTCCTTGGGCGGTATCGGCTCGCTCATCTGCTTCGATTCCATCTACGAGCAGCTGGCCTATGACAGCACTCGCTGCGGGGCTGAGTTGCTTTGCATTTCGACCAACGATTCCTGGTTCTTCGACAGTGCCGCGGTGCATATGCACAATGCCCAGGCCAAGCTCCGTGCCATTGAAACGGGACGCTACGTCGTGCGCGCCGCTAATACCGGTGTGTCGTCCGTGATTACCCCGACAGGCAAGGAGATCGCGCGCCTTGACGCACTGCAAGAGGGCATCGTGACAGCCGAGATCGAGATGAGAAACGACGCGACGCTGTATACCCGCGTCGGCAATTTGTTTGTCTATCTGTGTCTTGGCGGTGCTTTGCTGTTGCTTGGGGAGCGGGTGTATCTGCGTGTTCAAGGCACAAAAAAAGAAAATTAAAATTTTTTCAAGAAATTTCAAAAAAAGGCTTGCATTTTTCAAACAACTGTGATATAATAATGCCCGTCGGTTGAGAAACCGCACGGAGGCATAGCTCAGTTGGTTAGAGTACTTGCTTGACATGCAAGGGGTCACTAGTTCGAATCTAGTTGTCTCCACCATAAAAAAGCGCATCTGCATGGCAGATGCGCTTTTTTGTTTGATGTGTCAATTTTTATACCTTCTCGGATCATTTGTCTCTCCCAGCAGGTAGTCGATGCTAGTGTTGTAGAAGCGTGCGGGTTGGATAAGGACGGCGGTGGAAATGTCCAAAAAGATATTGACATTTCGCGGATTGTATTGTATAATGTGGCAAAAACACCACCCTGAAAGGAGAACTATTATGGCACAATACGACAAATACGGCGAACTCATTGAGGAACGCGCTCCTGCGAAACTCAGGACAAACAGAGCGGCGTGGAAGGTTATACTTTTCAATATTCTGACGCTGGGGTTTTACGAGCTCTTCTTCTTTATGCCTATTACCTTTGAATTGGATAAGATCGCACCCAAGCCCGACCGCTCCAAGACCATGAACATTTTGGCGGCCTTTGTTTTATCCTTGTTTACCTTCAATATCGTCTTGACCGTTTGGACGTATATGTTCACCGAGCGCGTGGAGGAGGCCCTGGCACAGCGCGGGGTTGAATATGATTTCTCGACCAACGATTTTTGGAATTTGTATTTCTTTGGCGGTCTTTTCATCTTCGGACCTTTCCTTGCATACTTCTATTACCACAAGACGTGCAAGGCAATGAACCTCCTTTGCGCGGATTACAACGAAAAGGGTAACGCATAATATAAATAACAAGGCCACCAAGCGGTGCCCTTACTCATTTCACTTGACGTTTTGCGCATATTGTGATAAAATAGAGATGAAAGGCGGTGAGCGCATGAAAAAGGAAACGTTGAAGCTGGCCAATATCAAGGCGGATCTGAAGCGAATGGCAGATTTTTATATGTCCAACCGCGTAGACTTTCGGCTGACGTATATTGTCCCCATTGCCATTATTGCGGTGATGATGGCTGTCTTTACCAAGCGTGTCTGGGTGGGACTGTTGATCTTTTCGCTGTCCTCAATCGAGGTCGTTCGTTTTGCCAGAGATTTGAAGGCATATCGCAATACCATGCGGATGATCTCGGCGGCCATTGATCGCGGGGATATTTCCATTTCCGTGGAAACGTTGAGCCATATTGCACAGGAGGTCATTTACGAACCGCATACCGCTAGCCATGGTAATCAAGGCTATTTGGACGAGACCAAAACGGTCCCCTTCTTCTATTTTGAGGGCGGCGGCAGCTGGAGAGTGCCGGAGGTCCAAGCCCACTATCCCTGGAGCGGGGACTATTACATGAGCTCATCGGGGCTTGTGAACACCTCGACGCAGGGTGAGAAGTTTTTCTTTATTTGCCTGCAAGGCTATTACGATATTGCCTACGTATATCCCTGCGATCGCTTTGAGCTCGGGGAACTCAAAACGGGGCGCGAGGATGGATCGGAGGGCGTAAAATAAAAAAGTACGTGTGCCGGATAAGGGCAGACGTACTTTTTTGCTTACAGATCACCCAACTGTTTTCTCACGCGGGTGATGATCATATCGAGTGCCGCGGGGTTGTCGCCACCGCCGGGGACGATGATATCTGCATATCGCTTGTACGGCTCGACGAAGGCCTCATGCATGGGCTTGACGGTCGAGAGATACTGCGAGATGACCGATTCGAGTGAACGGCCCCGCTCCTTTGTGTCGCGGGCAATGCGGCGCAAAATGCGCTCGTCGGCGTCGGTGTCAACGAAAATCTTGAGATCCATCATGTCGCGCAGAGCCGTGTCGGAAAAGAGCAGGATGCCCTCCAGAATGATGACGGCGCGAGGCTCGACACGTTGTGTGCGGTCGGAGCGGTTGTGGACGGTGTAGTCGTATACGGGGATATCGACGGCTTGTCCTTGATACAGCTGTTGCAGGTGGTAACACAAAAGATCGGTCTCGAAGGCATCGGGATGATCGTAGTTTTGCAGACAACGCTGTTCGTACGTTTTGTCGTTTTGGGCGCGGTAGTAGCTGTCGTGGGTGATGACGGCCACACGGTCCCCAAAGGCATCGGCGACGTGGCGGGCCAGCGTGGTTTTGCCGCTTCCCGTGCCGCCCGCAATGCCGAGAATGAGAATGCTGTCGTTTTTCTTCATGGCTTATTCTCCGTCCGTGCAGGGGGGATTTTCGCGGGCAATGGCCTGCTTCCAACAGCTGTGGCACATGGCAACATAGGAATCGTTGCCGCCCAGCATGATCTGACCGCCCACGGTTACGACACGTCCCGTGCCGTCGATGCGAGCGTTGACGATGGCCTTTTTGCCGCAGGTGCAGATGGTTTTGATTTCAGTGATGGAGTCCGCCACCTCGAAAAGTCTGCGGCTGCCCTCAAACATATGGGTGAGAAAATCGGTACGCAGACCAAAGCAGAGGACGGGAATGCCCATGGTGTCCACGATGGTGCGCAACTGATCGATCTGCATAGCGGTGAAGAACTGGCACTCGTCCGCGATGATGACGTGATAGCCGTTCAACTGAGCAAAGGCATCGCAAATATCGGTGTCGGGCGTGATGATGCGGGCATTGGCCTCAAGACCTATGCGGGAGCGCACCTTGTCCGCACCGTCGCGGTCATCGATGGATGGCTTGATGAGCCACACCTTCATGCCTCGTTCCTCGTAATTGAATTTAGTAATGAGGGCGTTGGCCGTCTTGGACGAGCCCATCGCGCCGTATTTGAAGTACAATTTTGCCATGTCGTATGTCTTATCCTTTCTTGCCGAGGATTGTCGATTACAGTATAACACACTTTCTTTTCCGGGGCAAGGGGAAAATAAAAAAATCGGCAGGAAAAATCCTGCCGATTGGTGTTGTGAGTCAATTAGGTTCTTTTTTTGCGGATGTTGATTAGACGAACGATTGCGGGGCTGAAAATAATATTGGAGAGCAGCTCAAACACAAAGTTCAGACCGACGAATGCAACGATCAAATATCCACCCAGCGACATACTCTCGCTCGCGGCGCCTGCGCTGACGGTATCGATAAAGAACAGCATACAGCCCACAAGAAAAATGCCGGTGTTGACAACGGGGCACACGATTGCACTGGCCATGGTTGCCAAGTAACGGTTGCGTTTCTCCAGCAACCGATAGGTCAGGCCTGCCAGATATCCCGACGCGATGCCTTTGACCATGACGGTGATAATGGTTCCGGGGATACTCAGGCCCATCCAAAATGCCGCGTCGGCGGTGACGAAAAAGACGATTCCTGCCACACCGCCCAGCCATGCGCCTGCGAAAGGACCGCACAAAGACGCGCCCAGTACGACGGGGATGAGGGTCAGCGAGATGGAGGCCAGACCGCCGATTTTGACAAAGCCGCCGAAATAGGCCAGTATCGCGACAAGGGCGGTAAACAGGGCCAGCAGCACCATCTTTTCGGTGGACGCCTTGGTTTTGGTGTTTCTTCTCATAAAATTCCTCCTTGCTGTCGCCCGCTTTTGCGGTGCAACGCATTCAAAATTTATATGTACTCCCAAGGGAGCAATATACAACACGTATTCAGTTGTTTTTGTGATACAAAATGTTCAAGCCGGTAAGGACCAGGTTGTCATCCTGAGTAATGGTGTGCTTGCAATGGCAGATGATGGTGGAAGCAAGACCACCCGTAGCAACGACAGGAAGGGATTCGCCCATTTCCTCGTTGAATCGGTCGATCATGGCATCGATCATGCTGGCGTTGCCGAACACGACACCCGAACGCATACAATCCACCGTGTTTTTGCCGATCACGCAGGGAGGTGCTTCCAGACTGACCTGCGGCAGCTGCGCGGTTCCGGTGGAAAGAGCCCTGAGCCCCATGAGAACACCCGGAATGATAGAGACACCGATGAACGCACCTGTGCGGTCGATAACCATCATTTTAGTCGCAGTACCCATATCAATGATAAGAGCGGGAGCGCCGTAACGCTGATGTGCCGCAACACAGGCACAGATGAGATCGGCGCCGACCGAAGAAGGATTGTCGCAGTGGATCTTAAGCCCTGTCTTGATGCCGGGACCGACGAGCAGGGGATCGACGTCGTAAATAAAGCGGATTGCTTTTTTTAACACGCTGTTCAGGGGAGGAACGACGGAGGAGATGATCGCGCCCTTGACGGTGGCCTTTTCTACCTTGTGCAGAGCCAGTGTGTGCAAGATCTTGGCGGCGTATTCATCGGCCGTATAGGAAGGATTGGTGGAGATACGGGAAACGAAGGTCAGGATATCACCGTCAAAACCGCCCAGTGTGATATTGGTGTTGCCGATATCGATGGTCAGAATCATTCCGATTGCCTCCTTGCTGTAACGTTACATTCCATTATAGCACAAGTGAAAGAAAATTGCAAGAGTAATTCATTAACTTCCCGTTGTCAAAAAAGCAAGGACGCGATGCGTCCTTGCTTCGAGTGATTTAGTTGGAATTTTTGCGCTTTTTCATGGTCAGCCATGCCGAAAGAACAAGCAACGGTGCGACACTGACGCTCCATGCGGCACGACAACCCGAGGATTCCTCCTCGTTACCTTCGGTATCGTTTTGGGGAGGCTCGGTGACGGGGGGCTGTTCGTCTTTTTTGATTTGCAGGAAGGCACAAACGGTGCAGATGCGGTGGTGCTCACCGCCGCCGGCGTCTACCCACGAGCTGAATTCGTGGCCCTCGTCGGTGGAAATGACGGTGCCGTCACTCAACTTTTCGCCGCAGGTCTTGCAGTAGGTGTCGCCTGTATAGCCCTCGATGGTGCAGGTTGCGGCGATTGTTCCGCGCACCTCAGTCTCTTCATGCGTGCAGGGCGCATCGGGGACGGTAGGAATGTCGGGTTTAGCCATACCCGAGGGGGTGGTCATGTCGGCGGGGATTTCTTTGCCAAACAAAAGCCATGCGTATTCGGGATAATCGATAAATACGTTGCGGTTGCCCTGAATGGCGCCTACAACCTCATTTCGGCCCATTTCCCAGGTGTCTACGGGGTCAAGGGCGCACCATTCGAGCAGTACGTCAACACTTTGAAACACGTTCGTAATCTTATTGCACCCGGACAACTCGCCACCGTAGCGGACGTAGACGTACAGACAGATGCGGGCGACGTCGCCCTTGACGTTATCGTGAGGCTCAAAATAGCCGCTACCCGACGTACCGCCCGAAGCACCGCTGACCAGAGTTGACCCTTTGACGTCACTGCCGCCGGTTACGTTGCCGTATTTGAGGTTGCCGCGCACGGCGTTGGTGGTTACGTCGTCGGGGCGGACGTGGTGTAGATCCGCACCCGCACCGTCATTGCCAAATCCGCCCAAACTCTTGGGCCAAACGTGTTCGCGGTTCCAACCAATGCTGCCCGAGCCGATAAAGTCGTTTCGGGTGACGACACAGGAGGTGTATAGCAGGACAATCGTGCCGTCGCCGTTTTGACAGTCGGTGTTGACACTCATGTCGCGGCAATCGCTATAGGACGTCTTTTTCTTATGCGTTGAAGTCATCAGCGAGCGAAGAGCGGTAAGCAGCTCTGCCTCTGATAACTGTGAAAGCGCTTCGTAGGTGTAGTCTTGCGTGTAGTAGCGATCTGCCGAGGTGCCGTCGAGCGTCTCGCAGACCTCGTCGCGCACGCCCGCATTTTTGGCGGTGCTGTAGGCCGCGGGGGCGGCAAGCGTAGGCAGGCAAAGGCTGCAGACCAGCAACAGGACTGTCAATACGACCGCCGCGCGTTTGATATGTTGTTTCATAACGATCTCCGTTTCATGCAGGATATTGCCATTATAGCACAAGATGCGAGGGAATGCAATAATTTTGGAGAAAAAGTAACGGTTAACCAAAGACGAGAACTACGCCTTGCTTCTTGACATTTTTTGTCGATGTGTTATAATTAAGGTTGAAAATAAGTAATGAGGAGAGAGTCTTGTGAAAAAATATATTCTTGCACTCGACGAGGGAACGACCAGCGCACGCGCGATTTTGTTTGACCGTGCATCACGAATCGTTTCGATGGCACAACACGAATTTGCCCAGTATTATCCTCATCCCGGTTGGGTGGAGCAGGACCCGATGGACATTTACGCCAATCAATACGCTGCTATGACCGAATGTATCGCCAAGAGTGGCATTTCTCCGGATGAGATCGCCGCCGTTGGTGTGACCAATCAGCGTGAAACGGTGGTCGCATGGGATAAACGGACGGGCAAGCCTATTTGCAATGCGATCGTGTGGCAATGCCGCCGTACCGCTGATATTTGCCGCGAACTGGAGCGCGCCGGGCATGGTGAGGAGATTTCCAACGTCACCGGCTTGCGTCTCGATCCCTATTTCAGTGGAACCAAAATCAAATGGATTTTGGATAACGTACCTGGGACGCGAGAAATGGCCGAAACGGGAGATTTGATGGTCGGAACGGTGGATAGCTGGCTGATCTATAAATTAACCGAGGGGCAAGTGTTCGTTACGGACTATACCAATGCCTCCCGTACCATGCTGTGCAACATTCATACGGGACAGTGGGATGAGAGAATACTGAACGTTCTGGACATTCCTCGCAGCATTTTGCCCGAGATTAAAAGCAGCAGCGAAGTCTACGGAACCTTTAAGTGTATGGGCGCCGAATTGCCCATCGCGGGCATTGCGGGCGACCAGCAGGCGGCCTTGTTCGGCCAATGCTGCTTTGAAGCGGGCGAGGCGAAAAACACCTATGGTACGGGCTGTTTTTTGCTGGCTCATACGGGGGAGCAGGCCGTACACAGCAAACAGGGGCTTTTGACCACCCTTGCCGCGACCGAACAGGGAAGACCGTTGGAATATGCTCTGGAGGGTAGCGTTTTTGTAGGCGGAGCCGTTGTGCGTTGGCTGCGTGACGAGATGAAGTTGATCGATTGTGCCATGGAGAGTGAATCGGTTGCTCGCCAGGTTGCCGACACCGCCGGTGTGTATCTCGTGCCCGCCTTTGCGGGATTGGGTGCTCCCTATTGGGATATGCAGGCGCGTGGCAGCATCTTTGGATTGACCGCAGGCGCAGGAAGGGCCCACATCGTACGTGCGGCGTTGGAATCAATCGCCTACCAAACAGAGGACGTTGTCTTTGCCATGGACGCCGATATGCGAGCCTCGGGCGTGGGTGAGATTGCCGGCTTGCGAGTGGACGGCGGTGCATCGGCCAACGATCTTTTGATGCAAATGCAGAGTGATTTTTCCGGCATTGAAGTGCATCGCTCGGCGAATCCTGAAGCGACAGCGGCAGGCGCGGCTT
This sequence comes from Eubacteriales bacterium, assembly GCA_045613985.1. GTDB lineage: Bacteria > Bacillota > Clostridia > Oscillospirales > CAG-272 > SIG644. The sequence continues at coordinate 2,702 of JAZLCA010000004.1, read as the reverse complement.
ATCTTGCCGGGCTGGCGGTCGGCTTTTACCGTGACCGTGAAGAATTGAAATGCTGTGTCGGCAAGGGGAAGGTGTTCCGCCCGAGCATCGGCGAGCGTGAAAGGGCCAAGCGTCTTGAAGGCTGGCATCGCGCTGTCAGGGCTTGCCGTGCGTTTGACGAAGACGAGAAATAAACAAAGGGCGGGGATCTCACCGCTGTTAAATAAAAGGAGATATTATGGCAAGAAAAATCAAAGTTAAAAAGCCGCCCTTATCAGCAATTGACAAATTCATCTACATACTGGTTGGGTTTTCGGGCATCGTATGGATGATTCTCGTTCTGACGTTTTTTGCACAAACGATTCCCGATAAAGTGGCATTTTCCGATGCGAGCGTCGTGGCGCGTTACGGCTTTGCCGGCTTATATTCCGCGATACCGATGGCTATGTTTGTGATATTTACTCCTGTGCTTTTGGCTAGCGTCGGATGGGAAGAAAAACAACCCATCGTCGGAAACAAGAAATACAAGCCGAGATTCAACGAAACTGTTTTGAAAACATTTCCTTTGTTCAGTCGGGCTTTTCGGCAAAATCTCAAGGAGCATCAAAAGAAATCGATCAAAAAGACAGCCACCATTGTGATGATCATTTTTCTGATCTGCGCGGCAATTCTGCCCCTGGGCTTTTTCCCTCGAACGGTGATCGATGACCAAAATGTCATTACGCATTATAACGTGTTCAATCAGGTTACACACGAAGCACCGATCGAAGAGGCAGACAAGCTGGTGATTCGAATTTCTTCCCATAAGGGCAGGCGCACGTCACGCTCGTATGGAATCAAATTGGAGTTTGAATACGGGCAGGATAGCTATTATTTGAATTTGGGCGGTTTTGACGATATGTCGCGCGAGGACGTGCTGCGCTATATGATATCGCTCAAAGAATATTTTAAAGACGGTCGATATGAGGTCTTGAGTGCCAAGTGGATGGATCGCTTGATCGACGATAAAAATTTCACCGAGACCGAGCAAAAGCTGGTCTATGAATTATTTGATTACACTCCATAAAAAAGAACCGCCGCCCAAACGGGCGGCGGGGTTTTGTATCTTACAGGTTGTAGTATCGGTCGAACTCGGCGGGGTGGGGGATCTTGGAAAGCTCCGAGCACTCAGCACGCTTGTTCTTGATGAAGTTCTGCAGCAGCTCTTCGGGGAAGACACCGCCTACGGTCAGATAGTCGTGGTCGGCCTCCAGAGCGTCCAGCGCTTCGGGGAGCGAGGTGGGCAGACCCTGCAGCTTCTTCTTTTCCTCCTCAGGCAGATGGAACAGATTGAAGTCGTAGGGACCCCAACCGTTGGCATGAGGATCGATCTTGTTCTTGATACCGTCAAGACCGGCCATCAGAATGGCGGCGTAGCAGAAGTAGGGGTTGCAGGTCGCGTCGGGGTTGCGAAGCTCGAAGCGGCGCTTATCGGGGCTCTTGGCGTAGGCGGGAATACGGATGACAGCCGAGCGGTTGGAGGTCGCGTAGCCGACGGTAACCGGTGCCTCAAAGCCGGGGACCAGACGCTTGAACGAGTTGGTGGAGGGGTTGGTCAGGGCGCACAGAGATGCGATATGCTTAAGCAATCCTCCCATGAAATAGTGGGCCGTTTCGGACAAGTGAGCGTAGCCGTTGTCGTCCGAGAAGACGGGCTGACCGTCCTTCATGAGCAGCATATGCACGTGCATACCGCTACCTGCCTCGCCATAGATAGGCTTAGGCATGAAGGTGGCGGACTTGCCGTACTTGAGGGCCGTGTTGTGGATGATATACTTGATCATCATCGTTGCGTCGGCCATGTGAACGACCTCACCCAGCTGGGGTTCGATCTCGAACTGACCCGAGGCGGCGACTTCGGGGTGATGATAGTTGATGTCGATGCCGGCGTCCTTCATGTGCAGGCACATTTCCGAGCGGCACTCATAGGAGATATCAAAGGGTTTAGCGATGTGGTAGTTTTTCTGCTTGGGAACGACGACGCCGTGTCCCTCAATGCCGCTGTTCCAGTAGGATTGAACGGCGTCGACGGTCGAGCTGATCTCGCGGCCGCTGACCTCCCAGGTCACGTCATCGAACAGATAAAATTCAAATTCGGGCAGGATCATCATGGTGTCGGCCACGCCGCTGTTTCTCATGTGTTCCACGGCCGCCTTGATGATATTGCGGGGGTACTGGGGCAGCGGGCGATTTTCGGGCGTGTCGATGATCATGGCGTTACCCGTCATGGTCAGGGTGGGGATGGAGCAGAAGGGATCGATCAGCGCGGTGTCGGGATCGGGAATGAAGACCATGTCGCCCTTCTCGACCACGGCATAGCCGTAGTTGGAGGCGTCAAAGCCGATGCCGCTTTTCATGGTGTCCTCGGAGAAGTTCTCGGCGGGAATGGTGACGTGGCGGTATTGACCATTGATATCGACCATTTTGAAGTCGACCATCTTGATGCCGTGCTCTTCGATCAGCTTGAGAATATCCTTTACACTTTTAGACATAATATGCCCCTCCTGAATTAATATGGTTTATTGTATCATTTTTCGCGCTGTTCGTCAATAGCCGACGCATGAATTTACAAAAAAACGGCAGAAAAAAGGCGCGACTTGCAAAAATCGCGCCTTTTGGTATCTTATTCTGCTTCGCTGAAGCCGTCTTTGCCGACGCCGCACAGCGGGCATTCAAAATTCTCG
>JAZLCA010000003.1:0-21937 GCA_045613985.1 Eubacteriales bacterium | reverse complement strand
CACTTTGTTATTATTCATTTCCCCCCCTTTCCATCAACACTCCACCGCGACCTTAATGACCCCGTCGCGTTTATTTTCAAACAGCTCATACGCCTCATCGATCTTTGAGAGCGGATAGGTATGCGTGATCAGCGGCTCGGTATCGAGCTTGCCCTCGGCAATGAGCTTCAGCGTTTCCTCGCAGTCGCAGCCGTCAACGCCGCCGGTCTTGAAGGTCAGATTTTTGCCGTACATATCGGGCAGAGGAAGCGTCTGCGCCTTGTCGTAAAGCGCTACCACCGTGACGATGGCATTCGGGCGTGCGCACTGCCATGCAAGCTCGAAGGTGTTCTCTGCACCAGCGACCTCAAGCACCACGTCCGCACCGCCGTGATCGCTGTTCTCACGAACAAAGTCAAGGCACTCGTCAGGCGTGACCGTCAGCACGTCGGGATAGTGCTCATTCACAAACTTGATGCGATTCTCGTCCTTCTCGCACACGATGACGCGCTTGGGTGCTTTGAGCATCACGCAAAGGAGCGTGCAAATTCCCGTGGGGCCTGCACCGATGATGAGAACAGTATCGTCCTCGGTAATCTCAGATATTTTCGTCGCCCAATAGCCAGTAGCAAGAACGTCCCCCACAAGCAGAGCTTGTCTGTCGGTCACAGTATCGGGAATCTTGTTCAGCCCCTGATCCGCAAACGGCACACGAACGTACTCCGCCTGACCGCCATCAATGCGGCAACCGAGCGCCCAACCGCCGTTTTTGTCGGTGCAGTTGTTGACGAAGCCCTTCTTGCAGAAGAAGCACTCACCGCAAAAGGTTTCCACGTTGACCGTAACTCGGTCGCCGGGCTTTACGTGTGTGACCGCCGAGCCGACATCTTCCACGATGCCGACCATCTCGTGACCGACCGTGATCCCCTCCACCGCTCTCGGCACGCTGCCGTGTTTGATGTGCAGATCACTTGAGCAGATGCTCGCAAGCGTCACCTTGACGATCGCATCGCGCTCGTGCTGTATGACCGGCTTCGGTTTCTCAACCAAGCCGAACGTTCCCTTTGATATGTATGAGTAAGTTAGCATAATTTTCTCCCTGTATATATTTAGCTACAATAGCCCCATAACGCAAGCGCAATTACTCCTATAAAAGCAAGGATGGCAAAAGGTCTGCATCGTGCCTATTGAGGAGAATCAGTCTATCGTCTCTCCCTCATAAACAAATTCAGCAGGACCCGTCATAGTAACCTTGTTGTCGGGCGTGACGGTGATCTTTAAGGTGCCACCGTCAAGATGAAGGGAAATCGGCTCACAAGATGAACAATACTTTTTCTTGACCGCCGCCGCTGCAGAGGCGCACGCACCTGTTCCGCAAGCCATTGTCACACCGCTTCCCCTCTCCCATACTTTCATACGAAGCTCGCTATTCCCGAGCACCTGAACAAATTCTACGTTCACTCCGTCAGGAAACGCCTTGTGATGCTCGATCTTCGGTCCAAGTGTGGTCAGAGGTGCCTTTTCGATATCCTCAACGAAAATAACCGCGTGAGGGTTGCCGACGGATACGGGAGTCAAAACGACCGTTTCACCATCAATATTTAACGTCATATCTTCGGTGGGAAGGGCTTGTCCCATATCTACGGTCACACTTTTGACCTTACCCAAGCTGACATCGAGCTCCAAGGTCTTGATGCCCGAAAGAGTCTCAACGGTTAGATTCTTTTTATCGGTGTACCCCTTATCATAAACGTATTTTCCGACACAGCGAATACCGTTTCCGCACATTTTCGCTTCACTTCCGTCTGCGTTGAAAATACGCATTTTGAAGTCCGCGACGGTGGAAGGCGATATGTAGATCATTCCGTCCGAGCCGGCCCCGAAATGTCGCTCGGAAAGCTTTGTTGATAATTCCTCGATATTACTCGGCACGTCTCCGTACACGTACAGATAATCGTTCCCGAGTCCGTGCATTTTCGCAAAATGCATTTTTAAATCCTCCTTTTGCTTCGTCCTTGATGTACAGGTCGCTCGAGCACATGCTCGCAAGCGTGACCTTGACACTTGACATATGTATGTGTAAGTTAACATAATCACCGCTTTAGTTGATAGACGTTGGATTCTATCTGCTTTATGACGTTGATAAACTCCGCATCACTCTTCCCTGTTGGATCGGGCAAGCCCCAATCGTCATCGAAGGCTCTGCCGATGAAGGGGCATCCAACGTCGCACCCCATGGAGATCGCGATGTCAGGCAACGGTATCTTGTCAATCGTTTTGTTGTACTGCGTCAGTTCCATATCAATGCCGTAAAGCTCCTTCATCAGCCTTACTGCATCCGGATTGATGTGCGATTTGGTTTGAGTGCCTGCCGAGTAGAAGTCGAACTCATCACCGCGCAAATGCTTTCCAAGAGCCTCTGCGATCTGACTGCGACAAGAATTATGCACGCAAATAAATGCTATTTTCGTTTTCATTGGAAGGGACACCTCTTGCCAATACATTGATTGTTCTGTGCAGAGTGTACGCACTTGATCTCGCCAAGCTCCATTTCAACGCCCAGGTATTCCCTTGCAAACTCCACGGCTTGGATGATAGCAAGATAGGAGTCACGCTTACAGCAACGGGGGCCGCCGACCTCGCCGATTGCACCAAGGGCACGGGAGGTCATCTTATTGGATAAGCCCCACGCCTCTTTTGCAAGTGGAGTCGAGCCTGTCACGATGGAAACAAACATTCCTGCGCTCACGCCTGCCCCGCAAGCGCCCCAAAATCCACATGCACCGCCGGGCACTTTTTTGCCCCTTGCCTGCATCTCGGAAAGTGCTTTCACAAGGACAATATCGCCACCTGCGTTTTTGTATGCAGTGAGTAACGCCGAGCCCACCATAACATGATGCTCCGGACCGTGCATATGGCAGAAGGGCAAGACAAACATCTTTTGAATGATTTCGACAGGATTCTTCGAGGTCTCGGCAAGGCATACGCCGATAATACTATCCATCCCCTGCGTGTGGCACTCATTGCATATGTAGTGACCGTTCTCGCAAGCGGTCTTGCTATTCTCTTTTCTGTGACAGATGGCACATTCCATCGTACTCTCGTTTTCTAAATATTTCAGCGGCGCACCGCAGATCAGACATTCGTCTTTCATAGCTACACTCCTTTTCTCTGGATTTTCTGCTACTATTGTATCATAAAAGCAGCGCTTTTTCAAGGCATTTGTTTGAACACAAAAGGTAAAATTCGTATTGAACTATTCATGATTTTGTGGTATAATGTTTTCATAGTATAAAATATTGTTTCGAGGTTTTACTATGGAAAATATAACGATTCGTTTAGAAACAGAAAAGGATTACAGAGCCGTTGAGGAGCTGACCCGCGAGGCGTTTTGGAACGTCTACGTGCCGGGGGCTTCCGAGCATTATTACGTCCACATGATGCGAAATCACCCTGACTTCATCCCCGAGCTTGCGTTCGTGCTTGAAAAGGATGGCAAGATTATCGGCAACATCATGTACACAAAAGCGTGGTTGGAGGACGAGCACGGCGAGAGGAAGGAGATTCTTTCCTTCGGGCCGCTTTGCGTAGCCCCCGAATATCAAAGGCACAAGCTCGGCAAAGTGCTCATCGAGCATTCCTTCCGGGTGGCACGCGAGATGGGCTACGACGTGAACATCAACTTTGGCAATCCTGCCAACTACGTCAGCCGCGGATTTGTGAGCTGCAAAAAGAAAAACGTCAGCTTTGTGGTCGACGGCAACTTCCCCACCGCGCTGCTCGTCGCGGAGCTCGTCCCCGGCGCGCTTGACGGCAGAAAGTGGATGTATATCCCCAGCACCGCCGCCGACTGTTGCGAGGACACCGCCGCCGTCGAGGCGTTTGACGCGACCTTCCCGCCCAAAGAAAAGAAATGGATGCCGAGTCAAGAGGAGTTCTATATCTATCGGCATTCTTCGGTCGTAAGATAAGCGAAAAACACCGCAGAGGAGTCGAAAGATTCCTCTGCGGTGTTTCTTATTTGAGAGCCGGAAAAAATGACGTCACCTTGTTGACATTAACGTCGACATCTGCTATAATTGTTGCAATGGAAACTGTTGCCATTGCAACGGACGTAAAAGAGGTATCGATATGTTAAGATTTATGAAAATACTGAATAACATCAGCCGCTCACAAGCCATATACCGAAGCGCCAATATCTCGGCAGAGGATCTGCACAGCGGACACTACGCCTTCGTATTGGCCATTTGCCGCGAGCCGGGACGCTCGCAGGAGGAACTGGCAAAAGAGCTTTGCCTGAACAAGAGCACGGTGGCAAGAAATCTTGCGCCACTGGAGGAAAACGGATACATTTCCCGAATGGCTCTGCCCCATGATAAACGGCAATTTGCGGTCTATCCAACCGAAAAAATGCGCTCCGTCCTTCCCCAGATTGAACGGACGTCCATGGAGTGGATGGCTCTTTTGTCCGAGGGAATTGCACAAGAAGAACTTGACGTGTTCAATTCTGTCCTTGCGCGGATGGAACGTCGCGCAAGAAAGATCGTTGAGGAGCAAGAGGAAAACAAATGAATTGGATTTTTACACACTTAAAACCGTTGCGCGCAAGGATCGCGACAGGCATTTCGATCAAAATGATCGCCACCGTCGCAGAGCTGATGATCCCTTTTTTGCTGAGCTATATCCTTGAGAACGTCATAGAGACCAACTCTGTTAAAAGCATTCTGCTGTTCGGCATACTTATGGCTATTTGCGCGATAATCGCCTGCATTGGCAATATCACGGCCAACCGAATGGCCGCCAAAACGACTATGCTCTTCTCCACCCGCATGAGAAAGGAGCTCTTTTCCAAGACACTTCACCTGTCAGCGAGAAGCACGGACCGTTTCACGATTCCGTCGCTTGAATCGAGAATCACGTCGGATACCTATAACGTACAAAATTTCATTGGAATGATGCAGAGAATGGGCATCCGCGCCCCGATTCTTTTGCTTGGTGGAACGATCATTACCATGCTGATGGATCCCAAGCTGGCGCTCGTCATGTTAGCCATGTTGCCGCTGATCTTTATTCTCGTATACGGCATTTCTCGCATGGGCGTGCCGCTTTATTCCAAGGTTCAGCAATCGATCGACGGAATGGTTCGTGTTGTGCGCGAGGATGCTCAGGGCATTCGCGTCATCAAGGCGCTCTCCAAGGTCGACTATGAAAACGCCCGTTACGATACCGCCAATGCCACACTAAAGAAAAATGAAACCCGCGTGGGCGTTATCATGGGCATCGTCAACCCCATCATGACACTGCTTATGAACACAGGTATCGTCGCCGTCTTGGCGGTGAGTGCCTATTTCGTAGCAAACAATCGTTCCTCTACGTCCACTGTCATCGCGTTTATGCAATATTTCACCCTGATTTCCATGGCGATGATGTCACTGTCCCGTATGTTCGTTATGTATACCAAATGCGCCGCTTCCGCCAGACGAATCTCACAAGTCATGCAAGAGCGCAACGAGCTTGCCACGTGCGAGGACGATGGCCTCGGGGATAAATCCCTTCACATTTCTTTTGAAAACGTATGCTTCTCTTATCTTGGCAAAAAGGATAATTTGAAGAACATTAGCTTCTCTTTGAAAAAAGGAGAAACGCTGGGTATCATCGGCGCTACGGGAAGCGGAAAATCCACCATTTTACGCTTGCTGATGCGTTTTTACGACGCCGACAGCGGTGTCGTTCGCATCCACGGAAAAGACGTGCGCTCGTACTCGTCGGATGAGCTGACCGCCATGTTCGGCGTAGCACTTCAAAACGACTTTCTGTATGCAGACACCATACAAGAAAATATTCGCATTGGCCGCGACGTGGCAAGTGAAGACGTCATAAAAGCCGCCAAAATCGCACAGGCACACGATTTTATCACTGCTTTTTCCGACGGCTACGAGCACGTCGTATCAACCGGCGGCACCAATCTGTCGGGCGGACAACGCCAACGCTTGCTCATTTCTCGCGCCATCGCGGCGTGTCCCGAGATTCTCATTCTCGACGATGCCTCCTCTGCGCTGGACTACAAAACCGACGCCAATCTCCGTCGGGCACTCGCCGAGTCTCTCCCCCACTCCACCGTCATTACGGTCGCACAGCGTGTCAGCTCGGTCAAAAGCTGCGATCTCATTCTCGTGATCGAGGACGGCGCCATCATCGGTTGCGGTAAGCACGAGCAACTGATCGCAACCTGTATGGAATACAAAGAAATCAGCGATTCGCAGATGGGAGGTGCTTTCCTTGACTGATACGCCTGTTAAGTCTGACAAGAAAGTCGGCAAAAAACGCATATTTTTGCGATTGAGCCGCTATGTTTTGCAACAGTGGCCGTTATTTTTGATCGCACTGTTGTTGACACTCGGCTCCAATCAGCTCTCTCTTTTGGGCCCCAAGTACTCGGGAGGCGCCATCGATGCCATCGAGCTGGAAAGCGGCGTCGACTTCCCCACCGTTATGACGAACATCGGTCTTATGCTTGCCTGCTACGTCATCTCGGCACTGCTCTCTTACGTTCTGTCTGTGGTAATGATCCACCTGAGCCAAAAAATCATTTACAAGATGCGCAAGCAGGTGTTTGAACGGCTGACCATCCTCCCCGTCGGTTATTTTGACACTCATGCGACGGGCGATATCATCAGCCACCTGTCATACGATATCGATACCATTAACAGCACACTCTCTCACGACCTCATACAGGTTTTGACTAGTCTGTACACCGTTATCGGATCGCTTCTCTTTATGTGGCAGATATCCAAGCCCATGATCCTCATTTTCACAATCACCGTTCCTGTTTCTATTCTGTTTACCCGTTACCGCTCCAAAGTCGTCCGCCCACTATTCCGCAAAAGGTCTAAAAAATACGGCGAGTTGAACGGCTTTGCCGAGGAAATGCTGACCGGCTCACGTACCATTTCCGTCTATGGCGTGCAGGATGTGATCTCCTCTCGCTTCAACAAGATCAATGGCGAAGCGATGGACGCTTTCTACAAGGCAGAATATCACAGCGCTCTGCTCTTCCCCACCATCAACCTGATCAACAACCTTTCTTTGACGCTGGTGGCTGTCATGGGCGGAATCCTTTATATGTACTCCCAAAACGGCACCATTCTTGCCGCCTCTGCCTTTTACATCACGCTCGGCGGTGTGGCGCAGTTCGTACAGTATTCCAGAAAATTTGCTGGCCCCATCAACGAGTTCTCCAATATTCTGCATGAGTTTCAGTCCGCCTTTTCGGCGGCCGAGCGCGTCTTTACCATTCTTGACGAGCAGCCCGAAAAAGCCGATGTCCCCAACGCCCGGGACTTTACCGACGTCCGGGGCGACGTTAGCCTGAATGACGTGACGTTTGGCTATACGGAGGACAAGATCGTCTTGTCCAACCTTTCGGTCACCGCCAACAAAGGCCAGACGATCGCCATTGTCGGCCCCACGGGAGCCGGAAAGACGACCATCATCAACCTGCTGATGCGCTTTTACGATCCGCAAAGCGGCGAGATCCTCATGGACGGCATTCCCGCAACCGACCTCAAACGTGCAGACCTGCGGCGCGCATTTACCATGGTGCTTCAAGACACCTGGCTTTTCTGCGGCACGATATACGACAACATCGCATACGGGCGGGAGGATGCCACGCCCGAGCAGGTGTATGCCGCAGCCAAATCCGCGCGCATCGCGTCGTTTATCGAAAGCTTGCCCGACGGATATGACACGATTCTTTCCGACGACGGCGTCAACATCTCCAAGGGACAAAAGCAGTTGATCACCATCGCACGCGCGTTTCTTTCCAACACCCCCATACTGATTTTGGATGAGGCGACCTCCAACGTTGACTCCCGCACCGAAATACAGATACAGCACGCGATGACTGAGCTGATGAGCAACAAGACCTGTTTTATCATTGCTCACAGACTGTCAACCATTCAAAACGCAGATACTATTCTGGTCGTCAAGGATGGTACCATTATCGAGCAAGGAAACCACGATCAGCTCATCCGGCAAGGCGGATTCTACCATTCCTTGTATCATTCACAATTCAACTAACCGGGCAACCGATGTCCAACAATCCAGGCGGTAATCGCAACTGCGATTACCGCCTATCTTTTTGATTTTATTGCCCTGCTCGGTATTTCTCATCCGCACATGCCTTGCCGAATACGTATGACTCAGGATTTTCTTCCAAATATTGTTGACATTTTCGTCAAAATGTTGTATTATATTATTGAATAACGCCTAACCGTTGTATTCTTTTCATAAATAACAGTTATGCGAGACATAATATTTCTTTATAACAGGAGGCCACAGAATGAACAAAAGAAAAGCTACTCGCCAAATTCCTGCAACACAAGAGACGGTCACGACAAAAAAACGCCTGATCACGCTCGTTGCCCTTCTCCTTCTCTGCACTATTTTTGCCGCATGTGCAAAAACGCCGCCCGAAACCGTAGACCCCGGTTCTCCTGACACTCCCAAAGACGAGGATCCCGGTACGACACCCGAGGAGCCTGAGGTCCCCATCCCGGACGAGCCCAAGGTGTTTTCTCCCAAAAACGTGATCATGATCAGCGTACAGGATCTTGGTGACGGAATGATCGGCGGAGATTATTACGGTACTCCGCTGACGCCCGGCCTGAACAGCCTGCTGTCTGATTTTTCCTACTACAAAAACAACATTTCGTCCAGTGCCTATGCCTCGGGACTTGATATTATCATGGGCTCCTCGGTATACGGCCCGCAATACAACGAGCCGATCGCAAAACTCGCAGGCGAGCAACTCAACACTCTCGGAAAGATCCTTTCGGAAAAAGGCTTTTATACCCTTGCCGTAACCTCGGGCCCCAAGGGCGCGTACGGCGGTGCAAAGACGTACCAGAGCTTTGGCTACAAAGATTTCGTTTCCGTTTCTGTTGACGATCTACCGGAAAAGAACGTATATGATGCCGCTCTGGATGCATTGAAGGAGAATGACAGCGAATACTTCTTCCTGTCCATCACCGATCTCGGCCTTTACACCGGAACATCCGATATCACGGCAACCGAGATCAATGGAAGCGAAAGCGTAGCCGCTTATGCCAGACGTATGGCCTATGTCGACAAGCAGATTTCTAAATTTATCGAAGACCTGAAATCCCAAGGACTTTACAATGATACTGTAATCGTCATTACGGGAACGGGTGCAGCATTTGATATTGAAGACACGACCGCAGTCACCGCGCTGAAAAAGCTGATTGGCGGATATACGCTCGAAAATTACATCAAGGCTCCGCTCCTAGTCAAACTTCCCGGTGTAGAAGCCAAGGAATCCGACTTGCTCGTCTCTCACAGCGACGTGTTCGTTACAATTGCCGATTGCCTCGGTATTGACGACGATAATCTTTGGCTTAACGGAACGTTGCTTGACAAAGGACACGACAAGATCTACATCCAATCCGTTTTGAACAGAGGCTCTTACATTGACGCCACCTCTATCGTCAGCGCGGACAGCACTGCCACCGCAAGCCTTTCCTCTCTGTACGACAGAGCAACCAAGACCACAACCGATGCTACCGCCAAGGCAAGCGAGATGGCGGACAGTGTTGCATATTTTGAAGACTATTATCTCAAGCTGACCTACGGCTTGTCCGTCAAGAGTTATGAAAGCGGTACTGCCGAGGCACTCAAAGCGTTTGAAGCAAGTAAAAACAGTCTCACCGTCACACCCGAGCAAAACGTTGCTGACGAAATGCCTGAGGACGGCAATCTCTATAAGAATGACGTCAACCTCTTCAATGAGTCCATCATGTTCTCTGCCAACGAGTTCAAGGGTGAGTTCGTTTCCGTCATGTATAAGGACGGAGGATTGATGCTGGTCCCCGGCTCGACCGAAGGAACCTTCATTTCGGACGAGGTCTATCTCGGCGGCAGCTTCAAGCAGATGCTTGCCTCTTGGAACTCCTCTTCGACCGGCGGTACGGTTGAAGTATCCGTCTCCGTCATGCTGGACGACGGAACCTACACCGACTGGTTCTCCTGGGGCGTTTGGAGTGCGATCAAGGGTCTTTCCGGAAGTGCATCTACCAAAAACGAGCATGGAAAAGTCGGTATCGATATTCTGGATTTGAACAAAGAATGCCAGGGTATTGTCAGATACCGCATCGACATCAAGCAGACCAAGGATCATTCCCCTATCGTCTACAACGTAACGCTTGCCTGCGACAAGGAGGAGTCCGCCCTCAAGGCTCCCACGGACACCTACAAAAAGCTTGACGTACCTTACAGAAGACAGACGGACGTTCCCGAGATCGGCGGACAGATCTGCTCTGCAACCTCGCTTTCCATGATCTTGCTTTATCTCGGTGAGGAAGGCCTGGAAGTAGAGGACGTTGCCTGGGGCGTACGTGACTACGGTGCAAAGCGGTTCGGTAACTGGGCGTACAATGTGGCGTATGCGGGCGAACTTGGTTACAATGCATACATTGACTATTTCGATATCGACGCCATCAAGTGGGCGGTCTATACCGGTCATCCCCTGGCCTGCTCGATCCGAGTAAAGGAAGGTCAGCTGTCCGGCAGTGGCTACCCCGGCTATCAAAGCAACGGACATTTGCTGTGCGTCGTTGGATATGAGGAGCGCAATGGTAAAAAGTGGCTGCTCATCAACGATCCGGCGCATCCCGAAGTCGATGCCATCCTTGAGTCCGAGTTTGAGAACATCTACAGAGGTGTATCTTATATCGTTCAGGTCAGACCGGACGGCACCGATGGCAAATAAACGCCAATATCATTTACATTCAAAAAACACGGAAGCTCCTACGAGCTTCCGTGTTTTTGATTATACGTTATTGCGATTCGCAGCGAGTAATCTCGTTCCCCCGCTCTCGCGTTAAAAGCAGAGCGTGTCCCGCATAAATCTCACCGAGCAGGCTCACTTCCATGCCTTCGGTCGTGTGATGATAGACCAATCCAATGATTATTTTCCGTTCATCGAATCCACCGTCTCGCACGGCTTCGCCGTCATTTCTACCCATGCAGGTCGGAAACCGCTTTTGATTGCATTACGAACCGACTTTATATTGCACCACGCGGCGCAATAGAACGGCACTTTTCCTCTGTTCAGTATCTCGATGGCCAGCCGTCTTGTCAGCACCGAAGCAATTCCCTGTCTGCGATATTCGGGCAGAACGTCAATGCCGATCTGCCACATCGTGTCGCAATCAGCAGAACAACCGGCAAGACCGACGAGCTTGTCACCGTCATACGCGCCTACGCCGAGCACGTCAAGATGCTTTCGCTTCTCGCACAGAGCGTTGCTCCATTCGGGCAGATAGAGGTCGGAAAAATCCGCTTGTGCTAATGTCCGTATCTCGTAGGGGGCGGCGTCCTCGACATTCCGAGCAAACAGAGCGTTCACGTCAGGCAAAAAATACTCTGCCATAAAGCATATCTTTTGTCCTTTTGCCATCAGTGCCTCGTTCAGCACGTGCAAATGCGGCGTTTCAAAAAGGTGCTCCACGGGATAGGAATGGATGTACCGCTCGGTGATCTCTCGAAACTCAGGCGACACCGATGCTACGATATTGTTTCCGTAGGACACCATCTGGCAGGAAAACGGCAGCTCCAGATACCGTCTTGCGCCCTCGCTCTCGCGCGACGTGACGACCACGTTCTCGTTTTTCTCAAAATCCGCAGGATCGGCACATAGGTCGATGGCGGATTGCTCCATGGCAACGTTCAAAATTTCTTTGTTTGTCATCCTTTTTTACTTCACCCGTTCGTTTCGATTTTGCCATCGTCCATATGCTCGATGGCAAGAGTGAGTCCTTTTACGATGTCGCCAAGCTCCATGGCGGGCTGTTTGTTTTGCTCGGTGCAATAAGGTATATGAATAAACCCAACTCGCGTTTTACTGTCTTCAAAGCGGCGAAGCAGCGTGTATAACACGTCATTGCACACGTAAGCACCGGCGGAATAAGATACCTTAGCAGGCACACCGCAAGCACTGACAGCCTCGACCATTTTTCTCACGGGCAGCGTAGAAAAATACGCCGTCGCACCATCTGTGACAATGGGCTGGTCTTGGGGTTGATATCCTTCGTTATCGGGAATGGAAGCATGGCGAAGATTGATTCCCACAAGCTCGGGAGTGATCGCATTCCGTCCTCCCGCCTGACCGATGCAAAGTATAACGTCGGGGCTGATCTCTTGTGCCGTTCTTATCACGCATTTCGCCGCTTCGCTAAAGACCACCGGGATGCAAAGCTTGGTTAATAAATAGCCGTTTATCTCGGATGGCAAACGACAGACCGCCTCCCAAGAGGGATTGATGCTCTCACCGCCAAAAGGTTCAAAGCCTGTGATCAAAAGCTGTTTCATTGGTATACCTCGCAAATTTTCGCAAGTATTTCTTCATCCGCCGGGCAGAAATCATAGTTCGGGATCTCGCTCGGCGTGATCCATTTGATATCGTTGTGCTCCAGCTTTTGCGGTTCGCCCGCGGCGATGGTTGCATGGAACAGCGTCAGATGTACCGTCAGATCAGGATATTCGTGGACGACGTCCATGAACACGTCCCCCACCGATAGTGTCACGGCGAGTTCTTCTCGGCACTCACGGATGAGCGCCTGCTCTTTCGTTTCTCCCGGCTCCACCTTGCCGCCAACAAACTCCCAAAGGAGTCCTCTTGCCTTGTGCGAGGGGCGCTGGCAGATCATAAATTTATCCTCGTCCCATACAAGGGCAGCTACTACTTCGGTCATTTCGTTACCTCTCCAAATTTATTGATTTCATTATATCAAATTCCATTTGGCCTGTCAATGAATTTTCCGCATATCTTATACGGCTGTGCCATACACTGTAGTATCAATTTCGTGCGGAGGAGTTATGAAACGATCGATCGGAATTTGGCAGCTCTGGGGCTTTGCCGCCACAGTCTTTGGCGGCACGATCTTACATTTTCTGTACGACTGGCTGGGCGGTGCTGCATGGGTGTCCCCCTTTTCCGGTGTGAACGAATCGACCTGGGAGCATATGAAGCTACTCTTTTGGCCGATGCTTATTTACGCTATCGTGCAAAGCTATTTCTTTAAGGAGAGAGCAGACTACTGGTGTATCAAGCTGCGCGGGACGTTGCTCGGGCTTGTCCTGATCCCGATTGTTTTTTACACCTACAACGGCGTCATCGGCCCCTCTCCCGACTGGATCAACATTGCGATTTTCTTTATCTCGGCAGCGGTCGCATATATCTGTGAAACGCGGCAGTTCAATAATGAGCCAACGTGCAGATCGTCCAAAACGTGTATCGCCATCCTTTGCGTGCTCGCTCTGCTTTTCGTGATCTTCACCTTTGCCACCCCCGAGATCAGCATCTTCAAGGATCCCTTGACGGGGACATACGGGATATAAGATATAAGAACAGCCGATGAGAAGTTGAACGCTTCTCATCGGCTGTAATTCTTTACGATTCAAAAACCGCACTCCTGCTCAAATTCGCGCAGGGCGTTGACGTAGCCCTTGCGATCCACAGGGAAGGCCAAGCCATGGCCTGCACCGCAGATGGTGACCATCTTCTTTTGGGATGCGCAAGCCTCGTGCAGACGCACACTCATCTCATGGGGCACGAAATTGTCCGTATCGCCGTGAATAAACACCACCGGCACCCGCGCCCGTTTCACGGCCTGCATGGGTGAGTCCTTTTCAATATCGAACCCGCCCCAGATCATTCCGCCCAGGCGAATGAGAAAATAAAGGGGAAAGACGGGTAGTTTGATCTGTCGGATAACCTTAATGATGATCTCCTTGGTTGAGCTATAGCCGCAATCCGCCATGACACAAACAACGTTGTCGGGCAGATCCGTTCCCGCCGCCATCATTACTGTCGCAGCTCCCATGGACACGCCGCCAATGACCAACTTTCGATCCTTGCCGAATCGCTCCGTGGCATAGTCGATCCAAGACAGACAATCCCGATGCTCACGGTTGCCAAAGGTAATGACATGGCCGTCGCTCTTTCCGCCGCCCCGTTGATCGATAATGATCACGCTTCTCCCCAGCGCGAAGCAACGCTCGATGCCGCCGCAAAGATCGCGCTCCGCGTTGCCGCGATAACCGTGGAACAACAGCTCCACCGTCGCATCGGGCGCGTATTCATAGTAAGTCCCCCGCAGAGTCAAGCCGTCGTAGGATTTGATCTCAATATTCTCGTGCGGCATGGAGCGGATCTGCTTGATCCATGCGACCATATCCTCTCGAAAGACCTCGTATATTTTCCCTGGAGGGATGTCATATTCATCCGGACCAAGCACCTTACGCTTTCCCGAGTAAAATACAATGATAAAGCACACCAACGAGGCAATCAGAACAAGCAAAAAAACCGCCGCCAGTATGGCAAGTATGATGTATAGCGCAGTCATATCAAGTGATTTTCCTTCCAAACAAATTCTGTAAGTGATATGAGATATTATAGCACATTTCCCCGCTTTCGTCAATTCCCCAAAAGCTATTTTTAAAATCAGGACCACCAGCTTAGCCGGTGGTCCTGATCTCAGTCTATCCCAAAGGTAAATGCTCCGATCTTGAGCGTGATCGTGGGACAATTCAAAATACTTTTATTAAGCCAACAGCATTCCTTCCCCTTGACGCATGAGAACGTAAGGTGAGGAGGGAGCTGTCGCTTCCATCGCCTTTTGGAATTTTCCGGGATCTCCGCCGTGCTCAGCAAAATTCCAATAGTGGCACGGAACAGACACGCGGGGAGTCAAGGCTGCGATGGTGTCGGCGGCCTGCTGCTCGTTGAGGTTGCCAAAGGCACCGTTGATGGGCAAAATCAAAAGATCGACGTTTTTGATGGTGTCGTTGTCCCACAAATCGGGGCGATAGGCCGTGTCTCCCATGATATAGATTCGCTTGCCTTCGATCTCCAACAGAAGTCCCAGTGCATCGGGCGCCAATTCGCCGTGGTCGCAAGGCATTCCCGTCACGCGTACTTGTCCCGCATCCACGGTCTCATGGCAAGCAAGGTAAGTCACTCGTTGCGTTAAATTCAACCGCTCGCACTCGACGGCGACGTCCTTGGCGCCGATCAGCTCGGTGTGTCCGTTGGACATCATAAGGGGAATGCTGTCAGGATCAAAATGATCGTAGTGGGCGTGTGAAATAATCAACGTGTCAAACGTCAGCTCTCCGGGCTCCAAAATACGGGACATCAATCGCTTGAAACCGAAATAGCGTTCACAGCAGTTGGACAGATAAGGGTCTACGGCAATCAATTGCCCCTCGGGCGTCTTGAAGGCAAATCCCGCCTGACCGAGAAAAAACACGCCGACGGTTCCCTTGGGGACACGATAAGCGCAAAGTTGCGCAGCGAAATTCTCCATGTTTTCATTCTCCTTACGTGATAAAATATTACTCCGTCATACGACGGCATTGGCCGCTGATCTTTACGATTTTTCTTGCTTCATTGCATCCTCGACTCGTTGCACACGAAGATGGAGAGGGGGATGGCTGTATTCCAGCACCACGTTGACGGGGGACGGTGCAAGGTGAGCGAAATTGTCGCGGGCCAGCTTTTTGAAAGCAGTGATCATAGCTTCACCGTAGCCCTCCTTAACCGCCTGGCGGTCGGCGCGGTATTCGGCACGGCGGCTGACCGCATTGGTCAACAGACCGATCAGCGGCTGCAAAACGCCAAGGCCAATCCCCACCAGCACGTAAGAAAAGCCATAGTTAACGTCGGTAAAACCAAAGGCCTGGCACCACATAGGATCGCGCACGGTCAGCCATACCAATGCGCCGATAAGTAAAAACTGAACGATGTTTAACGTCTGCTGCTTCAGCACGTCCTTGTGCAGTCCGTGTCCCAATTCGTGAGCGAACACGGCGCAGATCTCATCGGGTGTCATGGCAGTGAGCAGGTTATCGTACAGCACGATGGTTTTCATTTTACCGAAGCCGGTAAAGTAGGCGTTGAGCTTGGTGGTGCGGCGGGAGGCATCCATGACCTCGATTGCCTTGACACGATAGCCGTGTTTGGTCAAAAGTGCCATCAGGCGATCCTTCAGCTCGCCCTCCTCCAAAGGAACGAATTTGTTGCCGATGCGGCTGAACAAAGGATACAGAAACGTCACCAACAGCATAATGACAAACATCACGCCGGCAAACAACAGAATCAGATAGTCTCCCACCCACGCGTGTGTTGAGGCCATCAACCATGCCAAGCCAATGGAGAAAATCGCACTGAAAATGCCCGAACGGATACGGTCGGCGACAAAGGTTTTCATAGTAGAACGGTTGAATCCGTATTTCTCTTCGATCACCATATTGGCAATGTAAGTGCGGGGGATATCCAGCAAAAATCCGACAGCGGATTCCAGCAATACTACCGCCAAAAGCTGAACATACACTCCCATGCCGAACAGCGAAGCAAACGCGGCGTACACGTTGGTAAACAGCATCGCAAGAGTAATCACGCCTGTCAGAATGGCAAAGATCAACTCAAGCTTGCAATGCTCGGCGTTGTACGCCTTCCAGCGAGCATAAGTCTCGGCGTCATATACGTCGGACACGCTGGCAGGCGTGGGATTGTTGGCAGAACGCCGACGGGCGATATTCAAAAAGATAGGATACAGACTGCCCAGAGCTGCCAATATCATCACAGCGATTTTAATGGTCACGGTAAATTCCTCCCTGAAGTAATGGTTTGAGACGCTTTTATCATATCACAAACTCGGCTCAATATCAAGAGGATGTGCCGTTTTCTTGCATTATTTCTTGCAATCTGTCCGACACTATGATATAATAAGAACATTCCATCCCAAAAGAAAGGAGCGCGCATGAAAAAAAAGATCACCATCGGCATTCTCGCCCACGTAGATGCCGGCAAAACGACGCTATCCGAAGCGCTGCTCTATCTTTCGGGCAGCATCCGCAGGCTGGGGCGTGTGGATCACAAAAACACCTATCTTGACACCTTTTCGGTTGAACGCGAGCGCGGCATCACCATTTTCTCCAAGCAGGCTCGTTTTTGCACCGAGCACTGTGATTATATCCTGCTCGACACCCCCGGTCACGTGGATTTTTCGGCCGAAACCGAGCGCACCCTTTCCCTGTTGGATTACGCCATTCTTGTCATCAGCGGTCCCGAGGGCATTCAAAATCACACGCGCACACTATGGAATCTTTTGGATTATTACCGTGTTCCCACATTTATTTTTGTCAACAAGACCGACATTTCCATCAAGCTACAAGAAGAGCTGGAGGCCGAAATTTCCGAAGTGCTCTCCCCCAATTGCATCGGCTTTTGGGAAACGCAGAGCAAGGCTGAGCTGGACGAGCGTCTTGCCCTGGTAAACGAGGATTTTCTGAACGCCTTTCTTGGCGGAACTCCCATTGACGACAGTGATATCGCCCGACTTGTTTCGGAGCGCCGCCTCTTCCCTTGCCTATTCGGCTCGGCACTGCGCACGACGGGCGTGGAATTTCTGCTGGATACCCTTGACCGATACACGCTCTCTCCTTTGTATGATGAAAGCACGTTCGGCGCCAAAGTGTATAAAATCGCCCACATCGGCACGACACGCCTGACCTACATGAAGATCACAGGCGGCTCTCTTTCGCCGCGGGATGAATTGACTTATCTGACCGCAGACGGCAAAAAAATGTGCGAGAAGGTAAGTCAACTCCGATTGTACTCGGGCGATAAATTTGAGCAGACCGACAGTGTTTCCGCAGGGGAAGTCTGTGCGGTTCTCGGTCTGAGCGAAACCTATGTCGGACAAGGTCTGGGGGCCGAGAGCGACGGGGGACGTCCCATTCTGGAGCCCATCCTGTCCTATCGGATCGTCTTACCGCCGGATTGCTCCCCCATGCTGTATTTTCCCAAATTCAAGGAGCTGGAGGAGGAAGACCCCTCCCTCCATCTATACTGGAACGAGGAACTGCAACAGATCGAAGCACGGCTGATGGGAGATATCCAGATCGAGCTTCTCACCCGTCTCATCCGCGACCGTTTCGGCATTGAGTGCACGTTGGATGCAGGCAAAATCCTATATAAGGAAACCATCGCAGGCAAGACCATTGGTATCGGGCATTTTGAGCCGTTGCGCCACTATGCAGAGGTTCAGCTGCTACTGGAACCTCAACCAAGCGGAACAGGGCTTGTCTTCGATTGCCGCGTGCCCGAAAACACGCTGGATAAAAACTGGCAACGGCTGATCTTATCACATCTGTACGAAAAAAATCATCGGGGCACCCTCATCGGTGCGTCATTGACCGACACCAAAATCACACTTGTGGCCGGCAAGGCCCATCTCAAGCACACCGAGGGCGGCGACTTCCGTCAGGCGACCTTGCGAGCGGTGCGTCAGGGGCTGATGCGAGCCGGCTGTGTTTTGCTGGAGCCTTATTACCGATTCCGCATGGAACTGCCCTCGGCCTCCGTCGGACGTGCCATGGCCGATCTGCAGCAGAAATGCGCCGAATTTGCCATCGAGGCCTCGGACGAAACCACGACCACCTTGTGCGGACGCGGTCCCGCCTCCACCCTGCACGACTACGTCAAGGAGCTGACCGCCTACACCAGAGGCAACGGGCGAATGTACTGTACCCCCGACGGTTACGCTCCCTGTCACAATCAACAACAAGTCGTGGATGCCGCAGGATACGATCCCGCCGCCGACCTTCGCAATCCGCCTCATTCCGTCTTTTGTGCGGGCGGGGCAGGATTCGTCGTTCCCTGGAACGAAGTGGAACAATACAAGCACCTGGATGCACAGGCCGCTCTTTCGCCAAACGCCGAGACTATCATTCCCCGTGCCCGTGGCCTCGCCCAACGCTATGATCTGAGTTCCGATGATCTGGAGGCCATCATGCTGCGGGAGTTTGGTCCCATTCGCCGCAAGCAGTACAGCGAGCCCAAGCTAACGATCGCCGCAGGCAAGGTCAAGCGACCTCCCAAAAAGCCGGCGGCTCCGACAAGGCATATGTACATCATCGACGGCTACAATCTCATTTACAGCTGGGACGAGCTCAAAGAGACCGCCGATTTTAGTCTGGAAAAGGCGCGCGAGGTGCTCATGGACGTGCTGTCCAATTTTGTTGCCTTCACCAAGACGGAGCTGACACTGGTGTTTGATGCTTATCTTGTCAAAGACGGAGTAGGATCGGATTTTTCGCACGACAATTACCGCATCGTCTACACCAAGGAAAACCAGACTGCCGACGCCTACATTGAGAAGATGATGTACGAGCTCGGTCCCAATTACAACGTTAAGGTGGTAACGGGTGACCGATTGTTGCAGTTTTCTGCCGTTGTCGCCGGCGTCGTCCGTATGACGTCCAAGGAATTTCGCGAGGAGGTTTTGGCGGTCGGAAACGAGATCACCCGCATCGCCCAAAAGCTGTCCGGCAGCGTCAAATAGAAAAAAACTGTATATTCCACTTGAAATCGCGCTAATTTATGTTATAATAGGGCTGTAGCCTATAAGAATCCAAGGAGGTACTATCATGATTATCACAAACGACATTAAATACATTGGCGTCAACGACCACAAGATCGATCTGTTCGAAGGTCAGTATATCGTCCCGAATGGAATGTCTTACAACTCCTACCTCATTCTTGATGAGAAGATTGCGGTTATGGACACCGTTGACACCAATTTCACCCACGAATGGCTGGATAATCTGCAGAGCGCGCTGAACGGAAAAGCTCCGGATTACCTGATCGTTCAGCACATGGAACCCGACCATTCCGCTAACATCACCCAGTTCGCTAAGGCCTATCCGAACGCTGTTATCGTTGCTTCGGCCAAGGCGTTCACGATGATGAAAAACTTTTTCGGCACCGACTTCGCCGATCGCCGTTTGGTCGTGGGCGAGGGTGACACCCTCACGCTCGGCAAGCACACGCTGACCTTCCTGACCGCTCCCATGGTGCATTGGCCTGAAGTTATCGTCACCTACGACAGCTACGATAAGGTTCTCTTTTCTGCCGACGGCTTCGGCAAGTTTGGTGCGCTTGACACCGAGGAAGAGGATTGGGCTTGCGAGGCAAGACGCTACTATATCGGTATCGTTGGCAAGTACGGCGCACAGGTGCAGAATCTGCTCAAAAAGGCTGCCGGCCTGGATATTGAGACCATCTGTCCCTTGCACGGTCCCGTACTGACCGAAAACCTCGGTTACTATATCGGCCTGTACAACACCTGGTCGAGCTATCAGCCCGAGGAGGAAGGCATTATGATCGCCTATACCTCGGTGTACGGCAACACCAAAAAGGCCGTGATGCAGCTGGCCGACAAGCTGCGCGCCGGCGGATGCCCCAAGGTCGTCGTCAACGATCTTGCTCGCTGTGACATGGCCGAAGCGGTGGAGGATGCCTTCCGCTACAGCAAACTGGTGCTGGCCACCACCACCTACAACGCCGACATCTTCCCCTTCATGAAGGAATTTATCCATCATCTGACCGAGCGCAACTTCAGCAACCGCACCGTTGCTTTGATCGAGAACGGCAGCTGGGCCCCCATGGCGGTCAAGGTCATGAAGTCCATGCTGGAGGGCTGTAAGAATCTGACTTTTACTGAAACCAGCGTCAAGATCACTTCCGCTTTGAACGAAACGAGTTCCGCCCAGCTGAGCGATCTTGCGGGTGAGCTTTGCCGTGAATATCTGGAGCAGCAGGATGCAACCGCCAATAAAAATGATTTGACGGCACTGTTCAACATCGGCTACGGTCTGTATGTCGTCACCTGCAATGACGGAAGCAAGGACAACGGTCTCATCGTCAACTCGGTCACCCAAGTCACCAATACGCCCAACCGTATCGCCGTCACCATCAACAAAGAGACCTATTCCCATCACGTCATCAAGCGCACTGGCAAAATGAACGTCAACTGCCTGTCGATCGACGCCCCCTTCCGCGTGTTTGAGGTGTTCGGCTTCCAAAGCGGAAGAAACGTAGACAAGTTCGCCGATTGCACTCCGCTCCGCTCGGACAATGGCTTAGTCTTCCTTCCCCGCTATATCAATTCCTTTATGTCGCTTAACGTAGAGCAGTACGTCGATTTGGACACGCACGGAATGTTCATCTGCTCGGTCACCGAGGCCCGCGTGCTGTCTGACCGCGAGACCATGACCTACAACTATTATTTCGCCAACGTCAAGCCTAAGCCTGCCCAGGCGCAAAACAAAGGCTACGTCTGCAAGATCTGCGGCTACGTTTACGAAGGCGAAGAGCTTCCCGAGGACTTTATCTGCCCGCTTTGCAAACACGGTGCGGCGGATTTTGAAAAGATCAACTAAATCAAAAGGAGACCACTGATTATGAAAAAGTATGTATGCGACGCTTGCGGCTGGGAATATGACGAGGCCGAAGGCTCCCCTGAAAACGGTATCGCTCCCGGAACCAAATTTGAGGATCTGCCCGACGATTTCGAATGCCCTCTGTGCGGTGTCGGCAAGGACGGCTTCAGCGAAGCAGAATAATAAAACATGGGCGCGGCTTTTTGCAAGCCGCGCCTTTTTCTCCGTCACTTTTTTGTATTTTTGCCCGTTATACTCTTGACGAACGGAGAGAAAAATGATAAAATAAACTATAATTATTTCAGGAGGCAAAGTTATGTCTAAAACAGTACAAGATATTCTCCAGATGATCGAAGAAAACGGTATCAAAATGGTCGACTTCAAAATGGTCGATATAAACGGTCAGTACAGACACGTTACCATTCCCGCAGAAAACTTCTCTGAAGAAACAATGAAAAACGGAATCGGATTTGACGCTTCCAACTACGGATATGCAGTAGTTGAAAAGAGCGATATGGTATTCATTCCCGATCCCGACACCGCAGTTGTGGATCCCTTCTGCGAGATCCCCACTCTTTCGATGACAGGTAACGCGATGATCATAGATCACCCCGAAAACCGTCCCCTGCCCCAATATCCCAGAAATATAATC
>JAZLCA010000002.1:0-49865 GCA_045613985.1 Eubacteriales bacterium | reverse complement strand
ACGCCCTGATTCGCGACGTTTTTCGTTTTCGTGCGCGAAATGCTCGCGCCGAGCGAGCAAGAAAAACTCGCCATTTGGCCGGAGCCTTGCGACGGACAAATATGGTGTCGCAATGAGCGAAGCGAGTGCTGGTTCAAGTCCGTGCCGGGGGAACCAAAAAATCCTGAATGCGAAAGCATTCGGGATTTTTACTTTTTACCTTTTCACTCGTCACTTTTCGCTAAAATGCGCATTCAGGATTTTTTGGAAAGTAATAGGTAATAACGAATAGTGAAAAAAGTAAGCATCTCGCGCTTCGCGGGGGGGGGTGACTCACTTGCGTGTTTATGATATAATGACCTCAAGAAAGGCGGTGGATATATGAAGAAAATATATAATCCAAAACTGATCTTATATTTATTTTTGCCTTTTGTTGGAGTGTTTTTCTGCTGTTTGTTCTTTGTTATGGAAAACTATGTATTTGGAAGTGTGTTCTTGGGACTGTCCTTCGGGTCTGCACTATTGTTTATCTTGTTTGTTCCGAATGGCTATTTTATTGATAAAGAAGGCATACGAATTTTTTATGGCTTCAAAAAATGCAATTTTATAACTTGGAAATCAATTTACAGCATTGATTTGAGGTATGATGCAAGGTTTGATTTCTTTTGGTTTTGCAAGGATTTTGTTGTTTCACATAATAATATGAAAGACTATATTTGCTTGATTGATACTGTTACAAGAACAAAGAGGACTGAGTCTGAAATCAAAAAATATTGGTGGAAAAGCATAGAATAACAAAAGTTGTCATTTTGACCTCTAAACACAAAACAAAACGGAGTCCAATCGGGCTCCGTTTTTGTTTTGCCTTTATCCCGGCCGGTCTCGAACCATCAAGCCAACCTGATTCGCGATGTTTTTCGTTTTCGCGCGCGAAATGCTCGCGCCGAGCGAGCAAGAAAAACTCGCCATTTGGCCGGAGCTTCGCGACGGACAAATATGGTGTCGCAATGAGCGAAGCGAGTGGTGGTTCAAGTCCGTGCTGGGGGAGCCATAATGGGGCAACAATTTTGCACCTGACACAAAAGTCCTTGATTTTCAAGGGTTTCTTGTGTTTTTAGGGGAGAAAAATACCCCTCATTCACCATTGCACCTTTTCTTGAACCTTATGGACTTGAACCAGCGACTTTTATTGTTGAATTTTTATATATTTTATGGTATAATATATTTGAAAGGAGGGTGATACAGTGAAAAGTTTTGAAAACGTACACTTCAAAGGACAATTTCGCGACTACCAACAACGAGTT
Organism: Eubacteriales bacterium; assembly: GCA_045613985.1. Taxonomy (GTDB): domain Bacteria; phylum Bacillota; class Clostridia; order Oscillospirales; family CAG-272; genus SIG644. The sequence continues at coordinate 48,582 of JAZLCA010000002.1, read as the reverse complement.
CTTGATAATGCTGATAAGTACCTTAAAGATGGGAAAATAAATATTGTTGCAGCACCGGGCAGTGGAAAGACTGTTCTTGGTCTCGAATTAATTCGTCGCTTGGGGTCACCTTGTATTATTCTCTCTCCCACGACGGCAATTCGCCATCAGTGGGGCGATAGATTCAAAGGTTTGTTTCTTGATAATGGTGAAGATTTTTCCTCGCTCTTTTCAAGTGATCTCCATAACATTAAACATCTCAACTCGGTAACATATCAAGCACTGTATACCGCGATTGACAAGATTTCGATAGATGATGATGGAGATGTCGATTGCTCAGACATTGATATCTTTTCCACTATGCGAGAGTTCGGAATTAAAACCGTTTGTCTTGACGAGGCGCATCATCTCAAAAACGAGTGGCAAAAAGCACTTGAAAAGTTTATTTCTGCGCTTGATAAAGATGTGAAGATCATTTCTCTTACAGCTACGCCGCCATATGATTCGGAAGGATCGGAATGGAGCAGATATATGAATATCTGCGGCGAGATAGACGAGGAAATTTTCGTTCCCGAGCTTGTTGGGCAAAATACATTGTGTCCGCATCAGGACTACGTCTATTTCAATTATCCAACAGAATCGGAAATAGAAAGCTTCCGAACTCACAAGGAACGTGCTTTGCTTGCTGTGGAAGAGCTTGGAAAACTTGACTTGTTTTCTCAAGTGTGCCAATCCTTAAATGCTGAGCAAGATTATGAGGTGCTGTTTGCTGATGCTAAGCAGTACATAGCTCTTGTTACTTTGCTGAAATATTATGGCTTTGAAATTAACAAAAAGCTTATCCGCGAGCTGACTGCTAAAAGAGGACTTCCGTTTTTCAAAATGCAGTATGCTGAAACGGCAATTCAATTTCTCCTTGCTGGAGATTTGATCACCGAGGAGAAGAAAGCGGAAATCGTATCAATTTTAAAGAATAATTCACTTTATGAAAAGAAGAAGGTTACGCTTGATCTGAATGAGCGTTTGAAACGAACTTTAATTTCTTCTGTGGGAAAGCTTGAGAGCATCAAGCGTATAGTGGATAATGAAGTTTCGGCAATGGGTGAACGCCTTCGTATGCTTATTCTGACTGATTATATCAAAAGAGAGAATCTTGCGAAAATTGCCTCTGCGGAAGAATTCAATTCGGTCAATATCGTTAGCATTTTTGAAACGATTCGTCGCGCCAACCTGAATGTGAATATCGGAGTTCTTTCGGGATCTCTTGTTATTCTTCCAAAATCAATTGATCTATTAGATATTAAGCATAAAAAAGAGGCCATAGCGGATACAGATTACTGTACGGTCGAATTCGCAGGAGCGCTCCATCGTGGCGTTGATTACGTTGGAAAGCTGTTTGAGGAAGGAAAAATCCAAATCCTCATCGGAACAAAATCGCTTCTCGGTGAAGGCTGGGATTCCCCTTGCATTAACTCGCTTATTTTGGCAAGCTTTGTGGGGAGCTTCGTTTTGTCTAACCAAATGCGCGGACGAGCTATTCGCATTGATAAAAACGATCCTGAAAAATCGGCAAATATATGGCATCTTGTAACGGTTGAGCCCGAATATTTGTTCAAAGATAAAGCCACCGAAAGGATTTCTACATACCTCAAAGAGGACTACAAAGAGCTCCATTCGTACGACTATGATATTTTAAAACGCCGTTTCGATTCCTTTATGGGGCCTAATTATACGACGGGAACGATCGAGAGCGGTATCGAACGAATCACCTTGATAAAGCCGCCTTATGATAAAAATGGCATCGAGCGAATCAACGAGGAAATGCTCAAATTGTCTACTGAGCGTGGCGAAGTGAAAAACAAGTGGCGCGGAGACGTGGCAGACGGAAGCTTTGCAGTGGATGTAGAAACTGATATTCCAAAAGAGGCGCGCGTTCCTGTGTTTACATTTTGGAATTTCGCATTGAATGCGATTATTGTTTCGACAGAGATTTCGTTACTGCAACCTCTGATGAGGCTGATTGTAAATAATAACGTTCCGATGACATTGGGAACTATTGCAGTGATGATTGGATTGTTTGTTGTTTTATACCACGGTGTAAAGAAGATGGTGTTGCATTCTAATCCTGCCAATTCCATAAAAACGCTGGGTGTTGCAGTTTATAAAACATTGTGCCAATGTGAGCTGATATCACCCTCGGCAAAGGTTGAAACAACCGCTTACAAACAAATCTATATTGTTTCATTACACTTGCGCAACGCATCAATTCACGATCAGAATATTTTCAATACAGCTATGGCGGAAATGCTTTCGCCTATTGAAAATCCTCGTTATATCCTGATTTCCAAAAACATATTCAAACGTTATAACTATGAACTTTCTTTCGCTTGCCCTTCGATCATTGGCAAAAAGAAAGAATATGTAGAGGTGTTGGCGGAAAAATTGAAAGCTACAACCGGTAACTTTGAACCTGTTTATGCGCATCGCGAGGATGGTAGAAGATTGATTCTGAAATGCAGAAAGCGTTCTTACATTTCATTCAATGAAAAAGCAATGGGCAAGAAATACAAGGTGTCTCATTGGAACTGATACCAAGGTTCAAAATCGCCGGACGAACTCAACAAAAAGGCAGATGCGCATCGCGTGTCTGCTTTTCTTTGTTGCTGCCTCCGATATTGACAAACTCCGGTTGCTCGGGTATAATGAGATGGGAAGACCAAATCTTTATATGTGAGGGGAATTATGAGAACTTATCTGATTGAATTTTTTAAGGATTTTGATTACGATGCGGCAGATGCGGCTTATCTTTTGGAGGTGTACGATCGCATCGTGGCCGATGAAAAAACGGCGGCGCTGTGGAATCGCGCCCTCGCTTTGTATGAGGAAAATATCGGGTGTGATATCAAGGAAATTCTCGGCCTGGCGGGGGAAGCGGCTCGGCTGTTGTATCTGCATGAATACACGACGGAGCTGTTGATCTCTATCTGCATGAGCCGCCGATTGAAGGCCGAATATGCGGCGCGGGGGCTGGCGGACGACGTTTTCCACAATAGCATGCTTGACCTCAAATATAAGCTGGAGGAGTGCAAGCTGGTCAAGGGTATCGTAGGCTCTTTCGTTGCCTTTTGGTTCGATCGGTTTTTCAATCTCACTCGCTTTGCGCTGGGACGCTTGCAGTTTGAAATGGTGAATTTCGGCCGTTCGTATGAAAAGGATGGCGCGGTGCTGACGCCCGAGAGCCGTGTGATCAACGTACATATTCCGCGCACCATGTCGCCCTTGAGTGTGGCGGAATGTGATGCGGCGTTTGCCCGTGCCAAGGAGTTCTTTGCCAAAGAGACGGGACCGATTTGTGCTTTTGTTTGCAGCTCCTGGCTGTTGTATCCCGAGCACGAGCATATGCTGTCCCACGAGTCCAACGTGTACAAATTTATGAAGCGGTTTGATATTATAAACTCGGGGACGAGCAAAAACAGAGGAGATCTGTGGCGTTTGTTCGACACCGACGAAAAGCGGTGGGACAAGCTGCCCGACGACACCTCGCTTCGCCGCGCTTACGTCGAGCAGTTGAAAAACGGCGGTCAGGTCGGTTGGGGCTACGGCGTGTTCATTTTGTAAAAAAAATTAATTTTTTCTCCAAAAGGTGAGAGAAGTTTGCGTTTTTGTCGACTGTATGAAGTGAAGAGACTCTTCAAATCTTGGACGGAGGTGCTATCTGGACATGGAAAATAACGTTCGCATATCCCCGATGAGCGACGAAGACATCGTTGCGCTGTACTGGAGCAGAGACGAAAACGCAATCAAAGAGACCGACGTCAAATACCGCGGATATCTGATGGCCATTGCCCGCAATATCGTGCGTGATCTGCGCGATTGCGAGGAGTGCCTGAACGACACCTACCTCGGGGCATGGAACGCGATGCCGCCCAAGCGTCCGACGGTTTTGCAGGCATTTTTGGCTACGATTATGCGAAGGACGGCCATTGACCGTCATCGCGCTAATACGCGAGAGCGGCGAGTGCCGGCGGATGCCATTGATTCTTTCTCCGAATTGGAGTACGTGGTCGCGGGGGGAGAGCATCCCGCGAGGCAAGCGGAGGCGGAGCAGCTGGCGTCGCTGATCAGCGGCTACGTGCGGACGCTTCCGCGCCGCCGCAAGTACGTATTTATGGCTCGCTATTTCGCGGCGCGTCCGATCGCGGAGGTGGCACAGGCCCTCTCTTGCAGCGAGGCAACGGTCAACCGAGACATTGCCCGCATACGGGACGAGCTTCGCGCTCTCTTGAGAAAGGAGGGTTACCTATGCTGACACGCGATGAATTGATCGATGCCATCGGCGCCATTGACGCTGATGTGGTAGAGGACTTTGTGCGACAGGACAACCGCTTAAAGGCGAAAAAGGCGCGCCGAATTTCGCCCGTGGTACGCTTTGTCGCGCTGGCCGCCTGCTTTGCGCTGATTTTGGCAAGCGTTCCCATCATGGCGCGGCTGTGGCGGGAGGGGCCGACGCCGAAACCACCGAAGGAAGTGCCGGTGTTTAACAATCCGTTGTTTACGGCCACGGAGCTGGCAGAGCTTCTGGAAGGAGACGATCTGAAAAATGATGCGATCGCCACCAACGCCTACACGACGGAGGAGGTGCCGTCGGCAGAGTATTTGCGAATTTTCCCGGTCTCTACGGAAGATTACGTTACTTTGTACGAGTCGCGCCCCCACAAGCTGTCGTTGGATAAGGGTGGATTTTCCTCGTTTGCCGATCGGATCTTTTCAAAGCTTTCAGATGCTCTTGATACCCGCTTTTCTTCGTATTCGATCGAGCGGGACGACCGATACGACGGAAGTCCGTACTTGATAATACGCCAAGAGACCGATCAATATTGGATTTCGTTGACACATTCGGAAACCATGAATCAAGTATCCATTACTCCAAGGGCGCACACGATTGATTTGGACGGGGTGCCCGTTCAGGTCGATCAACGAATGAGCGACGAGGACATCATTGAGAGTCTGGCCGACATAAAAGAGAAATTGTTTGATATTTTCGGCGTTCGTTTTGAGGATGCGAGGGTAGCCAGGGAATACGATAGTTACAGCGAGTACGGAGTCACATGGTTAACCGTCTATTTTTACAATCGGGGAGACGATCCGCTTCATGCCTACTCTTACGGTCCGCGCTCGAGCTATATCGCGCTGGAATTTGATAACTTTCCGAATTACAGCAGCGACCTTGTGAGCGAGACGATACTTGCTGACGTGAGTATCTGCTACGTGCAAAAGCGCGGAGGCGATCGCTCCCAATTCGTGCCCATGTCAGAGGCCAAGCGCATCTCTCTTGCAGATGCCGAGGCGCTGTTGTACAATGGCTACGTCATCGGCGGCCACGTCTGCCCCTTGTGCATGGCGATGCAGACACCGGTGGAATTTTCGGGGTATGACTTCGTTGGCTTTACCTACCGCACCGGTTACGACAAGGAAAACGATCGCACGGTGGCCATTCCGTTCTACACCTTCTACAAGCGCATTGGAACGGGCAAAAACGGCAACGCGATCTACGCCAAGACCAACGTGCCGGCCATTGAGGTGACCGGGTTTGAGGAATACGTCGAGAGTCAGAGAAAAGATCACAAAAAGATTGAGACCGATCCGTATCCGTAAAATAAACAAGCCTTGGTGCCGAGCGTGCCAAGGCTTGTTGCCATTTTTGAGAAAATCACAAAAAACGATGGACAAATCGATTTTTTGTGATATAATGGTATCGACAAATTTCAAGTGAGGTCTGTGGTCATGATAAAACGCGCGATCAAGGAATATGCGATCATTACGTTTGGAACGATATTAGCCGCAGTGGCCATATATTTCTTTATGCTGCCGAGCAATCTGGCGGTTGGCAGCGGCACGGCGCTGGCGATGGTGCTGAGCAATTTTATTCCGCTTCCCATTTCGGCTATTTCGTTGATCATCAACGTCATACTGCTGATTCTGGGCTTTCTTCTCATCGGTCCCGAGTTTGGTGCCAAAACGGTATACACGGCGGTCATGATCCCCGTCACGCTTGGCGTATTTGAATTTGTTTTCCCCAATTTCAAGTCGCTGACCGAGGATCCGCTGTTGGACATGATCAGCTACATTTTGGTGGTGGGCATCGCCATGGCCATTCTGTTTTCCTACAACGCGTCGTCGGGCGGTATTGATATCGTGGCCAAGATCATGAGCAAGTATCTGCGCATGGGTTTGGGAACGGCGGTATCGGTGTCGGGTATAATCGTGTCGCTGACATCGATTTTGTGCTACGACACCAAGACGGTTGTGCTGAGCGTGCTGGGTACGTATTTCAGCGGTATGATCGTGGACAAATTTATTTTCGGTTTGAACATCAAGCGGAGGGTGTGTGTGATCTCGCCCGAGACCGACAAGATCGTGGATTTTCTTTTGCATGATCTACACAGCGGTGCGACGCTGTACGACGGCATTGGCGCGTACGACGGCACCGTTCGCCGTGAGATCGTGACCATCGTGGACAAAAACGAGTATCGGTTGCTGATGGATTTCGTCAAGAAGGTGGATCCCAAGGCCTTCGTGACCGTGTATTCGGTCAACGAACTGCGTTATCAGCCCAAAGTGAAAAAGGATAAGAAATAAAAAAACAACCCGAGGCGATGCCTCGGGTTGCTTTTTTTAGCGGTTGCTCATTTCGAATTCCAACGTGAGAAGTCCTCTCGGGCGGAGGGTGAAGTTGACGCTCTCATCGGTCAGAGGCAGCGCTTGCAGGCGGCGTTCCTCCAGCGTCGTTTCATAAGCGGCGGTGGGGATTTTGGCCGTCGTGCCGATGCTCAGCGTACCCTGTGCCTCGGTATTGGCGCGGTTGTGCAGGCGGACGATGAGGGTGTCGCGGTCGTATGCCTTCTTGAAGGCGGTGATGGTGACGTCGCCGTTGCTCGTCAGCGAGATGGGACTGCCGACGTCGCCAAGGTCGCGGACGGGCGCGACGTAGTCGGTCATGACGGAGACCTCGCTCTGTCGGTTGAGCAGGACCATGGGGGAGAGCAGGGCGGCCGCAACCTCGTCGCGTACTTCGGCGGGGTTAGCACCGTGGGGAATGAGAGAGAGGGTATAGGTGATGGGGGTATCCAGCACTTGGCCCTTTTGCATGAAATAGCGGGGGTTGGAGAAGCCCCAGACATCGATCATTTCGGTGGCGCGAAGGACGGTCAGTGCCAAAGCTCTTGCGGCATTATCGGTACATTCGTACTCGTAAATGCCGGCGGCCGCAACGGTCAGACCGCAAGTATCTCCCGTGACGTCACAGAAGTCCTGCATGGGAGCGGTGGCGTAGGGCTGTTCTTGCAGATCGAAGTCGATATCCTTGTGGATGGGGCGCTCGACGGTATCGAAGGGCTGGCCGCTGCGCGAAAGGGTTGCCTCGGACAGATGGGTGGGGAACAGGGCGCGCAGGCGGTGGTTGCGGGCGTGGTTGTTGACGGTCAACTGGATATCCACGCGGCGAGCATTCTTGTGAAGCGTCAGTACCGAGGTGATATCGACCGTTCCGACGAGATCTGCACGGCGGGTGCGGTTGTCCTTCAGGCCATCGGGAATGGTCAGGGTCTGGACAATCTCAAAGGCGGCGCCCAGAGGCGTGTCGTACAGCTGACGGACCGAGGCGGCGTTTGCTGTGGACAGGTAAGTACGGCGGTCGTTGAAGGGCGTTTGATGGATGTAGCAGTTGTCGGCGTCACCGCTGTCCTCCCACAACAGCTGGGAAGGATAGGTCTTGGCGGTTGCCTTGTCATACAGGTCGAAGGTGCCGTTTGGATTGATGGTGACGCGCAGGTGGTCGTTTTCCATCACGCCGGGCGCCGAGACAAAATAGTACGGCTCCAGATTGCGTTTGATGCGGGAGACCGGATTGCCGGAGGCGAGGTTCAGACGGAGATAACCCAGCGCGGGGATGGTATCGACGCACACCAGGCCCGAGACGTAGGTCGCGCCTGTGCGGGTGGGATGGCCGAAGCGGGGATTGTAGCGAACGTCAAGGACGGGCTCTTTTTCCAAAAGAACGTGGGGGACGACGTTGCCTTCCTTGTCGGTCAGGTGGAAGTCGGCATTGCCAAAGCCCTTGGGAATATCAAACGAGAAGGGGACGACGCCCGAAATGGGGGCGGCGGTGGGATTGAACAGGTAGAGCGAGGGGGTGTTTTCGCCGTGTGCCATGAGGGCGCGCACCGATTCTTGAATGGTCTGCTCTGCCAGCGAGGAGGCACAGCGGTAGCGGGTCATAACCTCCTCAAACACCTCGTCGACCGAGGTGCAGCCGAGAGAGTCGTGAGCGTGATTTTCCAGTACGTAACGCCAGGCACGCTTAACGGCCCATTCGGGATAGTCCTCGCCCTGCAGCCAAGCCATGGTACACAAGGGTTCAAGCGAGTGCTCCAGGAGATTTTCGGTGTCGTAGTTGGCCTTTTTCTGAACGGGATGGCAGGAATGGGTGGATTCCAGCACGTCCTCGCGGGTGAACATCAGTTCTCCCTTGACCTCAGTCATGGTAAGACCGCGATCGGCATAGTCCTGCTCGACGGCAGAGGTGAAGCCCTCGGGGGTATCCTGCTTGACGTGCAGGTCAGGATACAGGGCGTTGACACGGTCGATGACGGACAGAATATCGGGCTGGGCCCAGGAGTGATCGATGCCGTTGAGCCAGAGCAGATGCGTGGTGTCGGCATTGGCCTCGCGCAGACGGCGCAAGCCTTCCACACGGGAGCGAAGTCCTGCGCGCTTGATGTCGTCGCCGTCGACCGTTTCGACGTAATCATCCTCGCACAGAGGCAGGGCGGTTGCCTCGCCATAGCCGTCGTTGGAATAGAACAACGTCACGGCACTGCCGTCGGGCGACTTCCACTTGACGGCACTGCGGCTTCCTTTGGGCAGACCGCGCCAGGCGATCGCACCGGAGATGCCGAAGCCCTGCAAGATCTGGGGCGTTTGAGATGCATGACCGAACTCGTCAACTTCGTAGCTAACGCGCATAACAGGGCCCAGTTTTTCGGTCTGGGCGATACCATGTTGAAGATTTCGGATCATAGCTTCGCCCGAAATGAGAGTTTCCAGGGGTTGGGTGTACCAAGGACCGACCTTGAGGCGTCCCTCGGCCATCCAAGCCTTGACGCTGTCCGTCGCCTCGGGACGGATGGCAAGATAGTCCTCCAGCATGGCATACTGGCCGTCCATGACGAAGATATAACCGGGCTGTGTTTTCATGATGTTGACCAGTCGATCCATCAGGGGGACCAAGCGGGCCAGATATTTTTCGTGGGACATATACCATTCGCGGTCCCAGTGAGAGTTGGACAGAAGATGGATATCGTAGTGTTTGTTGTCGGCCATGATAAGGCTCCTTTCGAAAAGAAACGGTGAATTGCCTTTATTGTAACAGAAAACGAAGAAAATTGCAACGGGGGGAGCCGATTTTTTGGACGATAAAAAATTTTTTTAGAATATGGAAAAACATCTTGATTTTTTAGAGGAGCGATTGTACAATGGATATACAGAAAAATGGTGGCGAAAGGAGAAGGATATGAAAAAATTTCACTTGCTTGCATTTCTTACGGGTTGTTTGCTCGCCTTGATCGGAGCGTTGCTCTTTTGGCCCAGCATGGCGGCAAGGGAGGCTTCTTCGACCACTCTTCCCCTGCTTGGTACCTTTGCCGGTCTTTATTACGTGATGCTGGTTGGCGGGGCAGCGTTGATCCTGGGCAACACGCCCTACCTGATCTTTGGCCGCCGTACATCGCGTGAGTGTACCATGGCCACGAGCTTGTCGGCCGTTGGTATGGCGGCTTGTGTCGGTGTGGGGGTGTATTGCGTCTACACGTTTGTCACGTGCGTGCTGTTTTCTTCATCGAATTATCGTCATCCCATCGCCATTCCCGCATCCTTTAGCGTGGGCGTTGGCGCGCTGGTCGCGTTCATTCTGCTGACTTGTTTGTATTTCAAACGGCGATGGAGACGGGGCGTCGTTGGTCTTATCATGGACGTGTGGAGTGGGCTGGTTGTTATCGTACCCTGCTTTTTGGCATGCCTTTGGCTGCACGGTATGATCAGCGCATCTTTGCGGACGTTTTGATCATTTGGATATTATACTGTTTTACCGCACGGTCGGCAATTTTTTGTCGGCCGTGCTTTTTTTATCAAAAAGCAAAAAAAATTAAAAACGTTGTTGCTTTCTTGGGTGGTCGTTCGTATCATAAGTACATAGGCGGGAAAGGAGAGACATACATGAGAAAGCTTCACGTGATTTTATACGCTTCGGGAAGTGCGCTGCTCCTTTTGGGGATTGCGCTTGCCCTGCTCATCACACCGGGCGAGCCGGCGGCGGACGCGCCTTTTCTTGAGCGGTATCTGACGGAGTATTTTGATGGCACCCTGGTTTTGATATTCGTGTGGGGCGGGGGACTGATCCTTGCTAATGCGCTCTATTTGATCTTTGCCCGTCGGGCGGCGCGGGAATGCTCGCTTGGGACGAGCCTGCTGTCGATGGGAACGTCGTTTTGCGTTGGTGTGGGGATGTATTGCGCCTTCACGCTCGTTATGTGCATCCGGTTCTCCACGCGGAGCTATCGCCATCCCATTGCCATTCCCGCCGCATTCAGTGTGGGGACGTGTGCCTTGATTGGAGGTATACTGCTTGCCTGTTTTTACGTCAAGCGGCGGCGCGGTCAGGGGATGGTGGGCTTTATGATGGACGTGTGGAGCGGACTTGTTTTCACGCTGCCTTGCTTCTTTTCTTGCGCCTGGCTGCACGATATCTTGAGCGCGTATCTGAGGACGCTGTGACGGCTTTGACGGATCATTTTATTTTCGCTCTCGGACGGTTTTGAAAATCTGCCCGATTTCCTATGCCAAATGCACGGCGCTTGTATTTAGCAAGGCGACGTGGCGTTTTGAACAACTTGACAGGAACGGAAATTTGTGATAAAATACATAATAACATGATAACAAACGGAGGACTCATCATGAAAAAAATCATTTGTACGTTGCTCGCATTGCTGCTTTTGATCGGCTGCATCTTTACGTTTGCGTCTTGTGACAAGGACGATCCCAAGGACGACGAAAAACAAGAGGACGACAACAAGCAGGACGTGGATGACAAGAAGGAAGAAGAAAAGGAAGAAGAAAAGGAAGAAGAAAAAGAAGAAGAGAAGAAGGATGAGATTGTCATTCCCGAGGGTTACGCTGCTTATTCCGACGGAAAGATCTCCTTTGCTTATCCCGAGGGCTGGGCCAAGCAGGACGGCTCCATCGTGATCCTGCGGGCGGCGAGCGGCAACAACATCACGGTCGCTTATGAGCCTAAGTCCGATATTTACGAAAACATGACGATTGACAGCTACAACGCTACCTACAAGCCGCTGTATGAGTCGATGGGCATGATTGTTTCCAACGTCAAGATCGAGAAGAAGGAAACCAACGGTCAAAAGGTCGTTGTGATCAGCCAAGATAATACTGCCAACGGCGTGGCGATGAAGCAGACGCAGTACATTATGGCGGTTGGCGATCTCAACTACCTTGTTACCGTGACTGTGGTCGTGGCGGATGCCGAGCTGTGCGAGACGGTATTCAACACGCTTGCTCCCGTAAAATAACATAATTGTCAAAGAAAAGGGCATCGCCGCGGCGATGCCTTTTTGCGTTGTATAAGGAAACGAAAACGGGGGATGTTATTGAGAGGAGGTGAGAGCATGATCACGGTTTTTATTCGCACTCTTCTCATCTATCTGATGGTCACGGGAGCGATGCGCTTGATGGGCAAGCGGCAGATTGGACAGCTGGAGGTATCGGAGCTGATTACGACACTGCTGCTTTCCGAAATTGCGACGCTTCCCATTGAGAATCCCGACGTTCCCTTGTTATATGCCGTTATTCCAACGGTGACGCTACTCTCGCTGGAGGTATGTATGGCGGCGGTGCTGTCCCGCCGTCCCCGTCTGCGCCGCAAGATCGAAACGGCGCCCAGCATTCTTATCCGCGACGCGCGATTGGATCAGCGAGAGCTGCTTCGCAATCGGATGTCGGTGGAGGAGTTGTTTGCGGGGCTTCGTCAGCAAGGGGTGGGGGATCCGAGTGAGGTGCAGTATGCTATTTTGGAGAAAAACGGACAGCTTTCGGTGATTTTGGGGGCAAAGTACCGCCCTGCAACCCCGCAGGATCTTTCCATCCGGGTGAAAAATACGGGCATGATGCATATGATGATCAGCGATGGGACAATCAACGAGTACAATATGAGCATGCTCGGGCGGGATAAGGCATGGCTGGAGGGAGTACTCAAGGGCTACGGTGCGGAGCGCGGGGACGTGTTGTATCTGCTATGTGACGACGCGGGCCAAACGGTATTGGAGCGAAAGGAGAAAAATATATGAGGGCGGTACGCATTTCTCTTGTTTTGCTTGTTCTGATGGCGGCGGTCATGACGCTTTCGGTATGCATGAACCGCCACGTTTGCGGCACCATAAAGGGAATGCTGCAAGCACTTCCGGAGCAAGCGGCGGAGGTCAAAGCGACCGATGCGGCGGCATTGGAGGAGTTTTGGCGGGCATGGCGGGGGTGGATGCGGCCGGTGATGAATACGAATTTGTGGAGGTCGGTCAACGATCTTTTGGGGGACGTGGTATTGTACGGACGCATGGGGGATCAAGCAGCGGTTGAATACGCGGCGGCGCGGCACCGATTGTTTACTGCCATCGATGAAATGAGCCGCCCTGAACGGGCGGCTCCCTGAATGTGTTTCGGGTGTGCTTAAAGATTCAAAAGCAGATAGATCACAAGAGCGAATTGCCAGGCCAGTCCCAAAATGTTGACCACCCAGAAGTACCAGTGCTTGGTTTTGTGACGGAAGGCCTGCATACCAAGCAGTGCGCCGACGGCACCGCCGCATACGCCAAGTCCGAGAAGGACGCTCTCTTTGGTGCGCCACAGCCCTTTTTTTGCTTTGCGTTTATCGAGACCGTAGGCGATGAAAGCGACCAAGCTGACGGCCGCCATGGCAATCATGGAAATGAGATAGGGGGGCAGCATAGTATATTCCTCCGTATGCTTGAATGATTTTAGTATACTATGTTTGATTGAATTTGTCAAGTACCGGTTGTTCAGGAGTAATTTCGTCAAAAAAGATGTTGACATATCAACATGATTGTGGTATAATAATTACCAATGTCATACAATGGAATGGTGTGGCATGCCACGGATATTGAGACAGTACAATAAAAATTACAAAGCGTTACAATATATCAAACGATAAAACGAGAGGTGTATGATGAAACCTTACGCATTGAATCCGACTTTTGAATACCGCGACGTACAGCAGCTTTTGCAAGGTGCGGCAAGCATTTATGGCAACGATATCGCTTATTCCTTCCGTGTCAAGCCCAGCGACGCTGAATCGGTCAAGGTATCTTTTAACGAATTGAAGGATCAGGTGGATGATCTGGCAGTTGCACTCTTGGAGATGGGATGTGCAGGCAAGCACTGCGCCATCGTGGGCAAGCTGACCTTCCCCTGGATCAAGCTGTACTACGCGCTGTTGGCGATTGGTGCCGTTGTTGTTCCTTTGGACCGCGAATGGACCGGCGAGGAGCTGGCGACTACGGTCGCATTTGCCGATTGTGAATATTTGTTCCACGATGCCGACATTGCCGCCAAGGGTGATGCCGTCATGGCGAATGAAAACTGCCGCATTGTCGGTCGATATGTGATCGCTTACGAGGGCGAAGGCACGACGGCTGAACTGCAAGCGCGCGGCGCGGCGATGGAGAATAAGCCTCGTCTGCCCAAGATCGATCCTGACGTATGTGCTGAGATCGTGTTCACTTCGGGTACCACGGGCAAGGGCAAGGGCGTCATGCTGTCTCAGCATGCCATCCTGACCGATATTGCGGGTGGTATGGAGTACATTTCGGTCAGCAAAAAGACCATAGCTGTGCTTCCTCCCCACCACACCTTCGGCGCGACCGTTAACCTGATCGGTCATATGCTGGTAGGTTCTGAGGTGTATCTGTCCTCCGGCCTGCGTTATATCCAAAAGGAACTCAAGGCAGAGTCGCCCGAGCATTTGATTCTGGTGCCTTTGTATCTGGAGACCTTCTACCGTAAGATCCAGGCGAACGTCAAGGAGACGGGGAAGGAGACTATTCTGTCCTATATGATGAAGGTCAGTAACGGTCTGCGCCGTGTCAAGGTTGACCTGCGCCAAAAGCTGTTCAACTCCATTCTGACGGTGTTCGGCGGCAAGCTCAAGCTGGTCATCTGCGGTGGCGCGCCTTTGAATGCTGACATCATTCACGCGTATGAGAGCTGGGGCATTAAGGTGCTCAATGGCTATGGTATTACCGAGTGCGCTCCGCTTTTGTCGGTCAACCGCAACAATGAGCAGGTGCCCGGCAGCGTCGGACGTATTCTGCGTTGTGTGGACATGATCATTGCCGATCCCAACGAGGACGGTGAGGGTGAGATCCGCGTCAAGGGTCCCAACGTTATGATGGGTTACTACAAGGATGAGGAAGCGACGGCGGCGGCCTTTGACGAGAACGGCTACTTCCGCACGGGCGACTACGGTAAGATCGAGGATGGTATTCTTACCATCACGGGTCGTCTTAAGAATCTGATCATTCTGTCTAACGGTAAAAACGTATATCCCGAGGAGATTGAGACCGAGCTGTGCGCCACGGGCGGCATTTTGGAAATCGTCGTTTACGAGGGCCAGAGCAAGAGAGGCAGTGCATACAACACCATCGTTGCCGAGATCTATCCTGACAACGACTATATCGCGGCCAACGGAATTGAAGACGTAGCGGCTTATCTCAAGGAAAAGATCGACGACTACAACCGTACCGCGACCTCCTACAAGAAGGTGGGAATGCTCAAGGTCAGAAAAGAGGAATTCCCCAAGAACACGCTGCGTAAGATCAAGAGATTTGAGTTGGATCGCACCATTAAATAATCAAAAGCAAGGAACGTAATGCATGGAATCGGAGCGCTTTAATCAATTTGTTCAGCTGATCGAGGGCATACACAAAAGCGTCAACAAGATCAAGCTGTCTGTGGCACCGTCGTTGGGTGTCAAAAGTGTTCATATTTTTTGGCTGTATGAGTTGCTTTCTCATCCGTCCGGATTGACGGCAACGACGCTGGCCTCCAAGAGCAAGATCGACCGCTCGCTGGTTTCCCGCGAGGTCGAGGAATTGCGGGAGCGGGGCTACGTAGAGGTCGTTGGCGGTGGCGGCGAAAAGCGAAAGAATTACAATTCTCGCATTTGCCTGACCGAAGAGGGACGGGGGTTGGCTCTGACCATTACCTCGTATGCGCTGGCAGCGCAATCCGCGGCGGACAGCGGTATCAGCGAAGACGAGCTGCAATCTTTTTACGCGACTTTGCGCAAGCTGTCGGAGAATCTTTCCCGCTTGTCCGAGCGTCCGAAGACGATCAAGCAGGAAGTAGTATAAAAGAGAAAAAGGAGATCCTACGACGGTAGGATCTCCTTTTTTTATCCCCTTGCCACACCCGTTTCGTGCGCGGCTTTGATCACAGCGGCGGCGACGGCGGGGGCGACGCGTGTGTCGAGGGCGGCGGGGATGATATTTTGTTCGTTCAGCTCGTTTTGGGGGATGAGGTTGGCCAAAGCGTGAGAGGCGGCGATCTTCATTTCCTCGTTGATGCAGGTGGCGCGGCAATCGAGGGCACCTCGGAAGATACCGGGGAAGGCCAAGACGTTGTTGATTTGGTTGGGGAAGTCGGAGCGGCCCGTACCGACGATACGAGCACCTGCGGCGAGAGCCTCATTGGGCATGATCTCGGGGGTGGGATTGGCCATGGGGAAGACGATGGCGTCCTCTCGCATGGAGCGGATCATATCTTCGCTGACCACGCCGGGGGCGGACACGCCGATGAACACATCGGCGCCTTTCATGGCATCGGCCAGCGTTCCCATCAAATGGCCGCGGTTGGTGACTTGGGCGATATCGGCGTGGGCGGGATTGAGGTTTTCCATTCCTTCGCAAATGATGCCGAAGCGATCGACCATGACGAGGTGCTTAACGCCCATGTTAAGAAGGTGCTTTCCAATGGCGATTCCTGCGGAGCCTGCGCCGTTGATGACGATCTTTACGGTGTCGATGGTTTTATTCACAACCTTAAGGGCATTGAGCAGAGCGGCGGCAACGACAATGGCGGTGCCGTGCTGGTCGTCGTGAAAGACGGGAATATCGCAGATTTCCTTGAGCTTTTGCTCGATCTGGAAGCAACGGGGGGCGCTGATATCCTCGAGGTTGATGCCACCGAAGCTACCGGACAGCAGGTAGATGGTACGGACGATCTCATCGACGTCCTTGGAACGGATGCAAAGAGGGAAAGCATCGACGTCGGCAAACGTCTTGAACAGGGCGCATTTGCCTTCCATGACAGGCATACCTGCTTCGGGGCCGATGTCGCCAAGACCGAGGACGGCCGTGCCGTCGGTGACGACGGCGACGAGGTTGTGCCGTCTGGTCAGCTCAAAGGATTTATCTGGGTTTTTCTGAATTTCCAGGCAAGGCTCGGCCACGCCGGGGGTGTAGGCGAGGGAGAGGTCGTTTCGGTCATGAATGGGGGCGCGGGAGACGACCTCGATCTTGCCCTTCCAATCGTAGTGCTTTTGCAGGGATTGCTGGCGGATGTCCATGGGGTGATCCTTTCTTTTGGGTGGAATAGGTCGCGGGAGGGGCTATCCCTCCCGCGAGGATGATTTATACCATTTGTTCGGGGCGGAATACCTCGTCGAATTGCTCGTCGGTCAGGTAGCCGAGAGCGGTGCAGGCTTGCTTGAGAGAGATGTTTTGTTCATGGGCAGTTTTGGCAACGCGAGCGGCATTTTCATAGCCGATGTGGGGAGTTAAGCAAGTGACCAGCATAAGAGAGCGGTTGACGTTGTCCTGCATTTTGTCGCGGTTGGCAACGATGCCCGACACGCAACGGGTGTCAAAGGAGCGCATACCGTCGGCCAGAAGGCGAACGGACTGCAAGAAATTATAGGCCAGGACGGGCAAAAATACGTTGAGCTGGAAATTGCCCTGCGAGGCGGCAATGCCGATGGTGGTGTCATTGCCCATGACCTGCACGGCGATCATCGTGATGGCCTCACACTGGGTGGGATTGACCTTGCCGGGCATGATAGAGGAGCCAGGCTCGTTTTCGGGAATGGCGATCTCGCCAAGGCCCAGACGAGGGCCCGAGGCCAGCCAACGGATGTCGTTGGCGATCTTCAAAAGGTCGCAGGCCAGTGCTTTGATGGCGCCGTGAGCGAAAACGAACTCATCTCTTGAGGTCAGGGCGTGGAATTTGTTGGGAGCAGCGCAAAAGGCGGTGCCGCACAGATTGGATAGCTCCTGAGTGACGATATGGTCAAAATTCAGAGGGGCGTTGAGTCCCGTGCCGACGGCAGTGCCGCCCAGCGCCAGGGGGCGCAGACTGTCAATGGCGGTGCGGATCATTTCCGCGTCCTTTTGAAGCGAGGTGCGCCAGCCGCTGATCTCTTGCGAGAATCGAATGGGGGTGGCATCCTGCAGGTGAGTTCTGCCGCATTTGATGACGTCGTCGTTTTCTTTTTCCAGGCGCTGCATGGTGGCGCACAGGCCGTCCAAGGCGGGGAGAAGCTCCTTTTCGACGGACAGTACTGCCGCGATATGCATGGCGGTGGGGAAGGTATCGTTGGAGGATTGAGACATATTAACGTCATCGTTTGGATGCAGCAGATTTTTAGCGAGAATGGCGTTGCCACGGTTGGCGATGACTTCGTTGACGTTCATGTTGGTCTGAGTTCCGCTTCCCGTTTGCCACACGGACAGGGGAAAGTGTTGCTTGAGCTGGCCCTTGATGATCTCGTCGCAGGCAAGGGCAATGCCGGCGCACTTTTCGCTCGTCATGGAGCGGGGGCGCAGGACGCGATTGGCGGTGGCGCAGGCACGCTTGAGCAGGGCGAAGGCATGTATGATTTCGCTCGGCATTTTTTCTTTGCCGATCGGAAAGTTTTCAAGGCTACGTTGCGTTTGTGCGCCCCACAGCTTATCGGCGGGGACGGAAACGTTACCCATGGAATCGTGTTCTTGACGGAAGGCGGGGGAGGATGGTTTCATAATAAACACCCCTTTGGCAGATTTTTTTCTATTGTAGCACAAAATGTAAAAAATGGCAAGAGGGAAGACGAGGGATATTTGAATTTTCGACCAGTTTTTGCGGTGGAAGTTGATGCGCGGCGGAAGGGGTAAGACAAAGGGATAAATCCCATCCGGTCTCTGATGCGGGGGCGCTCTTTTGCGCGTGCCGGCAGTCATTTGGATGATTTCTTTGTCTGATCGGTACTTGTGCAGAAGCGCGAATACGTGAAGCGGCATGAGTCCTAAGGAGAAGACATTCAAAAAATTTTCGCCACCATTCAAGATGCACAAAAAACGTTGCTTTGTTTTGTGCACACATCCAATTTTTATTTTTGAATTTTATCATATCTCTTGCAATTCAAACAAAAATGAGGTATGATATATACTGATGAGGCGTATTGTCTCAAATGAAATTTTACATTCGGAGGAATGAATCATGGCTATTGGCGCAAATGGAAAAGTAAGAATTGGTATCATCGGTTGCGGTGGTATTGCAAACGGTAAGCATATGCCTTCTCTGGCAAAGCTGTCCAACGTTGAGATGGTTGCATTCTGCGATATCATCGTGGAGCGCGCAAAAAAGGCAAAGGAACAGTACGGCACGCCCGACGCGGCTGTTTATGAGGATTACAAGGAGCTGCTCAAGGACGAGACGATCGACGTCGTTCACGTCTGCACGCCCAACCGCGCGCACAGCTTTATTACGGTAGATGCTCTGGAGGCAGGCAAGCACGTTATGTGTGAAAAGCCCATGGCTATCAACTCTGCAGAAGCAAAGAAGATGCTGGATGCCGCTAAGCGCACCGGCAAGAAGCTGACCATCGGTTATCAGTCCCGTCAGCGTCCCGATGCAATGTACATGAAGAAGGAAGCCATGGACGGCACCTTCGGTGAGATTTACTACGCTAAGGCAACTGCACTGCGTCGCAGAGCTGTTCCTACCTGGGGCGTATTCCTGAACGAGTATGAGCAGGGCGGCGGTCCTCTGATCGATATCGGTACTCACGCGCTCGACTTGACGCTGTGGATGATGGACAACTACAAGCCCAAGTACTGCATCGGTACTGCTTTCCACAAGCTCAATAACGACACCATGACGGGTAACGCATGGGGTGACTGGGATCCTGCGAAGTTTACCGTGGAAGACAGTGCGTTTGGTATGATCGTCATGGAAAACGGCGCTACCATTATGCTGGAATCCTCTTGGGCTCTGAATATGCTGGACACCCGCGAGGCAATCACCACCGTTTGCGGTACCAAGGCCGGCGCTGATATGCTGGACGGTATTCGTATCAACGGTATCCGCAACGGTTGCCAGTACGTGCTCAAGCCCTCGCTGGCTGCCGGCGGTGTTGCTTTCTACGACGGCAACGGCAACGAGGCTCCCGAGGTTCGTGAGGCTCGTCAGTGGATCAATGCCGTTATCAATGACACGGAGCCCTGCGTCACTCCTGAGCAGGCATACGTGATCACCCAGATCCTGGAGGGTATTTACACCTCCGCTAAGACGGGTGACATTTACCGTTTCGACAACCAGGATTGATAGAAACGAATTTGCATCGAGCCATGTCGGATAACGTGGATTTTACTCTTCCGGTAGCCCCGCAGTATATCAAGGATTTTGAACAGCTGGGGCTTGGAATGTTCGTTCACTTCGGTCTGTATTCCCAGCTGTGCCGCGGCGAATGGGTGATGAATATTCACCGCATTCCCAAGGAGGAATATACGGCGCTGACCGAGACCTTTTGTCCGCGAGCGGACAGCATGAAGGAGCTTGCGGCTCTGGCCAAGCGGGCGGGATGCCGCTATGTATGCCTGACAACGCGGCATCATGACGGATTTTCTTTGTACGACACCTGCGGTCTGAACGACTACGACGCGCCTCACTCGGGTGCCCGTCGCGATATCGTGCGGGAGTTTGTGGATGCATGCCGCGACGAAGGATTGGTTCCGTTTTTCTATCACACGACGCTGGACTGGAATCACCCCGATTTCCAGGGAGATTTTGAAGCGTATCTTGCTTATCTGCGTCGTAGCGTGGAGCTGCTTTGCACCAACTACGGCAAGATCGGCGGGGTGTGGTTCGACGGAAACTGGAGCCGTCCCGATGCCGACTGGCAAGAGGATGCGCTGTATTCCATGATTCGCTCTTATCAGCCCGAGGCGATGATCATCAACAACACGGGACTGGAAAAGCGGGGAGAAAAGGGCAACGAGCACATCGATTCCTTGACCTACGAAAGAGGGCTTCTCACTCCCATCGACCGCCGCGGCATGAAAAAGTACGTAGCGGGGGAGATGTGCGAAACGCTCAACGACCATTGGGGAGATGCGGACGATCTTAATTTCAAGCCGGTCAGACAGTTGATCGAGGAGATCTGTGATTGCCGCAAGATCGGTGCGAATATGCTGCTCAACGTTGGCCCTGCGGGGGACGGTATCGTTCCTTTGATGGCGGCGGCAACCATGACGGCCATCGGGCAATGGATGAATATTTACGGACGAGCCATTTACAATGGTCGGCCCTGCATCGCCCGCGAAGGACAGCGCGATTTTATTCTGCGCGATGTGGATGATGACAAGACGTTTTATGCCTTCAAGTATGATCTCGGTATCGGCGGCAGTGCCAACGTCACCATCGAAAGCGGTGGAAGCGGCGTTGCTGTGTTTGAGGGATTTGCGGGCGAGGTCTTGTCGGTCAAATGGATGGACAACGGTCAGTCCTTGGCTTTTGAGCAAAAGGAAGGGCAGTTGAGCATCGCCTGCAACAATTTCCGTTATGGTCAAAACCATTGCGTGCGAGTGGCCGAGATCAAGGTGCGATAACAGATCGTATTTAAAATTATAATAACAAGGTGAATTACTATGAAACTTAGTGTATTGGCAAATCTTTACGGAACGAAGTCGCTGGACGAAACGCTGGCTATTCTGACCGGTCTTGGCGTGCATACGGTGGAGCTGGGCGCGGGCGGTTATCCCGGCAAGGCGCACTGCAACCCCGAAGAGCTTTTGGCGGATGAGGCAAAGTACGAGGCTTTCATCGCAACGCTGAACAAATACAACGTGACCGTTTGCGCTTTGGCGGCGCACGGCAACGCCTTGCATCCCGATGCTGCTATCGCGGCAGAGTTTGACAAGGACTTCCGCAACGCGGTATTGCTTGCAGAAAAAATGGGCGTGGATACCATCATCACCTTCTCGGGTTGCCCCGGTGACCACGAGGGTGCCAAGTATCCCAACTGGGTGACCTGCCCTTGGCCGGGGGATTTCTTGGAAATTCTCGACTGGCAGTGGAATGAAAAGGTCATTCCTTACTGGAAGGAGGCGGCGGCGTTTGCCGAGGCGCACAACGTGCCTCACATCGCCTTTGAGATGCATCCCGGCTTTTGCGTGTACAACCCCGAGACGTTGCTTCGCTTGCGCGCGGCGGTAGGACCTGCCATCGGTGCGAATTTCGATCCTTCCCACTTGATCTGGCAGGGTATGGATCCCGTGGCGGCCATTCGTGAGTTGGCCGGTGCCATTTATCACGTTCATGCCAAGGATACCAAGATCGACACCTACAACGTGGCAAAGAACGGTGTTCTGGATACCAAGCATTACGGTGACGAATTGCACCGTGCCTGGGTATTCCGCACGGTCGGTTACGGCAACGGTGAGAGCTACTGGCGCGATTTGGTCTCCAATTTGCGTCTGTGCGGCTACGATAGAGTACTGTCCATCGAGCATGAGGACAGCTTGATGACCATTGATGAGGGATTGCAGAAAGCGGTTGCCTTCCTCAAGGACATCATCATCGAAGAGCCCAAGCCTACCAGCATGAGTTGGGCATAAATCGAATATAACATAGAAAAAATCTCTCGACGCGAGTGCGTCGGGAGATTTTTTTTCGTTTTGGCACCCGTTGGCACGAAAGGCCACTGATTGGCACTACTTTTTGTGATATCATGCCGCCGTACAGAAAAGAAAGGAGATGATAGCGTAGCGTGAGCAAGCAACAAAAGAAAAAGTTGGATCCGGTGCGCAAATGCAGCCGCGCACAGCTGCAGCGGGTAGAACGCTTGTTTCGAAAGGGCGGGATTCTGCAAGAGGCGGAGGCTTACGTCAACGAGTGTCTGCTCGGTGATGAGACGGGAGAGCGTGTGCTGTTCCCCAATTTGGCGGGATTCGGACGGGCGCTTGGCGTAGGACTTGGTGAGCTTCGGCGGCTGGGTGACAAGTATCCGGCGGTGTACGATGCTATTTTGGCAGTGCTGGAGGATGGCGCGCTGAATACCGAGCGTATTCCCGGCAAGTCGGCGCTTTTGGCCATGACCTACTTCCGCCGCCGCTTGGGCTATGAGACGATCAAAGCGGAAATCAAAGAGAAGGAGAGCAAGGAGCTGCGGGTCGTATTTGATCATGACGTGTCGGAGGACGGCAAATGAGCATTCGGTCAACCACGGTGCATATTCCCGGCAAACCAAATGAAAAGCAAGCGCTGTTTTTTGCATCCCGGGCGCGGTACACGGCGTACGGCGGATCGCGGGGCGGCGGGAAATCCTGGGCGCTTCGGCGCAAGCTGATCGGGCTTTGCCTGTGCTATCCCGGCATTCGCTGTTTGCTCGTGCGTCGGACGCTGGCGGAGCTCAAGGCCAATCACATTGTTCCGATATTATCGGAATATGGGGCGATCGTTCGTTTTAGCAATGGGGAAAATGCCTTTATTTTGGATAACGGCAGTCGAATTGACTGCGGCTATTGCGACAGCGAGCGTGATGCGCTTCGTTATCAAGGACAGGAGTACGACGTGATCGCCATTGACGAGGCGACGCAGCTGACCGAGACACAGTTTCATGCCTTGAGGGCGGCACTTCGCGGCGTGCGGGATATGCCGAGGCGCATGTATCTGACCTGCAATCCCGGCGGCGTTGGTCACGCCTGGGTCAAGCGGCTGTTTATCGATCGGCAATTTCGCCAGGGGGAGCAGGCAGAGGACTATACGTTTATTCCGGCGCGGGTGTGGGATAACCGGGTTCTGATGGAAGCAGACCCTGATTACGTCAAAGGTCTGCAGTCGCTTCCGGAGCGTTTGCGTGCCGCTTGGCTGGATGGGCGGTGGGACGTTTTCGAGGGGCAATTCTTTTCCGAGTTCAACGAAACGAAGCACGTGGCGGCGACGTGCCCCGGCACAGCGGCGCATCGATGGTTTGCGGCGATGGACTACGGCTTTGACCGGCTGGCGGTGTTGGTTTTGTCCGAGGATCCACAGGGCAGGCTGTGGGTGTGGCATGAATTTTGCCGATCGGGACTTACGTTGGGCGAAGCGGCGAGACAGACCGGCCGATTTTTGGAACAGGTGGGACGAAGGATGGAATACATCGTAGCCTCGCCTGATTTGTGGAATCGGCGTCAGGACAGCGGACGGTCGGGGGTGGCCGTGATGAACGAAGCGGCAGAGTTGCCTCCCATGCGTCGGGCGGACGACCGGAGAGTAGCAGGCTGGCGACTGCTCCGCGAATATCTGCACGGAAAAGACGATGTTCCCGATCTGCGGATCTTACGGGGGTGTCGGGAGTTGATTGGCTGTATGCAGGGGCTTCTATACGATGCTCATCGTCCCGAGGATGCGGCGGGTGAGCCGCATGCCCTGACGCACGCCCCCGAGGCACTGCGCTATGCCGTGATGAGCCGTCATCGGGAGGTTTCTTTTGAGGACAAGCACAATGATTTCCATTTTTCTGTACGAAGCGTGTGGGATTAACCCACGGAAAGGAGAAGGATATGAAGTATCAAACCAAGGAAACGAGGCATAGGGAAGTCGTTATCGATGACTTTGGCGGTTTGGACCGCGCATCTGCCTTGTGTGGCGGCAGTACGAGCTTTGATTTGCGCAATCTTCGCCGCATGAAGGACGGAAGTCTTAGGCGGCGCGGCGGTCTTGTGCCGTTGGCTACGTTCGACCAGGATATCCGCGGGGCAATTTCCATTTTGCGTGGCGGCGTGTATGAGACGTACGTTGTCGCGGGACACACGGTGTACAGTGTCGACCAAAAGGCGGAAATGCATGTGGCTACGCCCATTGCCACGCTGGCGACTTCGGAGGGTGAGGTTACGTTTTTGGAGTATGGCGGACAGCTGATCTTGTTGGATGGCGAGCAATTTTTCAGTCTCACTCCTACCGGTCTTGCGCCGACGGAGGGCTACGTTCCTCTTTATGGCAACGGGTGGGATGATTATGAAACGGAGGGCCGCACGGTGTACGAGCAGCCGAATCTACTGTCCCGCCGTGTAAGGATCCGCGTTCGCATGCACACCGAGGGGTATTACATTTACCTGTCACCTTTGTGCCCTGTTTCGGTGGATGCGGCCGTAGTGGGAGGAGAGGTCTACGCGAAGACGGTTCGGTTAAATACGTCCGTGAATCGTATAGAGATGAGCGAGGCCCTGCCTGCGGGAACGGAGGTCGAGTTGTACCTGACCATGCCGGAGGATTTTGCGCCTCTGTGCTCTGATCTCAAGAATGCACGCCGTGCTTGTGCCTTGGGCCGCGCGGAGGACGCCAGAATTTTGTTCTATGACGTTCCAGGAAAGTCTACTGTGCGCATCAGCCGTGCCATTTCGCCGAAGGAACAACAGGCGGTGCGTGCCGTGATGCCCAACACCTGCATGATATACGTCACAAAAGAGGATGAGATGACCATCGGTGACGGTATTCATGCAGTGACGGGCGGATGTCGTCATTACGACCGTTCGCTGATCTTTACAGCCAAGGGCAGCTGGATGTCGGATGGGCAGGTCAACGAGGATGGCTCCCTTCGTCTGATCCCGGTCAATACCTCTATGGGATGCAGCCGTACGGGCTCCGTCGCTGTGGCGGGCAATCAGCCCTTTACCATATTTACCGCGGGGCTTTTGCGTTGGAACAGCGACACGGACGAGCGAAACGAATGCAATGCCGAGGTGGTATCCCACACCGTTCATTCCTTGATGGGCGAGGGATTCGAGCAAGCAACAACGCTGTGGGCGGATACCAAGCGAGGTGAGATCTGGTGCTATATGCCAGGGGGCCGGGAGCGCGTATGGGTATATCAGGCGGATCTTGGGTCTTGGACCAGCTTTGATGGCTTTGTTCCCCGTTTGACGTTGGATCTTGGAGGAGAGCCCGGGGTCGTCATGGGATGCACGTTGTATCGAATGCAGGAAAATGCCGATCGGGATGTGATCGTTACGAAGGAGCATCCTGCGGGCGAGGAGCGAGCCATTGTGGCGGAATATCAAAGTATGTTTTTGGATTTCGGACGTCCCGATCGCGCCAAGCGGCTGTGTCAGGCGAGCTTGGTCGGCGTTTGTCCGCAGGATGGTGTGACGCTCACATTGCAGCGTGTGGATGGGAAAAGCCAAAACATCCGTTTGACGGGGGACGGTGGCGAGATCAGCCAAATGCAATGCCGCGTGGGCATCGGACGCTTCCGGTTCATTCGCGTAGGCGTCAGGTGCGATGCGCATGGCCCATTACATTTGTATCAGGTGCGTCTTGGAACGCAATCAAGCGAATAACCGGCAGAATTTGTCGGAGAAAGGAGAAACGACATGAAAAAAACAAAAGCCTGGGAACAATACGAAGCGGGACGTGCCCACAAGCAACGTCTTGGCCTTTATGAAACGGTTGGCCGCAACCGACAGTTTTATTGCGGCGATCAGTGGGGGGATTTTTCGGGTGAGCGTTCGCTTCCCAAGCCGGTATTTAATATCGTTCGCCGCGTGACCGATTATCTGATCGGTGCGGTGGCGGGAGGACGTTTGTCGGTGACCTATTCGGATGAAGGAATGATGCCTTTGCCCAATGCACAACTGCGGGATCGCTTACAAAAGAGCTTGGTCGCCTTGAATCGACATATGCTCTATCGTTGGGAAAACTGTCACATGGACCGCTTGGTCTATCGTTTGCTGTTGGATGCGGCTTTGTCGGGGGACGGCGTGCTGTATTGCTACTGGGATGAAAAAAAAGCTCCCGGCGGAGACGTTCAAACGGTAGTATGGGACGGCTGTGAGCTGTACGCGGCAGATATGAACCGTGCGGACATTCAAAGCCAGGAATACATTATTCTGGCCGGTCGCGAAAGTGTGGCGGCATTGCGCCGCGAGGCAGCCTTGGCAGGAGCGTCGCAGGAGACGATTGCCCGCATCCAATCGGATGCCCGAGCGTTTTTTGAAAGCAGAGGCGGCCGCGTCCCCGAACTGGAGGACGAGGAGCAGGCCAAGGTGACGGTCCTGTTGAAGTTCTGGAAGGAGGACGGGGCAGTATGGTTGGAAAAATCCACCCGTGAGGCAGTCATTCGCCGCGTTAGGACCAATATGCATTTGTACCCTGTAGCCTATTTCAACTGGATGCCGACCTACGGCAGCTTTCACGGAACTTCGCCGGTCAGCGGCATGATCGCCAACCAAAAATTCATCAACCGTGCCTATGCGATGATGATGAAGCATATGACGGATACCGCTTTTTCCAAGGTGGTATATGACAAGAGCCGTATTCCCGAGTGGACCAACGAGGTGGGAGAAGCCATTGCTGCGGTCGGCGGTAATCTGGCCGATGCGGTGCAGGTGGTCGGCACGGGACAGATGCAGGACGGTTACATGGCCCTGATCGAAAGTGCGATCAACGTCACCAAGGAAATGATGGGGGCGACCGACACGGTGCTGGGCTCGGCGCAGGCCAGCAACACCAGTGCGATTCTGGCCTTGCAGGAGGCATCAAGGACGGCGCTGGCGCAGGTTTGTACCGCCTATCAGCAGTGCATTGAGGATATGGCGGATATCTGGGCGGATCTTTTGTGCGCTACGAATTCCGGCGCGGCGTGGTTGCCGTTGGAGGATGCAGAGGGCAAGCGATTGGAAGAGATTGACTTCGATCTGCTGCGCCGTTGCATTCTGCGCTCCCGTGTGGAGGTTGGCAATCTGACGCAATACAGCGCCAGCGGCACGCAAAATACCTTGCAGCATTTGTTGGAGGGCGGACACATCACCCTCAAACAGTATCTGGAACAGTTGCCGGCAGGAATTCTGCCTATGCGTGGGCAGCTGATCGCTCAGATTGAATTGAGTGAAGGAGGTAGGACGGATGGAACAGACGGACAGCATGGAACTTGATATTCCCGTGCAAGACGGCACAGAAGCACAGGTTTGTGATCAGCCCGACGAGGTGGTCTCGCAGGAGGAGGTCTCGCAAGAGGAGATCTCGCAAGAGACGGTCTCGCAAGAGACGGTCTCGCAGGAGACAAGGTCCTCGATGGATGAGAACTCGGGAGGAGATGACGTCCAAAGCTTGACGGCGCGAATTGCCCAATTGGAAGCGGAGCTGGAGCGTCGTGATACTCTTGCCGCCCGCATGGCACGGGAGTGCGAGGAATTTGAGCATTATTTTCCCGAGGTGTCGCTGCGTGAGTTGCCCGATCGTGTTTGGACGCAGGTTCACGGTGGCGTGCCGCTGGCGGCAGCTTATGCGCTGTACGAGCGCGGTCTTGCCAATGAGAAGAGGCGTATTGAACGTCAAAACGCCTGCAACACGGCGCACACGGTGGGAGTTCCGTCCCCCGCAGGAGCCGGCTATTTTTCACCCGCCCAGGTCCGTGCGATGAGTCGGGACGAGGTGCGGGAACATTATGATCGCATATTTGAGAGTATGCGGCACTGGCAATAAAAACAAAAAAGGCCTCGTATGAGGCGGAAAAAACAAGGAGGAAAAAAACAATGGCAATTACAAATTTTATTTCTACGGTATGGAGTGAGACGCTGGCAAGTTCGCTGGATTCCCGTTACGTTGCAGTTGCGAACTGCAACCGTGCTTATGAAGGCGATATTCGCGAGAAGGGCGCGGTTGTCAAGATCTGCGGTATCGGTGATGTTTCGGTCGGCGATTATACCAAAAACACCGATATGTCCACCCCTCAGACGCTGGACGATACGGTGCGCGAGCTTTGCATCGATCAGGCCAAGTATTTTAATTTCCAGATCGACGATATTGACCGCGCTCAGTCCTCGCCTAAGCTGATGAGCGAGGCAATGCGTGTGGCGGCTGCTGCTTTGGCGAACACGGCGGACGCTTACGTATTCGGTCTGTACGGTGAGGCCGGCAAGACCATCAAAAACGAGACGGTTACGGCAGAGAATATTATGGACGCGCTGATCTCTGCCCGCACGGCACTCTATGGCAGCGGCGTGGGCGACTCGTCCGACGTGGTGCTTGAGGTTTCTCCCGAAATCGCGGCGATGATCCTCAAGGCCAAGGTGATGCTGTCTACCGACAACGGCGAGATGCTGGAGAGCGGCTGTCTGGGCAGTGTCGGCGGTTGTAAGATCTACGTCAGCCCCAATATTGCAAAGGTCGAGGGTGAGGGCGTGACGTATCACAAGTGCCTGGCGAGAACCAAGCGAGCAATCGCGTTTGCCGAGCAGCTGTCCGAGATCGATGCTTATCGTCCCGAGAAGCGTTTTGCGGATGCTGTGAAGGGTCTGCACCTGTACGGCGCCAAGGTGGTACATCCCGCCGAGATGATCCTTCTGGATCTGGGCGTTGCCGCCTAAGGTGACGGTATGACCAATCGGGACATTTACGACGCGGCCCTTGCCCTGCTTGCAGAGGAGCAGTACGAGGACTGCGGTGACTACGAGGCAAGAGCCCCCTATCTTCTGGCTTGCTTTGTGGCGGAATGCCGTGAGGCGGATGGGTTTTATGGCGCATCACGCGGCAGCCGCAGGGAATCACAGATGGCGGCTACGGTGGATCTGGATGATGTATTTCCACTCCACGAGCGCTTTATGGGGGCAGGGGCTTTGTACGTGGCGGCGCAGTTGGTGGAAACGGAAAACGAGAGCTTTTCCGACCGCCTGTTTGCGCGATACGCCGAGGAGATCAAGCGCATCACCAGCGAGGGATGCTCGGGTGTGTCGGTCTCCATCCGTGACGTCTACGTGTTTGATTGATTGCCCAAAAGGAAAGGGGAGAAGCTACGGCTTCTCCCCGATTTTTTTATTCTTCGATGCCCATTTGTCCCATCAGACGTTTGTTGAATTCGCGGGCGGTGTTATAACCCATGCGTTTTTGGCGATTGTTCATAGCGGCGATCTCCAAAATGATGGCGAGGTTACGGCCGGGGCTGACGGGAATGGTGATGGCGGGCAATTTGAGGCCGAGAATGTCAATGGTCTCTTCGTCCAGGCCCAGACGGTCATAGGGCTTGCCCTGTTCCCATGGTTCAAGATTGACAACCAGGTCGATCTTTTCGGTGTCCTTAACGGCACCCATACCAAACAGGCGGCGGACGTCCACAATGCCGATGCCGCGCAGCTCGACGTAATGGCGAATGATATCGGGAGCCGATCCGACAAGGGCTTTCGAGGACACTCGCTTGATCTCAACGGCATCGTCTGCGATCAGACGGTGGCCGCGCTTGACAAGCTCGATGGCAGTTTCACTCTTGCCGACGCCGCTGTCGCCCAAAATGAGGATACCCTCGCCGTATACGTCGACGAGGACGCCATGGCGGGTAATTCGGGGAGCGAGATGAACGTTGAGTGATGCGATCAGCGCCGCCATCAGCGGGCTGGTTTTCTCGGCGGTGCGGAACAAGGGAACGTTCTCTTCGACGCAAGCCTCTTCCAGTGCAGGAAAAGGAGTATGTCCTGAGGTGATGACAATGGCGACGGGATGCGCCTTGACCAGAGCCTGCAACCGATAGATGCGCTCCTCCTCGGTCAACGAGCGTAGGTAATGGATCTCTGCGTTTCCGATGATCTGGATACGCGTGCTTTCAAATCGCTCGTAATAGCCGCCCAACGCAAGACCGGGACGGTTGATCTCGGGGGTGGTCAGCATGATTTCCTGGTAATGTGAGGGGATGACGACGCTCTCAAAGGAAAATTCCTCGGCGATTTTGGAAAGCGGAATGGTGTATTTTGACATGGCGATCCTCCTTGTGGGTGATAGCTCTTGGATTCTTTTCCATTAGTATAGCACGAAAAGGACGGCTTGTCTACCCCCGCGGCGCATTTTTGCGCTTTTGTCACTTTCGCTTTTTTGTCATATACTGGCGTACGACCGCTAACGTGCGGCGATGGAAAGGAGATGGTCGGTATGAAATTGGATCGAAATGCAGTACGGCGGCTGTTGTCGCTCAACGATGCACAGCTGAGCGCTTTGATTCGGCGTTTGGCAGGAGAAAACGGCATTGATCTTGCGGGTATTGCCATTCGCCCCGATGATATTGCTTCGGTCAGACGGGCGTTGGAGATGGCAAGCGACGAGGATATCAATCTCGCGGCACAGCAGATCGAAGGCTTGCGGCGGGGCGGGAGGTCGTGAGGGCGAGGTATGCAACAGGATTTCGGACGTTCGTTTGAACAGATACTTTCCGCGGTGGAACAGGACGAGATGCTGAAGGGCGGGGGGACGCAGGATACTCGCACGCAGGAACAGCCGGCGGAGGGCAAAGCGGAAGCACCGTCAGCGGAGGGCGGATTGGGCGCGTTGCTTTCTCATCCCGAGTTGCTGTCCAAATTGCCGATACTGTTGCGGACGGTGCAAACGCTGTCCGAGCCGGTGGGGCAACCGGCGGGAAAGCGCCCCGAAACGCCGACGGCCCTGCTTTGCGCCCTGCGTCCTTATCTGAGTGAGTCAAGACAGCGGACGCTGGATACCATGATCAAGGTATCCAAACTGACCGAAGCGCTTCGGTCCATGCAGTGAGGAGGTAGGCTATGTATACACAGCGGCGCGAGGATGAGGGGCGCTCCATCCCGCAAAATTACAGCGGCAACGCCTTTCGGTATCCGCCGATCGGTGAACCGATTCCGGAAGCATTGGCCAAGGAGGACAAAAATAAAGCATCGTCTCTCCTGCCTTTGGTAAAGGATGGGGGAGAGACGATGCAAGATGACGTGCAAGATGACGTGCAAGATAACGTGCAAGACGTTACGGCGGAGCACTCGATCCGGGAGATGCGCCTGCCGATCGGGCGGCGGGAAGCATGGGGAAGCGAGGAGCTTTTGCTCCTTGGGCTGTGTCTGCTGCTCGGCGGCGACGGACACTCGTTTTTCCGTCGGGGCGGGGGATGGGGTGACGTGATGCCTTATCTTTTGTTTTTATTGTTTTTTGGGTGATTATTTGAGATTGAGCAGGTCTTCCAGAAGCTCGTTACCGTAATCGTTCCACTCGACGACCAGACGGGATTGCTGTTCATCGATCAGAGCTTCCACCTCGGCATACTGATAACGTTGCCACAGGGTAGAGACGTTGTTTACAATGTAAGATTCGCTCAGCGGCTGACGCTGAATGATGTAAAATCCGTTTTCACATTCGACCACACCGCTGCATTCTCCGATTTCCAGGGCAAATGCGGCTTCCTCGTAGGGTTTATCGTATTCGTTGTGGGTGAAGTGATAGGGAATACCCGAAGAGCCGACGTCTTCGTTGACGGAAGATCCGATGATTTGCTTAATATCGGCTCCGTTCAGCACCTTATCGGCAACCTCTTGCGCTTTTGCACGATTGGCTTCGATATCGTCGCCGGGATCGTTACCGATGAAGACGTGATAGGTCGCGCAGAAGTTTTCATCCTTGAGTGCGTAGGGAAGGAAGTCCTTTTCATTGTCAATGACAAGGCCCAGATCCTTCAAGACGTAGACCAGCTCGGTCTCGCACATATCGGTAGCCAGCGTGAAGCGGACGAAATGGTCGGTCATGTACATGGCTGCCAGCATTTCAATGTAATTGTCACGTCCGCCGATCTCGACGACCGTCTCGTCGATCATGTCCTGAACCGCCTCTTGGATCTTTTTGTCCTGGTAGTCGATGTTGTAGTTATCGCACAGAGAAAGGATGGCGTAGTTGACGGTCAGACTTTCGGTGATCTTTTCTTTAAGCAGGGGAAGATATTTGGCCGTCTTTTCGGCATCGGTCCAGATATCCTTTCCGTAGCGGGAGACAAATTGGTCGCGGAAAGAAAGGGCGACGTAGCGGAATTCCTCATAATAGATGTCATAGCCCTCGCAGGTAGCCACCACCTTGATGTCTTGCTCGCTGGGCTCGATCGGTTTGGAGACGACAGAGGAGCAACTGCCCAAAAGCATCGTCAGCATCAAGAGTGCCAACAGCCCCGCTGCGATGCGGCGAAGTCGGGAAAAAGGGTGAATCATGGATAAAATCCTTCCTTTTTGAAATTTACCTCTCCATTATACCTTGTGTTTGTGTCCGCAATGTGAATAACGGGGGCAAAAGGTAACTTTTTTTCAAAAAAATAAAAAAACACTATACAAACGCGCGGGAAAATGGTATAATGGACTGTAAAGCAACAGATGCGGACGGGGTGACACCATTGTCCGCGGAAAGAACGGGAATGCAAAATGAAGCATATCTATGTGATCAATCCGGCCGCGGGAAAAAATGATTCCACCGAGGCCTTAAGCGAAAAGATCCGAGCATCCTACGTCGGCACGGATTTGCCCGCGCTTGACATTTATCAGACAACAGGAGTGGGTGATGCTACCCGCTTTGTAAGAGAATATTGCAGGACGCATCCGGACGAAGAGGTGCGCTTTTACGCATGCGGCGGTGACGGAACCTTCAGCGAGGTTGCCGGGGGAGCCGTTGGCTTTGCTCACGCCGCCGTGGGATTGGTTCCCGTGGGAACGGGCAACGATTTTATGCGGGGCTTTGAGGCAAGGGAGCAGTTCATGAACATTGATGCCCAACGCGACGGTCAGGTGCTTGAGTTGGATATGATCCGCTGCAACGACTATTACGGCGTCAACTTGCTCAACACCGGATTTGATTGCGAAGTCGTGGTCAAGACCTCCGAGATCAAGCGTAAAAAATGGGTGCCCCGCGGCATGGCCTACGGTCTTGGTGTGGCCATTGAGCTTATCCGCAAGCCGGGCGTGACGGTGGAATTGACCGTGGATGATGGCGAGCCTCAAAAGAGAAAGCTTTTGCTTTGCGCCATTGGAAACGGCGCCCGTTACGGAGGCGGCTTTACGCCCTTGCCCTTTGCATCGGTGTCGGACGGTCAGTTGGATTTTTGCTTTGTAAAAAACGTCAGCAGACTCAAATTTATCTCGCTGGTGGGTACGTATAAAAAGGGAACGCACGTCATTCCGCAAAACGCGGATATTCTGGAGTACGGACGTTGCCGTCGGGTACATATGTCCTTTGCCCAGGCACAGAACGTCTGCCTTGATGGAGAAGTGCGCAAAATGAAGGAGTGCGACGTCGAGGTCATTCCCGGCGGGTTGCGCTTCGTTCTGCCCGATGGGTGTGCGACCGTAACCCGTCCCGATTTTTGCGGGGACGTCAACCAGCAAGAGCCGATCGTGCTTGGAGTTTCTCAATGAGCAACTGTTTTGAATTGCTGGTCATTTCGGATACACATGGGAGCGCCTATACGGTCAAAGAGGTGCTTGCACAGCTGAATTTCCGTCCCTGGGCGGTGCTGTTTCTGGGCGACGGATTGCGGGATCTTGACACAATCTCGACGGATCCCCGTTACGAAGGCCTTTCGGTGTATTCCGTGGCGGGCAACTGCGATAAATTTGGATTTTTTCCGGCAGATGCACCGGACGTCCGCTCCGTGATGGTGGGCGAATTGAAAATACTTATGATGCACGGGGATACCTTTGGCGTCAAGCACGGGTTGGGGGAAGCCCAACGCTACGCTGCCCAGCAAGAAGCCGACGTGCTTTTGTACGGTCACACTCACGCGCCCTTCGCTAAGACGATTGCGGCGGGAGAATATATCGGCGGCGGTGTGACGCTGCAAAAACCGCTTGTCGTGGCCAATCCCGGCAGTCTCGGTCGTCCGGGATACGGGCGAGATCCTTCCTTTGGCGTTCTGACGGTGCGGAATGGGCAGGTCCTGTTTTCTCACGGCGTTTTACAATCGTAAAAAAAGAGCCGCCGAACAACGCTTGCTTGGCGTTCTTCGGCGGCGGTTTTCGCGCCTCTGTATGGGATGGGGTTAACGATCACAAAGGGAGGGCGCGAAATGATCAATCGATCCGAGAGAGCAGGATCAATGGATCAAAGGCTGATGGCGGGGGTTTCTTCGATCAGGTCGGCCTGCATGGCTTCTTCTGCCTGACGGGCAGCCTCAGCGGCCAGCTCCTGCTCGTAAGCCTCCAAAACGGCGCTTTCCAACGATGCGCGGAACTGCGCGTTGATGGGGTGAACGATGTCACGATAGGTGTCGTCAGGGTTCTTGCGGCTGGGCATAACGATAAAGAACTTATCGCGGGCGTTGATGACCTTGATGTCATGAACGGCCAGCTGACCGTCGAACGTAACCGACACGATGGCCTTCATGGGGCCTTCGTCAAACAGTTTTCTGACCTTAACGTCGGTGATTTGCATGAGTTGTCTCCTCTCTGTTAGAATAGCGTTGTTGATGGGGTTGCTTTTACAACATTATTATAAAAGAGAAATGTGATAAATATTCAATGAGTTGCAGTTTTTTTTGTGAAGTTGAGCGGAGAAATCCGCCGACTGGAAATAAGTTATGAACTTTTTTCGCAAGTGCGCTTGCGGGAAGATAGAAAGGTGGCAGATATGTCCACACCCAATACTCATTACGGCTCGCGCCTGGAACAAATGCTGTCCGCGGTCGATGCTGTCTATTTTATCGGTATCGGCGGCATCAGTATGTCCTCCTTGGCTATGCTCACGGCTCGCAAAGGTGTGCGCGTTGCGGGTTATGATCGCACGCGAAGTGACGTGACGGGGCGCCTGGAGGCTTGCGGTATTCCCGTGTACGACCAGCCCGATGCATCGCATTTGGACGGCTTTGGAGCTGTGGTCTACACCGTTGCCATCTCCGAGGATCATCCCGAATATGCGGAGGCGCAAAGAAGAGGATTGCCCCTCATTTCCCGTGCCGACTATCTGGGATATCTGATGCTGTCTTACCGCCACCGCATTGGCATCGCGGGCAGTCACGGCAAAAGCACCGCCACCTGTATGTGCGCCCAGATCTTTATGAGCGCCGAAGTCGATCCCACCGTTATGTCGGGGGCTCCCATGCGCTCCATGGGGGGCGCCTTCCGCTTGGGCGGGCAGGACAGCATGGTGTTTGAGGCCTGCGAATATAAAGACTCTTTTTTGGATTTCAATCCGAGCGTGTCGGTGATACTCAACTGTGAATTGGACCACGTGGACTATTTCAAGGACATGAGCCAGATCCGAGCTTCCTTTGCGGCTTTTGCCGACCGTGCGGGGGAGCAGGGGTGCGTGATTTACAATGCCGACGACCGGGAAACGCTGATCGCCATGGAGCCCATTTCTACTCGTCGTGTGACCTTCGGCGTGATGGACACGTCGGCCGACTATCGCGCCGCCAACGTGCAGCTGACGCGGGGGTACGCTTCGTTTGATCTGTGGCATAAAAACCGTCCTTTGGGACGAGTGTCCTTGCGGGTGCCGGGCGAGCATAACGTCTACAACGCCTTGGCGGCGGCTGCAGCGGCGCACGAATGCGGCATTTGTTCTCGCGATATCATTCGCGGCTTGGAGGAGTTTGAGGGCGCGGTGCGCCGTATGGAATACAAAGGAAAACTGAATGGCGCGGACGTGTTCGACGACTACGGACACCATCCCACCGAGGTGCGGGCGACCTTGCGCGAGGCACGCCTTTTGGGCCAGGGGCGCTTGATCTGTGCCTTCCAGCCCCACACCTACAGCCGCACAGTGACGCTGTTTGACGACTATGTAGAGGCGCTTGGTGTAGCAGATGCCGTGGTGGTCGCGCCCATTTATGCGGCGCGTGAGACGGACGATTGCGGCGTCAGCGCGACCAAACTGGCGGCGGCCGTCAATGCGCGGGCGGGCAGGGAACTGGCGCTGGGCTGTGAGGACATGGCTCTCGTTGCCGATGCCCTGTGCAAGCTGGCGCGCCCCGACGATACCGTCATCGTCATGGGAGCGGGCAACATCGACAGCGTGTACGTCGGATTGCCGCTGGAAAAGTGAAAACAAGGAAATTTTAAATACAATAGGAGTTTTATTATGAGCAATGAGAAGCATTACGTAGTCGTTACAGACTACATCGAGACCAACACGGGCAAAGACGTATCGGACGAACTTCAGGCGTTGATCTTGAACCATCCCAACCGCACGATCTATTTTCCCGACGGAGAATATATCCTCGGCAAGCCCGTCCTGACGCCCGCCAACCCCAAGCATAGCGTGTCACTGGAGCTGTCGCCTTACGCGGTGCTCCGCGCATCGGATGACTGGAGCGATACTGAGGCCATGATCCGTCTTGGTGCCGCCGAGCCCTTCAACAATATTTCGATGCCGGGCAGTAATTACTACTTTGTAGGCGGTATCATCGACGGTAACGGCAAGGCCAACGGCATTTCCATCGACAGCGGACGCGAGACCTGCATCCACCACGTGTCCATCAAAAACACCAAGATCGGCATCCACATCAAGTGGGGTGTCAACAATCGCTCCTCCGACTCCGACGTCCATAACGTCAACATTTCGGGCAACAACGCCGCCGACTCCATCGGTGTCTTGATGGAGGGACACGACAACACGCTGTCCCATATGCGCATCGCCGGCTGTCACAAGGGAGTTTGCGCCCACAGCGGCGGTAATATCCTGCGCGATATCCATCCCCTCTACATCTACGACGGTGAGAACGAAACGGTTGAGAATTTCCTAACGAGCGTGGCGTTTGAGAGTGAAGGGCACGACAATTATTTCGACGTCTGCTACAGCGACCAGTTCTGCACCGCTTTTTCGATCGGCGATGGCTATAAGGATATCATTGATAAATCCTACATCATGTGGTACCACCCCTGCGGAAAAGAGGTCGCTTATGAAGCCAGAGGCGTGTTTAATTCGGTCATCACCAAGCCCAGCGTCAACTTCCTTGAGGGCACGGAAAATATTTTGCTCTCGGTCGCTCGCGAGGGCGGTGCGGGTATCATCGAGTACCCCATCGTCAACAATGAAAATCTGATGAGCGACGACACGTACAAGACTTATCTGGAGGGCAGACTTCTGTCGCGCAATCATTGATTGCACAAAACAGAACCGCATCGGGTGATGCGGTTCTGTTTTCTTTTGTGATGGATTTACGGCTTGCCCGTTTGACATCCGCCCCATTCAACCACGGTAAAGCCTTGGCGCACGAAGCCCTCGAAGGCTTGAGGTTGGATATCCACCTCGGTATCCGTGGGGTAGTAGGCCATGAACACGCGCAAGAGGCTGTCGGGCATGGGATTGATATCCAAAACCGCGCCGTCGGTATAGGCGGTGGTCTGGAAGGAAATGACGTTGTAGGGATTGTTTTGCATCAAAGGCAGCCAATAGACGATAAACTCATTGGCTTCGCGCGGTGTCAAGCCCTGCGCGGCCAGCGCCCATTCAAGGAAGGCGGCGGTGTCCTCACCGCGCACGCAAAATCCTCGGGAGAAATCCCATGCGCCGTATTGCAGACCCTCCCAGTACAAGGCGTAATATTCCTTACCGTCGGGGAAGATCAGCGTGCCGTCGGGATAGGCGGTGAAATTTTGCCAGCCGTCCGTGCCGTGAGCGGGATAGGTGCAGGTCAACTCTCCGTTCAGCTTGATTTTCGCCGAGCAAACCGTGGGCTCCTCGGGGTAGAAATAGAGGATGGGCTTTTCATCTTCAAGTAAGCCACTTACTTCTTCTGCGCGGATTCTTACGTATTGGGAGGCATCCTGTGGGCGCTCGGCCTTGAAAAACATGACGTAAACCACGTCGCCGACACACCACTCGTCCGCTTGGTCGGTGATGACGTAAACCTTCTCACCAAAATCCTCAATGCTTTGCCGTCCGTGCACGGCTAACAGCAATATATCAGGCGAAATTTTTTCAATGATCTCACCGGATACATATATATC
Organism: Eubacteriales bacterium; assembly: GCA_045613985.1. Lineage (GTDB taxonomy): Bacteria > Bacillota > Clostridia > Oscillospirales > CAG-272 > SIG644. The sequence goes on along the minus strand of JAZLCA010000002.1, from coordinate 10,525 downwards.
GCCCGGGCCTTCCCGGACAACGATTTCCATCTCGTCCTCGGACAGAGGCGGCAGGGTGTCCGTTGCGCTGGCGTTTTCTTTTTCGGTCGGTGTGTTTTCTTTTTCGTCACCGCTGTTCTTTTTTTGGCAAGCGAGACAAGTCATGCACAGTAACAGGGCAAGCAAAATACAATACAACTTCTTCATGGTAATGCTCCTTTCGGCTTTTTGAACATCAAGAGTTCTTTTCTCTACCCATATAGACGCAAAAAATGCCGAAATCTTCCCGCTTTGTTTGAAAAAATATTGGTTTTGTAGGGTTGCACAAAAGGGAACGGCAAATTTTGGTCGCTTTTACCTGCTTAAAAAATCGGGTACCCTGCGCTTTGATGAGGTCGAATTCTTTGAGAGCAAAGTCAACGATTCTTGTTTGATTCATTTTTTGTACTCTTCATTATTTGCCACTTCGATTTACCCACACTTCGAAAACGACGTTTTGCGTTTTCCATTCGTTAATCCACATTTCCAAATGTTTAATTAACAGTTGCTGTGTTGAGGTGTTTTCCCGGAACATTTTATCGAAATCATCAATAAGCAAAAATATTCTTGAGAATTTAATCCATTCCAAATCAGTTATGCATTCATCCAAAGCAGGCCAATTCTCACCGAAATAATATGGAAATTGGAAAGAGGCCGACGCTTCATGAAAGAAATCTTTTTCTGTACAGCACCGTGTGCCACGCCAATATGCCGTATAGGCATCGTTTTGCGCTTCTTGGTACAACTTGTGATAAACTTCCTGTTCATTCAAACAACAGTACTGTATTTGATTCTGTGTAATATCCACGTGGTTACTTCCTTTCCGCCTATGCAGGCAAGAATTTTGGACGCTTTTGCCTGTTAGAAGATCGGATACCCCGCGTTGGTATGCGCTTCGATCAGGTCGTTGCAAAGGGAAACGATCTCGTCGGTGGACAGCTGTGCGCCCGTGTGGGGATCCATCATGGCCGCCTGGTAGAGATATTCGATCTTGCCCGTGTGCGCCGCCTCGATGGTCAGCATCTGGGGGTAGATGTTGGAGGCGTTCATGGCCGCGAGCTGGAGGGGCAGGTCGCCGACGTAGGTGGGATTGACACCGCATTTATCGACGAGGCAAGGCACCTCGACGCAGGCATCCTTTGGCAGGTTGGAGATGCAACCGTTGTTGAGCACGTTGCCGCCGATCTTATAAGGGTTGCCCGTCACCATGGCCTCCATGATGTAGGAGGCATACTCGCCCGTGCGGCTATGCTGGACGTTGCCGCCGTTCATCAGCTCGTCGCGTTGACGTGCCCAATGGTTGATCTGGTTGATACAGCGGCGGGGATATTCGTCGAGCGGAATGTTGAACTTTTCAATCAGATCGTCGCGGTTCGCTTTGATGTAGAAGGGATTGTACTCGGCGTTGTGTTCGCTGCTTTCGGTGCAGTAGTAGCCCAGCTTTTCGATGTAATCGTAGCGCACCATGTCGTGATGCTTTCCTGCGGCGTTCTTCTCCTTGGCGCGGCGGCGGATCTCGGGGTACAGGTCGTTGCCGTCCTTGTCAAAGATCTCCAAGAGCCAGCCCATGTGGTTGATGCCTGCGATCTTGGTGCGGCAGCCGTCCACCTTGTCGCCCATGCCGAGGTTGTGAAGCAGTCCCTCGCCGCAGTATTGTACGCTGTGGCAAAGACCGACCGTTTTGACGCCGGTGTAGCGCTGCATATAGCCCGAAAGGATGGCCATGGGGTTGGTGTAGTTGAGGAACCAGGCATTGGGACACACCTCTTCCATGTCGCGTGCAAAGTCTTTGAGTACGTGAATGGTGCGCATACCGCGCATGATGCCACCAATACCCATGGTGTCGGCGATGGTCTGGCGCAGGCCGTACTTTTTGGGCACCTCAAAGTCGATGATGGTGCAGGGATCGTAAAGACCGACCTGAATGGCGTCCACGACGAAATCCGCCCCGCGCAGGGCCTCCTTACGCTGTTCCACGCCGAGATATTTGCGAACGGTGGCGCGGCCCCCATTGATGGTATTGTTCATGCAGGTAATGAGCAGGTACGACTCCTCCAGACGCTGTCCGTCGATGTCGTACAGCGCGATTTCAATGTCGTGGAACAGGTCGCAGAGCATAATGTCGCCCAGGACGTTCTTGGAAAACACGGTGCTGCCCGCACCCATAAAGGTGATCTTGATCATAACTGAAATCCTTTCCCCGCCGTCGGCGGCTTGGCTTTTTTTACAGTATAGCATATTTTTTGTGCAATTTCAACCACGGAAGGAACCTTTTTTGAAAAAAAGTTGACACAAGGGACAAAGTGTGGTGTGCTGAATAGTGCCCAGTGGCAGGCGGATTGCTTAAAACTGCGCGCGGATTACATTTTTACGGCTGATGGAATCGAACTTCATTTGATCTTGGGCGAATTTTGTATCAACGACCAAACCAACGGCAGACATTTTATACTGTCCGATGAGCAAAAAAGCTCATGCAAGACATATTAGCAAAGCATTCGCCGGAGTTGCTCCCCGATTGAGAGGGTACGATTTCTTACGAGAATGCCCCAACACAAAAACTGTGTTGGGGCAATCTTTTTTCCCTTGACACGGGCGCTTTGTTCTGCTATAATAAGATGATTACGTGTCGCAAGATGGGAGGTGTTGGCATGGCGTTTGATGCGTTGATCGGAAACGATGTGCTGCGCGAGCGTTTGGCAACGGACGTGCGCGAGGGCAAGCTTTCCCATGCTTACATCATCGAGGGCGCTCACGGGTGCGGCAAGCGGACGTTTGCGCGTGAGTTGTGCGCGGCTCTTGCCTGTACCGACCGTAAGAGTGGTCGCATCCCGTGCGGGGGCTGTCTTGCCTGCCGCAAGGTGGCCGAGGGTAAATGCCCCGACGTCATCCACATCGAGCGGGGAAGCAAAGCCAGCATCGGCGTGGACGACGTGCGTTTTTTGCGCGCCGACGTTCTGACACCCCCAAACGATCTGGACAGTAAGATTTATATCATCGAAGACGCGGACACCATGACGGTACAGGCGCAAAACGCCTTGCTACTCACGCTGGAAGAGCCGCCGTCTTACGTGCTGTTTCTTTTGCTGTGCGAGAACGCGACGGCCATGCTGGAGACCATTCGCTCCCGCGCACCCAAGCTGACGCTTTGCCCCGTGCCGACGGACGATATCCGCGCCTATCTGGAAAAGACCGAACGCGCGTTTGCTTCGCTGTCGGAGCGAGAGGAGATCTTGATGATCGCGAACGGTAGCATTGGGCGTGCCAAGGAATTGCTCGACGCCAAGGAGCGCAAGCCGCTGCTTGCCCGTCGGTCGTTGGCGGCCGCATTTGTGGAACAGCAGATCTCGGGCAAGGACAGTGCGGGGGCGCTTTCGCTGATGGCGCAGTTTGGCACCAAACGCGAAGAGGTCACGACGCTTTTGAACGATATTCTGACCGCCTTGCGCGATCTGACGCTGCTCAAACGGACGGAAAACGCACCTTTGTGCTTTTATTCCGACCGCGAGGCGGCCGCGCTGTTGTGTGACGGTGCTTCGATGCCGCGGCTGTTGCGCCTGTACGACCGAGTGGAGAATTGCCGCCGCCGCATGGCTCGCAATGCGAACGTTCGTCTGTCGCTGACGTCGCTGTTTTTGACGGACGATTGAAACGAAACAAGATATATACCGAAAGGAAACGATAAATCATGGAAGAACAGAACAACCAAAAGGATATGGGTAAGCCTGCAGGGCAGGGCGGCGGTAACCGCCGAAGAGGCCAGCGCGGTGGACGCGGTCACGGTCACGGTCAGAGCAAGCCTGCCGCCGAAAAGAACGCCCAGGCGGTGAGTGCACCCGCCGAGGCGCAGCCCAAGCAGACCCCCAAGCAGCCCCGCCCCGAGGGCGCTCCCGATAAAAATCAAGCACGTCCCGAGGGCGATAAGAATCAGCCCCGTCCCGAGGGAGGTCAGGGCGGTGGCAACCGCCGAAGAGGCCATCGCGGCGGACGCGGTCGCGGTCGCGGCCCCAAGGAAGAAGCCGCTGAGGTCAAGACTGAGCAGAGTGTCGAGCGCAAGGATACGCCGACGCAGGACTTTTTCGTTCCTCCCATGCTTCGCCGTTCTACGGGCGGGGACAAGTGGCTGGACGACACGTTCGCTCCTTTGCATGAGGTCGAGGTGCATGATCCTGCGGCGGAAGAGGCGGCGCGCCGTCTGTTAGATGCCGAAGGTCCCCTTCTGTTCCGCGAGGAAAAAGCGCCCGAGGAGCCTGTGGTCGAGCAGGGCGAGACGACCGAGGTGGTCGGTATTCGCTACAAGGTGCCGGGCAAGGTATATTATTTTGCTCCCGGGGATTTGAAGTTCAAGTGTGGTATGCATGCCATCGTTGAGACGGCACGCGGCCCGGAATACGGCGAGATCGTTATTGCCAACAGTCAGGTGGCAACGGATAATATCGTTCTTCCTTTGCGCCCCGTTTTGCGCGTGGCGGACGAGGCGGACGCCAAGCATCACGCCGAAAACAAGCAAAAGGAAAACGAAGCCTTCCGCATTTGTCTGGAAAAGATTGCTTTTCACGGCCTGGATATGAAGCTGGTCGAGGCGCAGTATACCTTTGATAACTCCAAGCTGCTGTTCTACTTTACCTCGGACGGCCGCGTGGACTTCCGCGAGCTGGTCAAGGATCTGGCCGGTGTGTTCCGTACCCGCATTGAGCTGCGCCAGATCGGTATTCGCGACGAGGCAAAGCTTTTGGGCGGTCTTGGCGTGTGCGGACGTCCCCTGTGCTGTGCAGGCTTTTTGTCCGATTTCGGGCAGGTGTCTATCAAGATGGCCAAGGAGCAGAATTTGTCTCTCAACTCGACCAAAATCTCGGGCGGTTGCGGCAGACTCATGTGCTGTCTGCGCTATGAGCACGAGACCTACGAGCAGGAGATCCGACTGACGCCCGCGGTGGATTCCATCGTGGAGACGCAGGACGGTCGCGGTGTCGTTATTTCCAACCACGTTCTCAAGGGAACCGTTACGGTCAAGCTGGATAACCAGGAGGGGGAGGCTCCCCGTACCTACCATCGCGATGACGTCAACGTTATCCGTGCTAAGGGACATCGCGGCGGCGAGGCGGAAGAAGCCAAAGAAAACGCCAAAGAATAAGACAAAAAAGTCAGATTTCGGATAAAACTTTCGGAATCTAAAGGAAATTTTCAAAAAACAGTTGCAAAATCGGATAAATAGTGATACAATAGGAACAACCATATTGACAGGAGGTATTGACCATGGCATACAAGATTACCGATGATTGCATCGCATGCGGCGCATGCGCTGAGGAGTGCCCCACCGGCGCGATCAGCGAAGGCGACGGCAAGTATGAGATCGACGCTGAAAAGTGTGTGGACTGCGGCAGCTGTGCTGACGCTTGCCCCGTTGACGCTCCTAAGGCTGACTGATCATACATAAACCGAATGAGGTTGACGGAGCAGAGAGACCGACTGTCTGCTCCGTCTTCTTTTGTATGGAGGTTAATATGAACCCTGACGATCCCAAGCTTCACCTTGCCCCGGATGAGCGGGCAGATCGGGTGAATGAAGATATTATATTGATCCAAAAGAAAAACGGACTGACGTACGGCACCGATGCCTACTTGCTTGCCGCGTTCGTTCGCCCCGACAAAAACGCGTTGTGCGTGGATTTGGGGAGCGGCACCGGCATCATTCCCTTGCTTTTGTGCAAGCGGGATAAGGTCGCACGGGCGGTCGGTCTTGAGGTGCAGGCGGATTTTGCCGATTTGATCGAGCGAAATGCCACCGCCAACGGCCTTGACGGACGCATTGTTCCCCTTTGCCTGGATGCGCGAAATTTGACGCAGATCCGATTGGGCCAGGCACTGGGGGAAGAGCAGGGAATTTGCGCCGATATCGTCGTGTCCAATCCCCCCTATATGCGGGTGGGCAACGGACGGAGAAATGAAGCCGACGCCAAGTATATCGCCCGCCACGAGGTGTGCGGCGGCATCGGCGACTTTTGCACCGCGGCTGCGCGGGTGCTTCGATACGGCGGCTGCTTTTACGTCGTCTATCGCCCCGACCGGTTGACGGAGCTGATGGCGGCCCTTCGGGATAACAAGCTGGAGCCCAAGCGTATGACGTTTGTTCATGCGGATGCACAAAGTGAGCCGAGCATGGTGCTCATTGAGGCGCGGGCCGGAGGAAAAGAAGGACTTGCTGTTACCCCGCCGCTGATATTGCACGATGCGCAAAGCCGTCAAATGTCGCATCGATCGCTGAGTGAGGCGGCCGCGCGAGTGTATGAGGAGATGAACTTTTGACCAAGAAGGCAAACCTTGGACAAATCCTTCTTTGGCCTCGTACCGTTTCGTGTGCCCGGTAAAACGCACGCGAGCAAAAACATATATTTATCTCTCCAAAAGGAGGTCTTCCCTTGGAAAACATTAAAAGAGTATTGAGCTTTACCCGCCGAGCCGTCGACGATTACCAGATGATCCGCCCGGGCGACAAGATTGCCGTCGGTATTTCGGGCGGAAAGGATTCTCTGACGCTGCTCTGCGCGCTGGCCGAGCTTCGCCGTTTTTATCCCAACCCCTTCGAGGTGGTCGCCATCACGGTGGATATGGGATTTGCCGAGCCGATGGAGCTGTCGGGCGTCAGAGAATTGTGCGAGCAGCTGAACGTGCCGTACCACGTGGTAAAGACGGAAATATACAAGATCATTTTTGAGGTCAGACAGGAGAGCAGTCCCTGCTCTCTGTGTGCTAAAATGCGCAGAGGCGCTCTTCACAATGCGGCCAAGGAGCTGGGATGCAACGTCGTGGCACTCGGACATCATTTTGACGACGTGGTGGATACCTTTATGCTCAATTTGTTCTTTGAAGGACGCATTGGCTGTTTTCAGCCGGTGACCTACCTGTCCCGCCGCGACGTCACCGTCATCCGTCCCATGATCTATATGCCCGAGAAGGACGTGCGCTATTTTGCCTCGCATACGGGACTTCCCGTGGTCAAATCGACCTGTCCTGCCGACGGTAATACCGAACGTGCCGAGATGCAAAAGCTGCTGACGGGCCTGGAACGCACCTACCCCGGTCTGCGCTACCGCATCTTCGGGGCGATTCAGCGCGGCGAGATCGACGGGTTCCATCTGCCGGGCAAGGGAAGAATGCCGGGCGAGAAGGATTACGCGCAGGAAGAATGAGCAATTCATACGAAAAATATCAAAATCTCGCCATGTGTGTGAACCGTGGCGGGATTTTTGCGACTATATAGGCGTAGCTACAAAACATAAGGGAGTGGATTCACTTGGATGCGGAGCATCAGAATATTTTAGATCACTATGATGCGCTTGCGCGTATGGCACACGCTCGTTGTGTGTCGCAGTCGGACGCGGAGGACTTGGTGGCGGATACCATGTTGTCCGCCGGTGTTGTTGGTCTATGAGCAAAAGGAAATATCGAAGATGGCATTTTAACCAAAATGATGGCTCTCATTTTGTCAAAATTCTCTGAAACTTACCTTGACTTTCTCGCACAAAAAGAATATAATGTCACAGGATCGGCAAGTGTCGGTTCTGTGACGTTTTTTGTAGAAAAATATACCCTGTTCGATGCGGGGAAGGAGTTTTATTTATGGAAGTTTTATTCAGTATTTCGCTGGCCTTGGTCGCGGGACTTTTGGTATCCCGTCTGGTCAAACCGCTCAAATTGCCGGCCGTTACCGGTTATCTGCTCGCGGGAATTTTGATCGGCCCGTATTGCTTAGGCCGTCTCAGCCTGCCCGAGGGATTTGACCTGCTCGGTATGCTTCACTCGACCGAGGGGATCGAGGCACTGGGCATCATCTCGCAGGTAGCGCTTGGCTTTATCGCTTTTGCCATTGGTACCGAGTTCGAAATAAAGAATCTGCGCAAGATCGGTAAGCAAGCTACCATCATCGGCATTTTGCAGGCACTCGTTACGGCTCTTGTGGTGGATGCTGCTTTGATTGGTTTGCATTTCATTCTGGGCGAGGATAAGTTCCCTTTGTCGACCGCCATCATTCTGGGTGCGATCGCAACGGCGACTGCTCCTGCCGCAACCTTGATGGTTGTCAAGCAGTACAAGGCCAAGGGTCCCTTGACCAACATTCTTTTGCCCGTCGTAGCTCTTGACGACGCGGTAGGCCTTGTTGTTTTTGCTATTTCCTTTGGTGTGGCGAAAGCATTGCAAACGGGCGACGTGGACGTCATCTCCATGGTGGTCAATCCCATGATTGAGGTAATAGGCTCGCTTATTTTGGGTACGCTGCTTGGATTTTTGTTCACTTGGGTGGAGGACCACTTCCAATCCAATTCCAAGCGTTTGTGCCTGTCCATCACCTTTGTTTTGATGGCAGTTTCTCTGTCTATGCTCAAGTTTGAGATCGGTCAGGTACATATCGGATTTTCCTCTTTGCTCGTCTGCATGATGCTGGGTACCATTTTCTGCAACATTTGTGACAGCGCAGATGAACTGATGGAAAAGACGGACAAGTGGACGATGCCCATTTACGTGCTGTTCTTCGTGCTCAGCGGCGCGGAACTGGAGCTGTCCGTATTTACCAGCGGCATTATCGTACTGATCGGCGTGGTCTATATTATTTTCCGCTGTGTCGGTAAGTACTTCGGCGCATTTTTCAGCGCGCTGATGACCAAATGCGACAGCAATATTGTCAAGTATTTGGGTATTACGCTGTTCCCGCAAGCCGGCGTTGCACTGGGTATGTCCGTTATCGTCAAGGAGCAGATGGGCGACGGCATCGGCACCTTGGTACGTAATATCATTCTGTTTTCGGTGTTGATCTACGAGCTGGTCGGTCCTCTGCTTACCAAGATCGCGCTGACCAAGGCGGGCGATATTACCCCCAAGCCCGTATCCACCAAGCAGCATCTTTCCATTGCCGAAGTGTTCGCCGACGACGGTGACGACGAAGAATAAGCCTTTTTTGCCGTTTTGCTCTTGCAAAACGGCAAAAAACTTTTAATTTTGAAGGAAAATTTTAGTTTTTCTCTTGATAAATGGAGAAAAATATGGTATAGTAATGATTGGTAAAAAATTATCAAATAAGAAAGGCGGTCTATCTTATGACTTACAACAAGAAATCCATTGAGGACATTTCCATCGTTGCCGGCACGAAAGTATTCGTTCGCTGCGACTTCAACGTTCCCTCCAAGGACGGCGTGATCACCTCCGACAAGCGTATCGTCGAGGCACTGCCCACCATCAAGTACCTGCTGGAGAAGGGCGCAAAGGTTATCCTGTCCTCCCACATGGGCAAGCCCCACAGCATTTTCACTCCCGGCTACAAGCTGACCAAGAAGGAGCTGGCAAAGATCGCTGAGCTTCCCGAGGCTGAGCAGGAGGCTGCTACCGCAGCTGCTTACGCAAAGGCAGAGAAGGACGTAACCAAGTTCTCTCTGAAGATCGTTGCTGACAAGCTCAACGAGTACCTGGGCGGCAAGGTTACCTTTGCTACCGACATCATCGGCGAGGATGCACAGGCAAAGATCGCTGCGATGGAGAACGGCACTGCAGTTCTGATCGAGAACGTTCGTTTTGACGCTCGCGAGACCAAGAATGATCCTACCTTTGCAAAGGCTCTGGCTGACCTGGCCGGCGAGGGCGGCGTTTACGTCAACGATGCATTCGGTACTGCTCACCGCGCACATGCATCCACTGCAGGCGTTGCAGCTTACCTGCCCGCTGTTTGCGGCTACCTGATCGGCAAGGAAATCGGCGTTATGGGTAAGGCTCTGTCCAACCCCGAGCGTCCCTTCGTTGCTATCCTTGGCGGTGCTAAGGTTTCCGACAAGCTCAACGTTATTAACAATCTCTTGACCAAGGTCGACACCCTGATCATCGGCGGCGGTATGGCTTACACCTTCCTGGCTGCTAAGGGCTACGGCGTAGGCAACTCTCTGCTTGATTCCGAAAAGATTGATTACTGCAAGGAAATGATGGCTAAGGCTGAGGCTAACGGCGTAAAGCTGCTTCTGCCCGTGGATACTACCATCGCTGCAGGCTTCCCCAACCCCATCGACGCTCCCATTGACGTAACTGTCGTTGACGCGGATAAGATCCCCGCGGATATGGAGGGTCTGGATATCGGTACCAAGACCATGGAGCTGTATGCTGAGGCTGTCAAGAGCGCAAAGACCGTTGTTTGGAACGGTCCTATGGGCGTATTTGAGAACCCCACGCTGGCGAAGGGCACCATCGCTGTTGCTGAGGCTATGGCTGCATCCGACGCGATCACCATCGTTGGTGGTGGTGACTCCGCAGCTGCTTGCGAGACTCTGGGCTACGCTGATCGCATTACCCACATCTCCACCGGTGGCGGCGCATCTCTCGAGTTCCTTGAGGGTCTGGAGCTGCCCGGCATCGCTTGCCTGCAGGATAAGTAAGAGCGCGCGGGGCTCCACCCCGCCCCCCGCATAAGAAACTTTTTTGGAAAAAAGTTTCTTATGGATCTTCAAAAAACTGTACTCAAAAGCAGATATATC
>JAZLCA010000001.1:0-65100 GCA_045613985.1 Eubacteriales bacterium | reverse complement strand
TCAGCATGCCACCGCTTACGGTGCGCTCAAGCTGCGCAACGCCATCATTCCCGTCTGCCGTTTCGGCTCCATGGCCGCCATGCCCTTGTTTATCATCGGCCTGTTTCTCGTCAGCGACGTGCTCATGACGGTAGGTATTCTGGCCTACTCCGTCGCGACGCTGTTCCAGCTGATCACCCTTCCCGTTGAATTTAACGCCAGCCGCCGCGCCATGAAGGCGATCGAGGGCTGGGGTTATATGTCCCAAGAAGAATCCGACGGCTCCCGCAAGGTCTTGCGCGCCGCCGCCATGACCTACGTGGCCGCTCTTGCGACCTCGCTGCTGACGCTGCTTCGTCTGGTTGTCCTTTTTCTCGGCAGCCGCGACCGTCGCTGACCGTGTATTGAGAGGTATATATGAACGTTCAAACGCCCCGCGCGCTTGCGCTGTCCTTGTTGCTCCGCTGTGAGAATGACAAGCTGTATTCCAATTTAATACTGGACACCGCCATCCGTCGGGGCAAGCTCAGCGATGCCGACCGGGGCTTTTTGACCGCCCTTGTCTACGGTGTGCTGGAAAAGCGCATCACGCTGGATTATCTGATCGACGCGCTGTCCGACCGCCCCGCCGACAAGCTGGATGCCGAGGTGCGCATCGCGCTTCGCCTGGGATTGTATCAGCTGCGGTTTATGGACCGCATTCCTGCCCACGCCGCCCTGAACGAGACCGTTTCGCTGGCTCCTAAGCGGGCGCGGGGATTTGTCAACGCCCTGTTGCGCCGCTATACCCGCGAGGGCGAGAGCATTGCTCTGCCCGACCGCGCGAGCGATCCCTTGCGTTATCTGTCGGTGGCATATTCTTTCCCGGTGCCGCTTTGTGAACGTTTTGTCGGCATATTCGGTTTTGATCGGGCAGAGCAAGTCTTTGCCGCGATCGACCAAACGCCGCCCTTGACCATCCGCGTCAACACCTGCCGCACGCGCGTGGAGGAGTTGGCCGCTCGATGCAAGGCCGCGGGAGCCGACGTTTCCCCTGCCCTTCACGCGCCCTGCGCGCTACGTTTGGACGGCGGCAATCCGACCACTCTCCCCGGCTTTGACCAGGGCGATTTCTTTGTTCAAGACGAGGCCAGCCAGGTATGCGTCGAGGCCGTCGATGCCAAGCCAGGCATGACCGTTCTCGATATTTGCGCCTGCCCCGGCTCCAAGACCTTCGGCATGGCCATCCAAATGAAAAACACCGGCTCTCTGACCGCCTTCGATCTGCACCAAAACAAGCTGTCGCTGATCGAAAAGGGGGCGGTCCGTTTGGGCCTTTCCAACGTATCCGTCGCCGCCCGCGACGGCCGCGTCTTTGATCCGTCACTGGAGAACTCCGCCGACCGCGTGCTGTGCGACGTTCCCTGCTCGGGCTTTGGCGTGCTGGCCAAAAAGCCAGAGATCCGCTACAAGGATCTGTCCGAGCTGTCCCCGCTCCCCGACATTCAGCTGGCCATTCTGGAGAATGCCTGCCGATACGTCAAATCCGGCGGCGTGCTGGTCTACTCAACCTGCACTCTGTTCCCCGAGGAAAACGAAGACAACGTCGCCCGTTTTCTCTCCCGCCATCCCGAATTTACCCCCTGTGATTTCACAGTGGGAGATCTTTCGAGCGAGAGCGGTATGCTGACGCTGACCCCCGACCGCCACGGCACCGATGGCTTTTTTGTGGCAAAGTTTATAAAGGAATGAAACCAATGCAAGATACACAAACTAAAGTTGAACTGCTCTCGCTCCTTCCCGACGAGCTTGCCGACCTGCTCATCTCGCTCGGCGAGCCCAAATACCGCGCCGGGCAGATCTTCCCGCAATTACACAAGGGCCTCTCGCCCGAGGACATGACCAACATCGGCAAGGCCACCCGTCAAAAGCTGGGCGAGGTCGCCGTCTATCACCTGCCGCGCGTGGAACGCAAGCTGGTCTCTGCCATTGACGGCACCGTCAAGCTGCTGTTCTCGCTGTCCGACGGCAACTGCGTCGAGAGTGTCATCATGAAATACGAGCACGGCAACACCATTTGCATTTCCTCGCAGGTGGGCTGTCGCATGGGCTGCCGCTTTTGCGCCTCCACCATCGGGGGCAAGGTGCGCGACCTGAGTGCCGGCGAATTGCTCGGTCAGGTCATTGCCGCCCAAAAAGAACTGGGCGAGCGCATTGACAACATTGTCATGATGGGCATCGGCGAGCCGCTGGATAATTTCGATGCCGTCATCCAATTTTTGCGCTTGGTCAACGAGCCGACGGGCATTTGCATCGGCTACCGTCACATTTCCCTTTCCACCTGCGGTCTTGTCGACAAAATCGACGAGTTGGCCAAATGGAAGCTGCCCATCACGCTGTCCATTTCGCTTCACGCCCCCGACGACGAGACGCGAAGTGCCATTATGCCCATCAACAAGCGTTGGGGCGTAGACGAGCTGCTGGCCGCCTGCCGCCGTTATTATGCGACAACAGGTCGCCGCATTTCCTTTGAGTACACTCTCATTTCGGGCAAGAACGATTCCGTCGAGCAGGCAGAAAAGCTGGCCAAGCTGCTCAACAGCCGCCTGCGCTCGAAGGACGACACCATGCCCATCCACGTCAATTTGATTCCCGTCAACGAGGTCAGCGAGACGGGATTTGTCCGATCGGGCGAGAAAGCCGTTCGCGCCTTTGCCCAAGCGCTGGAAAAGCGGGGCATTCGTGCCACCGTCCGCCGCAAGCTCGGTCCCGACATCAACGCCGCCTGCGGCCAGCTTCGCCGTACCGCCGCTTCGGAGGCAGAGCAAAACTGATGCGTTTCCGTACATATTTAAATAATGTACGGAGGTTTTTATGACGACTCAACGGCCTTACGGCCACGCCCTGCGCCGCGCGCTGCTCCGATTTCTGTTTTTTCTTTTGTCGGTTGGAGCGCTGACGGCCACTTATCTGTTTTCCACCTATCTGCCGACACGCCAGGCAGACAGCCGGGAGATCACCGTCCCGTCGCTGATCGGGCAAACGCTGACCGACGGCGATGATCTGTTCTCGGACAGCAATTACGAAATTATTTGCGATTACCGCGCCGATGCCGCCACGGCCCCCGGCACCGTACTGGGCCAATCCCCCGCCGGCGGTTCGCGCCGCCGCATCCTTCCCGGGCGCGCCCCCTGCACGTTAAAATTGACGATCAGCACGGGTCCTGCCCAATATACCCTTCCGCCCCTGATCGGAACCAACGCCAAAGAGACGGCGCTTCTGTTGCAGTCGCACGGGCTGATCGTTCGGAAAAAGAGCGTACTGCGAAGCGATCTGTCGCCCGGACAGGTCGTGGCCGTCGATCCCCCCGAGGGAACGACCTTGCGGGAGGGAGAGATCGTCACGCTGACCGAAAGCCACGTTCTCACCGCCAAAACGGTCCGCGTCCCCGACGTTGTTGGGACAGAACAATCGCTTGCCAACAACGCGCTGGTCCTGCGTGGCTTGCGCCCCGATCCCCCCGAATACGCCTATTCCGACGAAGTCCCCCCGGGGTGTGTCGTTTCCCAACGCCCGCTGGCCGGTACGACGGTCGTCACGGGATCCTCGGCGCATCTTGTGGTTAGTAAGGGGTGTGAGTTTGAGGAGTAGAGTATGACGACGCGGGGACTTTTTAAAAAAAGTCCCCACACCCCCAAAAACTTTACAAAAAGCAATAGGAGCGTAGCCGGGACAACTACTTCTATCTCTGTGTGGGAAAGAACGCACGTTGCTCCAAAGATACTTCCGCAAGCTGCGTGGGTCCCCACCCACTCCGCTCCACAATATTAGAACTGCTATAACAATTTTTGCTTTCCATATCTGCCGCTCGTGGTGGCAAAATGGCGAGCCTTGCACCAAAAAATCTTATGTCTTTCTCCGATTCCACTTTGTAGAGCGGCACGGGAAGGGAGATCCAAGGGGGAACGTCTTGGCACGTTTTCTTGGTTACTTCTTTGACGTGTGTCAAAGAAGTAACATCTCGCCAAGCGCGCCGCGTTGTGGCGCGCCCTTCCCGTAGAAGAAGTTGCAAAAACCTTAGCTAAACAAAAATAACCTCCCCCGAAAGGATACATAATGACCTACCAAACCCGCGGAAAAATCATTCAAGGCGTCGGCGGCCTGTACACCATCCGAACCGACTCCGCCCAAGCCTCCTCCACCCCCACACCGCTCGACGGCATGACCATTTCCTGCCGCGCCCGCGGTGTTTTTCGCCATGAGGGTACCACGCCCCTGCCCGGCGACCAAGTGTTGATCGGCTACGATGATACCGCGCTGAAGACAAACGAGGACGGCTCCTATGCCCCTTTGGACGACGGCAGCGGCATTCGCATCGAGGATATTCTTCCCCGTAAAAATGCCCTTATCCGCCCCCCGATGGCAAATCTGGAGGTGCTGTTTGTTCCCATGGCGGCCGCCAAGCCCGCGCCGCTCTTACCCACGGTGGACAAGCTTATTTCCATTGCGGAGCACAACCGCATCGAGCCTGTGGTTATCGTAGGAAAATCCGACCTTGCCCCCGGCCGCGCCGCCGAGTTGCAAGCGCTGTACGCCAAGGCGGGCTTTGCCTCCTTCGCGGTCAGCTGTGAGAAGGGCGAGGGCATCGAAGCGGTAGCCAACTATATTCGGGAGAACGCCCGCGACAAGCTTTCCGCTTTCGCAGGAGCCTCGGGTGTGGGAAAATCCACCCTGATGAACCGTTTGTTCCCCTCTCTTTCCCGCCTGACAGGCGAGATCAGCCAAAAGAACGCCCGCGGCCGACACACCACCCGAGAGGTTACGCTGTTCGCTCTTTCGGATTTGTGGCCCGACTGCGAGGGTGCCGGCGGCTACATTGCCGACACGCCCGGCTTTTCCCTGTTGGATTTCACCCGCTTTGATTTCTTTGAAAAGGACGATCTGCCCGCGGCCATGCGGGATTTTGCCCCCTATCTCGGACAGTGCCGCTACTCCGACTGCACCCACCTCAAGGAAGAGGGATGTGCCGTCCTCGACGCCGTCCGCCGCGGCGATATCGCCCCCTCCCGCCACGAAAGCTTTGTCAGTATTTACAACGATCTCAAGGACAAGCATCCCTGGACCAAGGCACCGTCGCATCATTAAAGAACGGAGAGTACGAGGGGAACTTTTTTGAAAAAAAGTTCCCCTGTCCCCCTCAAAAAACTTTATAGAAGGAAAAGGAAAAGCTCGCCCTTACAACTTCTTCTCTCCTATGGAGGGAAGAAAGTACGCTGTTCCAATCAATAGCTGCCGCAAGAAGTGGGGCCCTCTCCTCGCTCCGCTCGGCATAAATCTGCTTTGCAGATTTACTCCGTCCCCCTTCCCCTTCTTCTCCACAATGTACCTCGAAGGAATCAACTTAAAACGACAAGAAAGGGGATGCACTATGAATATCACCCTGATGGAAAACGCGCAAGAAATTCGCCAAGCATTTATAGAAACATTCACGATGTCGTGGGATGACTTCCAAAGTGAGAATAAAGAGTGGATACAAGCACTTGCCGCCAAGAATTATACGGTTACCTGCGAAGAAAGATATCTGTGGGAACTGATGGACCATCGCGCCATTTCTTTTGCGCAATCTCTTGATTTTTTGAGATCCTTGCCGGGCGACGTGTTTTTTATGTCGGAAAACGAGAGCAAGCCGGATTGTCATGGAATCGAAGTGGACGGTGTTGAATGCAAGGGCGGCGTTGCAAAAATGAACGCAAGAGAGCTTGCGGATATCATCGAATTTGAATGGAACGAGGGATGGCGACTTTCCGCCCTGGATATGTATTTGGCTCATACCGTTCTTCCCGAAGATTTGTATGTTTTTGATGCCTCTATGGAGCATCTCCTCGTTTTTACCCATGAAAACGATCATTGGGAATTGGAGATTGATCAACCGATGAAGGCGGCAGCCAGCCGTTTTTGTATGATGTGCGGATTCGAGTTGCCCAAGGCCGTTACCTACGACAAGATTCGCGCCCTGCTCACCCCCGAACTTGCACCCGATTCCTCTCTTGAAATCGAGATGTCCTATTCGTGTGCAAAATATTTCCGTCAATTTATCGTTTCAAAATGGACGAATGAGGATAACACGGGATATGAGTATTGGTTCGATTTCGATAGCGATACCGACTACGCGACCTGGGAACAAGCGGAAAACGCCAAGGTATTCAACGACCTGTCGCTCAAAGAGGTGTCCGAGCTTGGCGGCGTAAGATTTGATATCATCAAAATCGACGGAAACGATTACCTCGACCAATAAATCTTTCCTCCATAAATCAGACTAACATCTCGTCAGAGCGAGTGGGGAGGGCCCCACGAGCTTGCGGCAGCTATTCTGCAAAAAGAGGCAATCGCACCCCCGCTTTGCCCCAATATTTCCCCTTATAAAGTTCTTGAAAAGGGTTTGAGAAAAAACTTCTTTCAAGAAGTTTTTCCCAATAAAAACGCCCCCCGAAAGGAACACGCTATGAAAACCTACATCCTCACCGGCGGTGTCATTCACCCCGACAATATTCATATCAAACCCGCCGAGAGCGACCTGATCGTCGCCGCCGACTCAGGCCTGGACAATGCCCGTCTTTTGGGGCTTTCTCCCGCCGTTGTGGTGGGCGACTACGACTCGCTGGGCCACGCGCCCGAGGTGGATCCCGGCGTCGAAGTCATTACCGTCCCCACCGAAAAGGACGTCACCGACACACAGCTTGCCACAGAGCTGGCGCTTCAGCGCGGTGCGACCGACATTACCATCGTCGGCGGTCTTGGCGGTCGTTTGGATCACACGCTGTCCAATCTCGCCATTTTGGAAGATCTCGCCAACAAAAAAGTGCGCGTCGTCATCGAGGACGGTCACAACCGTGCCCGCCTTTTGCGCAACGACAGCACCATCCTCCCTCGCAGCACCTACACCTACGTCTCACTGCTTGCTCTTGACCCGCTCGTTAAGGGCGTGGACATCGAGGGCGTGAAATATCCCCTCAAAAACAAAAAGCTTTCCCGCACCTTCGGCTACGCCGTGTCCAACGAGATCACGGGCAACTGCTGCTTCATCTCGGTGCGCAAGGGCACTCTTCTCGTCGTCGAATCGCGCGATCTGACCTGATTTTGAAAAATTCTTTTCCGAAAGGAATCGTTATGTCATACAACCCTGATTTTACCTTTCTGCCCATCGACCGTGCCGATATGCAGGCGCGTGGCTGGGATTCTCCCGATTTCGTCTACGTCACGGGTGACGCTTACGTCGATCACCCCTCCTTTGGCGTGTCTATCATCTCCCGCGTGCTGGAGGCGGCGGGTTACCGCGTGGCCATTCTGTCCCAGCCCGATTATAAGAGCTGTGATGCCTTCCGCGAGTTCGGCCGTCCCAAGCTGGGTTTTCTCGTCACGGCGGGCAATATCGACTCGATGGTCGCCCATTACACCGTCTCCAAAAAGCGCCGCACCTACGACTATTACAGCCCGGGCGGCGTCATGGGCAAGCGCCCCGACCGCGCGGCCATCGTGTATTGCAACCGCATCCGCGAAGCGTACGGTGACGTGCCCATCATTTTGGGCGGTCTGGAGGCTTCGCTGCGCCGATTCGCCCATTACGATTACTGGGACGACAAGGTGCGCCGTTCGGTTCTGGTGGATTCCCGCGCCGATCTTCTGACCTACGGCATGGGTGAGAACATCCTGCTTCGCATCGCTGAGCTGCTCTCGCGAGGGGTGCCCGTCAAAAAGATCCGCGACGTGCGAGGCACGGTCTACCTGTGCAAGCCCGAGGACAAGATCCACTATCCCGTCGCGGCCGAGTTTGATTACAACGAGCTGAAAACCGATAAGCGCCGCCTGGCCGAGGCCTTCGGGGTACAGTACAAAAACCAAGACGCCATCACGGGCAAAGCCATCGTTGAGCATTACGACACCAAAATTCTGGTTCAAAATCCCCCCATGCCGCCCTTGGAGCGAGAAGAATTGGACCGCGTCTATTCCCTGCCCTATGCCCGCACCTATCACCCGTCCTATCAAAAGGACGGCGGCGTGCCCGGCATCGAGGAGGTGCAGTTCTCCATCACCCACAATCGCGGTTGCTTCGGTGCCTGCAACTTCTGCGCCCTGGCCTTCCATCAGGGGCGCACCGTACGCTCGCGCAGCATTGAAAGCTGTGTAGCAGAGGCCGAAAAGATCGTAAAGCTGCCCAATTTCAAGGGCTACATTCACGACGTGGGCGGTCCGACCGCTAATTTCCGCCATCCCGCCTGCGAGCAACAGCTCAAAAACGGTGTTTGCACGGGTCGAAAGTGTCTTGCCCCCACGCCCTGCAAAAATCTCAAGGCGGATCATACGGAATACGTTAAGCTGCTCGAGCATATCGAGGCTGTGAAGGGCATCAAAAAGGTGTTCATTCGTTCGGGCATCCGCTTTGACTATTTGCTCAAGGATCCCAACGATGCCTTTTTCCGCAAGCTGGTCCGTGATCACGTCAGCGGCCAGCTCAAGGTCGCGCCCGAGCATTGCGCGGCGGGCGTGCTGGACGCCATGGGCAAGCCCCACTTTGAGGTGTACGAAAAATTCCGAGGCAAATTCTTCGATCTGACGCATCAGATGGGTAAGGAGCAATATCTGGTGCCTTACCTAATGTCCAGCCATCCCGGTTCTACCTTGAACGACGCCATCGAGTTGGCCGTTTGCCTCAAGAGAGACGGCTACGCGCCCGAGCAGGTGCAGGATTTCTATCCCACCCCCGGCACAGCCTCAACCGTCATGTATTACACGGGCATCAACCCCTTGACGGGCAAATCGGTGTACGTGGCAACGGACTATCACGAAAAGCAGCTTCAGCGCGCCCTTCTGCAATACA
Source organism: Eubacteriales bacterium (assembly GCA_045613985.1). Classification (GTDB taxonomy): domain Bacteria; phylum Bacillota; class Clostridia; order Oscillospirales; family CAG-272; genus SIG644. The sequence continues at coordinate 56,267 of JAZLCA010000001.1, read as the reverse complement.
ACCGACCGGCCAACGCGCCGTTGGTCCGAGAGGCGTTGCGGCTGTGCGGCCGCACCGATCTGATCGGCAACCGTCCGGAGTGTCTGGTACGTCCCGAGGGTGCATCTCGCCCGGCGGCAAGCAAATCTTCCTTTGGAGGACGTTCGAGTGCGTCGCCAAAGCGCGAGGATGCACGCAAGAAGCCCGATATGAAGAAAAAGCCGACGGCAAAACCGCAGGCAAACAAACAAAAAAAGGACGATTTCCGCTCGCATGGGCGCAAAGATCGGCACAGATAAGAAAAAAGGAGAACTTCAAACCGAAGTTCTCCTTTTGTTTTCTGCTCCATCAGAAGCTGATGCTGTTGGCCATCTGATACAGATATTCGATCTCGCGTCGGCGCAGGCGGCAGGTCTCCTTCATGGACGCCAGCTGCTCCTGGGTAAACTGATCCAGATCGCCGTCCTCCAGTTTGCCCTTGTACATACGGTCCAGAATCAGCGCGTAGTTGATCTCTACAGCCTCGATCTTACCGTCCACGATGCACATGACCTCGTTGCTCTTGCCCGCCAGCAGCTCCTGAACGGCCGCATAACCCATGGCAGTCGCGATCAAGCGGTCGCGCAGAGTAGGCGCACCGCCGCGAATGATGTGTCCGCAACGAGCAAACTTGGTCTCAATGCCCGTTCTCTTTTCGATCTGCTCGGCGAAATACTCGCTGTACTTTTGGTCACCGATCGGCTTCATGCCTTCGCTTGCCAGCGCGATCAGACCTCTCTTGCCCTGTGCGCGTGCGGAAGCCAGCTTGCCGATGGCAAAATCCTCATCGAAGGGCATCTCGGGAATGGCGATCGCCAAAGCACCCGTCGTAATACCCGTGTGCAAAGCGATCAGACCGCAGTCGCGGCCCATAACCTCAATAACGTTGCAACGCTTGTGAGATTCGCAGGTTTCGCGCAGAGCGTCTACCATGCCCAGCACCGTGTTCATCGCCGTATCAAAGCCGATGGTGTGCTCGGTAGCGGTAATGTCGTTGTCGATGGTACAGGGAATGCCGATGGAAGGAATACCGTTGTGCGTCAGCTTGGTCGCACCGCGGAAGGTACCGTCACCGCCCAGGGCAACGATCGCGTCGATGCTGTTCTTCTCGCAGGTCTCCAGAGCCATTTTCATGCCCTCGTCCGTAGCAAACATGGGGCTACGGCTGGAATAAAGTGCCGTACCGCCGTGGGTGATGATGCCCGACACGTCGTGCGTTGTCATATCAAAAACGTTACCCTCGATCAAGCCCTGATAGCCCTCGCGGATACCCACGACCTGCACGCCCTCGTGCATAGCCTCGCGCGCAACCGCGCGGACAGCCGCATTCATACCGGGAGCGTCACCGCCCGAGGTTAATATACCAATTTTTCTGAATTTTGCCATATTTTGTGTAACCTTTCTTGGTGGAAAACTTGGTCGGCGCCATTGGCGGCCGAAATATACCGTACTATTTTACCCCATTTTTCGCTGAAAATCAAGAGCTTTCTCACTCTTTTCGCAGAAAATTGTTTAATTTTTGTCATTTTCCGGCGTTTGAGGCGGCACAGCGAATCAAATTCAGCGCGTGCGAGGCCGCCAGCGTGCGAATATAATCGCGAGAGCGATCGGGCGACAGCTTCAGGCGAACAACGCGCGTGTCCTCCTCGGTGCTGATGCCGACGAAGACGGTTCCGACGGGGCAATCCTCCGTTCCGCCGCCCGGGCCTGCATAGCCCGTGGTGGAAATGCCGATATCTGCCCCGGTGCGAAGGCGGGCGCCCCGCGCCATTTCAGCGGCGGTCTGCTCGCTCACGGCGGTGTATCGCTCGAGCGTATCGGACGCGACGCCCAGCATAGCCATTTTCATTTCATTCGTATAGGTGACGAATCCGCCCAGCACCGCCGCAGACGAGCCGGGAATATCGGTCAAGCGTTTGGCAATCAAACCGCCCGTGCAGGATTCGGCGGTGGCGACCGTTTTGTTTTGGCGAAGCAGCTCCCAGATAGCGACACCCTCAAGTGTTGCTTCGCCTTCGGTGGAGGGAGCGACCGCATAGACGTAAGCCCCGACCTCGCTTTCCATGATGCTCCCGAGCGTCCGTCTGCACATATCCCTCGCGGTCTGTTCGCTCTCTGCTTGCGCCGTGATGCGCAATCTGACCTCGCCCGCACTGCAATAGGGAGCAATCGTAGGATTTTTGCCCTCGGTCATCATGCCGCGCAGATGAGTTTCCACCGCGCTTTCCCCCATGCCGAAGATGTGGACGTTCAGACTGAACAGCACGCGGTCGGTGCGCGACTTCAGATAAGGCAAAACGCTATCCCGCCACATGGGCATCAGCTCGCGGGGAGGTCCCGGCAAAAGAATAATGGTTTTGTTGTGCGCACAGTCGGACAGGATGAGCCCGGGAGCCGTTCCTTGGCGGTTCTCCAGGACGTGTGCGCCCTCGGGAACCATAGCCTGCCGCTCGTTGTTGGGCGTCATCGTTCGTCCCGAGCGAGCAAAATATTGACGAATACCGTCAAGCACGCCTTCGTCCTTGTGCAATGCAAGGCCCAGCACAGCCGCCGCGACCTCGCGAGTGATATCATCGTAAGTCGGACCGAGTCCGCCCGAGGCAATCACCACGTCAGCGCGGGACAAGGCCAGTTGAAATGCCTCTTGCATTCGCTCTGCATGGTCTCCCACAACGCTTTGGTGATAGACGTGAATTCCCAGTTCAGACAGCCCCCGTGCGATAAAAGCCGCGTTGGTGTTGAGAATGTCGCCCAAAAGAAGTTCGGTGCCGACACACAAAATTTCTGCCGTTTGGATGAGTTTCATACATTTGTTGCCTCCGTTGATTCAAAATCTCCTTATTTAGTATAGCACATACGGATAAAAAAGTAAAGGGAGAGTTGATTTTGCGCTAAAAATATGATATAATTAGTCCAGAGTCCGCTCCGCCGCACAAGCGGCCGCTGGACAAGGAGGATTGATATGAGCGTTTGTCACAACTGCCCGCGCGGATGCACCGTCGATCGAGAGGCAGGCGAGAAGGGATATTGCGGAGTCACCAATACGGTTCGCATTGCCCGCAGTGCCCTGCACCTTTGGGAAGAGCCCATCATCAGCGGCAAGCGCGGCTCGGGAACCATCTTTTTCTCGGGTTGCAATTTACGCTGTGTCTTTTGTCAGAATTACGAGGTCAGCCACAACGCTAAAGGGCGGGATTTGACGGTGCGCGAGCTTGCCGACCGTATGCTGGAATTGCAGCGACAGGGCGCGCATAACATCAATCTGGTCACCCCCTCCCACTACGCCGCGCAGGTGATCGAAGCCTTGCGCCGCGTCCGCAAGCAACTGTACGTCCCCGTGATTTACAACTGCGGCGGCTACGAATCGGTCGAGACCATCGATGCGTTGGAGGGCTTGATCGATATTTACATGCCCGATCTGAAATACTACTCCTCCGACATTTCCAAGGACTATTCGGGAGCGGCCGACTATTTCAAGGTGGCCAAGGCGGCGCTGTTGCGTATGCAAAAGCAGGTAGGAAAGCCGCAGTATGACGAAAACGGTATGCTCGCCAAGGGACTTCTGGTGCGCCATCTGGTACTGCCCGGCTGTCGTAAGGACTCCATCGCGGTCATGGGACAGCTCGCTAAAATGTTCTCGCCCGACGAGTTTATTTTCAGCTTGATGAGCCAGTACACGCCCGATTTCGTGCCCGAGGATTGCCCGCACGACAATCTCCGCCGCCGCATCACGACGCTGGAGTACGAAAGCGTCGCTTACGAGATGCAAAAGCTGAAATTTGAGGGCTTCATTCAAAAGCGAACCTCTGCCACGGCGGATTACACGCCGGTATTTGAGGGCGATAAGATGTAAAGAACGAATAGGGGAACTTTTTTGAAAAAAGTTCCCCTGTTTCCCTTCAAAGTACAAGCGGTCCAAGCGAACCGCACCAAAAAAACCGTGGGATCCTTGCCTCAGGATCCCACGGTTTTCTGTGTTTGATTACATTCAATAAATTAAGGACGGAACTGCGCGATGTGCTCGGCCGCCTTGGAGCCCTCGGGAACGGTGACCGCCTCATCGGGCAGGGTGCGAACGAAGGGATTGAACGCCCATTTGCCGATCTCGGTCAGGGATGCGGGCAGAGTCAGCTTCTCAACCGCGGTGCAGTTATAGAAAGCCTGTGCGCCAACGGAAACGACGCCCTCGGGAAGCTCAACAGCAGTCAGAGCCACGCATCCATGGAATGCAGCAGCACCGATGGACTGAAGGCTTGCAGGGAAAACAACGCCGGTCAAAAGAGGGCAGTTGTAAAAGACGTGCTCGCCAATACCGGCAAGGCCGTCACCCAAATCGACGGTAGTCAGAGCGGAGCAGTTATAGAACGCACCGTCTCCAATGGTATCCAGCGTGTCGGGCAATTCAACCGTCACGAGAGCCTCACAGTAAGCAAAGGCATAACGGCCGATGCTTTGCAGCTGAGCGTCACACTTGATTGCGGAAATGTTGGAATTGGCGAAGAAAGCGCTGTCGGCAATGGCAATAACCTGCTTCTCTACCTTCTCGGTCGTATTGCCCTCGCCCTTCACTTCTTCCACGATAACGGCGGGGATGGTTACAAGGTGAGGCTCATCACTGCCGGAAAAGCCGGTAATGGTAACCGACGTACTGTTCAGGTATTCGTATGTAAAAGTATCTCCGTTGCTGTCGGTGTAGGTGGACAGCTTGATTTCGACGTCGATGACAGGGTCATCCGTCACTCCGTCGTCCTTGTTGGAACACGCCACCAGTGCGCACAGCATCAAAACTGCCAGCATCAGGGCAAATACTCGTTTCATCATGGGTAGAATCCTCCGTTTTATTCTTTCGACAGTTCATTATACAGCAATATTATGGAAAAGTCAAGAGTTTTGTACAGGTATGATTGTAAATATTTTGCATACGCGGTGGAAAACGGAGGAAGATTCGCTAAATCTTATGCAACTTTTTCTTTGGACGCTCTGCAAGGAGAAAAAACAGAAAATATATGCGCGCCTGCTTCATCGCTTTAGCGAAAAATTTAGCAAGCGCGCATCCGCTCGACCTCATCAAATGGACACTTCAATTTGATGAGGTCGAGGTGGGCTGTGCGAGCGGTAGGAGAAATTGTAAAAATCTTAATCCTTCCTTTTCCTCAAAAACCACCTGAGCAACGGTCTCAAAAACGCCGGTGAACGAACGACGACGATCTTCATAAAAACTCCGCCTTTCCATAAAAATCTTATCATTCCCATGCTATGCCGCTCTCCTTCTTTTTGTTCCTGCAAAAAAACATTAAAAAGATGTGAAAAAATCGCAAAAAACCCTTGCAATACAGGAAAAAGTGTGGTATACTACCTACCGTAGGATAGTAAACGTGCGCTGGAGAGTGGGTTCGAAAGAATCCACTCTCCATTGCATGAGACCAAATATAAAAATTACCAAAGGAGTTTGCAGCCATGGCAAACAAGAAAAACGGCTCTGTCGCCGACGTTGTAACCGCCCTCGCCGCACCGTTAGCCGAACAGCTCGGCTATTCCCTGTGGGACGTAGAGTACGTCCGTGAAGGTGCAGATTATTACCTGCGCATCACCATCGACAGCGAAAACGGCATTACCATCGACGATTGCGAGACCTTCAGCCGCGCCATCGATCCCATTTTGGACGAGGCGGATCCCATCACCGATTCCTATCACCTGGAGATCTCCTCCCCCGGCGTCGAGCGCGACGTCAAAACGGCCGCCCATATTGCTTATTGCCAGGGCGAGACGGTCGAGGCAAGACTGTTCGCTCCCCTGAACGGCAGCCGCGTCCATCGCGGAACGCTGCTTGGCCTTGACGAAAACAATAACGTGCTTCTGGGCGTGGGCGAGGAAACGCTGTCCATTCCCCACTCCTCCATCAGCCGCATGACTACCGTATTTGAATTTTGAGCATAAATTTAAGGAAAGGATATTCAACCATGAACACCGAGTTTTTCACCGCGCTGGATATGCTCCAGAAAGAAAAAGGCATTCCCCCCGAATATATGTACGAAAAGATCGAGGCTGCGCTGACCGCCGCCTACAAGAAGGAATTCGGCACCAACACCAACGTGCGCGTTGTCATTGATCCCGCCAAGAAGGACGTCCGTCTGTATCAGCAGAAGGAGGTCGTCGAAGAGGTGACCGATCCTGAAACCCAGATCTCTTTGGCTGACGCCAAGGCCATCAGCAAGAGATACACCGTCGGCAAGATCGTCGAGACGGAGATCAAGACCAAAAACTTCCGCCGTCTTTCGGCCGGTGCCGCAAGAAGCGTTATCGTACAGGGCATCCGTGAGGGTGAGCGCCGCGTCATGCAGGAGGCGTACGAGAACAAGCGCGAGGAGATCATCACCGCGACCGTCTCCAAGGTCGATCCCGAGTCGGGCAACGTCGTACTGGAAACGGGCACGAGCTTTGCAACGCTGCTCAAGAACGAGCAGATCCCCGGCGAGATTTTGCGCGTAGGCGACCGCATCAAGGTGTTCGTTATGGAAGTCAACCGCGAGTCCCGCGGTCCCCTGGTCACCCTGTCCCGCATCCATCCGGGTCTGGTTCGCCGTATGTTTGAGCTTGAGATCCCCGAGATCGCTGACGGCGTCGTTATGGTCAAGGGTGTTGCCCGCGAGGCCGGCTCCCGTACCAAGATCGCCGTTATGTCGCGCGATGCGGACGTAGATCCCGTCGGCGCTTGCATCGGTAACCACGGTATGCGTATCTCGGCTATCCTGGATGAGCTCAAGGGCGAAAAGATCGATATCGTCAAGTACAGCGAGGATCCCGTCGAGTACGTCGCGTCCGCTCTGGCTCCCGCCACCATTCTGAACGTCGAAATGACGGGTGAGCGCGCTTGCCGCGTTCTCGTCGATGCCGATCAGCTCTCGCTTGCCATCGGTAAGGAAGGTCAGAACGCTCGCTTGGCTGCCCGTCTGACCGGCCACAAGGTCGACATCAAGTCCGAATAATTCTACTCAAGGAGGCAACCATGCCACCCAAGGTACGTAAAATTCCCGTGCGTCAGTGCATGGGATGCAACGAGCACAAGCCCAAAACCGAGCTTTTGCGGGTAGTCCGCTCCCCCGAGGGCGACATCTCGCTGGATATGACCGGCCGCAAAAACGGCCGCGGCGCCTACATCTGCCGCGACGTCAAGTGCCTGCGCAAGGCTCGCAAGAGCCGCCGCATCGAGAGCAATCTCGAATGTGCCATTCCCGAAGAGGTCTATGACCGCATGGAACAGGAGCTGGAAAGCTATGCCGATGAACAATCGTGACGCGGCGGTGCAAAAGCTTTTGAATGCGCTCGGGCTGTGCGTGAAAGCGCGCGCTCTCGTCATGGGAACCCCCATGGTGTGCGAAGCACTGCAAAAGAAAATCAAACCCTATTTGGTACTGGAAGCGGCAGATACTTCGGCCGCAACACATAAAAAGATCTGCGACAAATGCAGCTTCTATCAAGTCAGTCACCTTCGTTTGCCCGTCGAGGGCGGACGCTTGGCGGCGGCGTTGGGCAAATCGTCAACGCTTGCAGCCGTGGCTGTCACGGATCAAAATCTTGTCTGCGCGGTGCAAAAGGCACTGAACGCACTGCAAGCAACCGATCCGGCCTGTGCCGATGCGCCCCTGCACGGCGACAGCGAACAATAATCACAACCTCAATGAACAACCAACACCGATATTGACGACACACAGGATCGCCGACACTGACCGGTCGGATACATCGCCTTTGTGCCGGGATAATTTAGGAGGAAACATGGCAATCAACTCGCAATATAAAGTGAATAAGATGGCAAAGGATCTGGGACTCAAAAGCAAGGACCTCTCAGATATTCTGGCGGCGTACGGCAAAGAAGTCAAGACGCAACGCTCGCTGGAGCCCGTCGAATTCGATATTCTCTTTGAAACGTTGACCAGAGACCATCAAATCTCAAATATTGAGGACTATCTGGACGGCGTGACCAAGATCCCCTCCAAGGCGGCACACAAGGCAGAGCCGGCAAAGGAGACTGCCCCCAAAGCAGAAGTCAAGCCCGAGCAAAAGCCCGCTCCCGCTCCCAAGGCAGAAGTCAAGCCCGAGCAGAAGCCCGCTCCCGCTCCCAAGGCAGAAGTCAAGCCCGAGCAGAAGCCCGCTCCCGCTCCCAAGGCGGAAGTCAAGCCCGAGCAGAAGCCCGCTCCCGCTCCCAAGGCAGAAGTCAAGCCTGAGCAGAAGCCCGCTCCCGCTCCCAAGGCAGAAGTCAAGCCCGAGCAAAACCCTGCTCCCGCTCCCAAGGCGGAAGTTAAGCCCGAGCAGAAGCCCGCTCCCGCTCCTAAGGCAGAAGTTAAGCCCGAGCAGAAGTCCGCTCCCGCTCCCAAGCAGGGCGCACCCATGCAAGGCGGTGCCAACCGCGGCGTGCAGCAGCCTGCAGGACAGCAGAACCGTCCGGCATCTCCCGCTCCCCGCGCAAACCAGCCTTACAATAACGCCGCTCGTCCGGCACAGAATACCGCTTCCGGTCAGGGAGGCGCAAACCAGGCACGCCAGCCGGGTGCTTTCAATAACAATCGACCCGCACAAGGTGGTTTTGGCGCACAAAACCGCCCGGCCCAGGGTTCTTTCGGCGCGCAGAGCCGTCCCGCACAGGGTGGCTTTGGCAACGATCGCGGCTTCGGCAACGATCGCGGCTTCGGCAATGATCGTGGCTTCGGCAACGATCGCGGCGCCGGTCGTCCCCAGCAGGGCAACCGTCCTCAGCAGGGCGGCAAAGGCGGCAACAGCTTTGGCGGCGGTTTTGACAAAGACAGAGAACACAACCAGGTGGGCGGTCTGAAGGAGACCTTCCGTCCCCAGGCCACCATCCGCGTAACCAATAATACCCCCGCACAGCGCGGCGCGACGAGAGTCGTTGACACCCGCGGCAGCGCGGCGTACGATCCCTCCAAGTACGACGAAAAGCTGGAGACCTTCGTTTCCGAGCGTGACGAGGCTCTGCACGGCGGAAACGGCGGTAAGATGAAGCGTCAGCAGCCCGGTGCTGCCCGCGGTACCACCAACAAAAACAATTTCAAGGGCGGCAAGAACAAGAAAATGAACGAGCCTGCCCACATTCTCCCCACCAGCGTCACCTTGCCCGAGGAGATCATTGTCAGCGATCTGGCATCTGCTCTGAAGGTCAAGACGGGTGAGGTCGTCAAGTCCCTGATGATGATGGGCATCATGGCCACCGTCAACCAGATCGTCGATTTCGACACCGCTTATCTGGTTGCCGACTCGCTGGGCATCGAAGCGACCAAGCAGGTCGTCGTTTCCATTGAGGAAAAGCTGTTCGACGAGGCAGAGGACACCGAGGATATGCTCCAGACCCGCGCGCCCGTCGTTTGCGTCATGGGTCACGTTGACCACGGTAAGACCTCTTTGCTTGACGCCATCCGCCACACCCACGTTACCGCAGGCGAGGCCGGCGGTATCACCCAGCACATCGGTGCTTACCGCGTCAAGGTCAAGGGTCAGGACATCACCTTCCTGGATACCCCCGGCCACGAAGCGTTTACCGCCATGCGTGCCCGCGGCGCACAGTCGACCGACATTGCCATTCTGGTCGTTGCTGCCGACGACGGTATCATGCCTCAGACCATTGAGGCGATCAACCACGCCAAGGCCGCCGGCATTGACATTATCGTTGCTATCAACAAAATGGATAAACCCACCGCCAACCCCGATCAGGTCAAGCAGGAGCTGACCCAGTACGAGCTGGTTCCCGAAGAATGGGGCGGCGACGTCATTTGCGTTCCCGTCTCTGCTTTGACCGGCATGGGCATCGACGATCTGCTGGAAAACGTTCTGCTGGTTGCCGAGGTCAAGGAGCTCAAGGCCAATCCCAACCGCCGCGCCAAGGGTCTGGTGATCGAGGCAAAGCTGGATAAGGGCCGCGGCCCCGTAGCCACCGTGCTGGTACAGAACGGTACTCTGCACGACGGCGACATCGTCATCGCAGGCACTGCCGTCGGCCGTGTCCGCGCTATGACCGACCATCGCGGTAAGGCCGTCAAGGCGGCCGGTCCTTCCGTTCCCGTCGAGATCATCGGTCTTGCCGAGGTTCCCACCGCGGGTGACGAATTCCAGGCGGTCGAGGACGAGCGTATGGCTCGTACCCTGGCCGATGACCGTAAGAACAAGGCCAAGGAAGAGGGCTTCCGCGCCAACGCCCGTGCAAATCTGAACGATCTGTTCGCTCAGATCTCGGACGGCATCAAGACGCTCAACGTCATCGTCAAGGCCGACGTGGTCGGCTCGGCCGAGGCCGTCAAGGCATCGCTGCTCAAGATCTCCAACGAAGAGGTCAAGGTCAGCGTCATTCACGCCGCCGCCGGCGGTGTCAACGAAGGCGACGTCATGCTCGCCGCCGCATCCAACGCCATCGTGGTCGGATTTAACGTCCGTCCCGACAAGACGGCGCTCGACAGTGCCGAGCGTCAGGGCGTTGACATCCGCACCTATCGCGTTATTTACGACTGCATCGAGGAGATCACCGCTGCCATGAAGGGTATGCTGGCACCCAAGTACGTCGAGGCTCTGCAGGGCCACGCCGAGGTTCGCCAGACCATTCACGTGCCCGGTGTCGGCACCATCGCCGGCTCTTACGTCACCGACGGTAAGATCACCCGTGCCTGCAAGATCCGCGTTCTGCGCGACAGCGTAGTTATTTTCGAGGACGAGGTAGCTTCGCTCAAGAGATTCAAGGACGACGCCCGCGAGGTAGCCCAGGGCTACGAGTGCGGTATCGGTCTTGAGAAGTTCAACGATATCAAGGTAGGCGACGTACTCGAAGCCTACATCATGGAAGAAGTTAAAAACTGATCCTGACGGAAAGGAGGTAGCAAGCCATGGCCAATGGTCCCATTGAAAAATTTGAGAAATCCTGCGGTGCGCTGGTCATTCGACACGATGCACAGACAGGCATGGATTATATTTTGATGATCCGTCATCGCCCGGGCGGCTACCGCTCCTTCCCCAAGGGACACGTCGAGCCGGGAGAGACCGAACGCGAGACCGCCGTGCGCGAAGTGCTGGAGGAAACCTCGGTTCGCATCTCGATCATTCCCGATTTCCGTCACGTTGTCTGCTACGCTCCCGCCCCCGGTGTGGAAAAAGAGGTCGTCTATTTTCTGGCTCGCTCGGAGCAGACCGACGTCCGCCCCCGTCGCGGCGAGATTGCTCAGGTCGAATGGCTCCCCTTGGAGGGTGCCGTGCGCTACCTGACGCACGAAAACGACAAAAAAGTGCTTCATGCCGCTCTTAAAAAGCTCAATCTCTTATCCTGAATAAAAGTGAAGGAATATGATCATGAATAAAACCGTACTCAAAAATTATGCTAAGCTGATCGCTCGCTCCGGCTTGAACGTCCGCCGCGGCGATGAAGTTATCATCAACGCCGAGCTGGATCAGCCCGAATTTGTCGAGCTGGTCGTGCGCGAGTGCTATCGCGCAGGCGCGGCCAAGGTCACCGTTGAGTGGTCGTATCAGCCCCTGCAAAAGGTTCACGTCAACAACCGCTCTCTCAAGGTCCTCTCGCAGGTCGAAGAGTGGGAAAAGGCCAAGCTGCAGCACCGCGTGGACAAGCTGCCCGCCATGCTGTATCTGCTCTCGGAAGACCCTGACGGTCTGGCCGGCATGAATCAGGCCAAAAACTCCAAGGCGATTCAGGCGCGTTACGGCGTTATCAAGCCCTTCCGCGACGCCATGGAAAACAAGTACAAGTGGTGCATCGCTGCCGTTCCCGGCAAGGCATGGGCCAAAAAGATGTTCCCCGGCGTGCGTGCAAGCGTCGCTGTGGAAAAGCTGTGGGAGGCCATTCTTTACACCGTCCGTATGACCAAGACGCTGGGCGGTGAGCCTCAGGACGGTCTGGCCGCTTGGGCGGAGCACAACGCGCAGTTCCACAAGCGTTGCGATTATCTCAACTCGCTGGGCATCGAGTCGCTGGAATATCACGCCTCCAACGGCACCAGTCTGACGGTTGGCATGATGGAGAACGGTCAGTTCTGCGGCGGCTCCGAGAAGACGCTGGGCGGTGAGGAATTCAATCCCAATATGCCCACCGAGGAGCTGTTCATCACGCCCAAGCGCGGTGTGGCCGAGGGCATCGTCTATTCCTCCAAGCCTCTGTCCTATCGCGGACAGGTGATCGACAACTTCTGGATCCGTTTCCACGAGGGCAAGGCCGTCGAGGCACACGCGGAGCAGAACAACGAGCTGCTTCAGCAGATGATCACCATGGACGAGGGCGCAGCCTATTTGGGCGAGTGTGCGCTGGTTCCCTTCCATTCCCCCATCAGCCAGAGTGGGCTGACCTTCTACGAGACGCTGTTTGACGAAAACGCATCCTGCCATTTGGCCATGGGTGCCGGATACTCCAACACGGTCAAGGATTATGACAAGTACACGTTGGATCAGCTGCACGAGATGGGTGTCAACGAGTCGATGATCCACGTCGATTTCATGATCGGCACGGAAGATCTGTCGGTTGTGGCTCACACGCGCGACGGAAAGAGTGTTGCGCTGTTTGAAAACGGCGATTGGGCATTCTGAGAATAAAGAAATACGCGGAAGAAAAGGCAAACCGTCTTTTCTTCCGCTTTTTTTGGTTTAGCTAAAAATTTGACGCCCCCATTTTTTCTTCATCTTTATTAAAAAAATCATATTTACTGTTTACAAATCCCCTATAATATGGTATACTGATATAATCCCTATGATAGGGTATTATACCCATATGAAAACAACACTTTTCCTCTTTCAACAAGGAGCCTTTATATGAACGCTACCCCACGGGAAAATCCCCCCATCCAATTCAAAATATTCTCCGATCCCAACCCTTGGGAGGGAGAGAAGGCCGCTCCCAAGCTGCATCCGATCGGTTGTATTCTTCTCTCTCTGTTTATCATTGCTGCAGGCGCGTACAACCCGCTGTTTACGCCGCCCGCGTTCTACACCCTGCCCCTGTTTGTCGTTTGTCTTTTGGTGCTGTTCGCCCTGGTGCGCTCCATCCCTGCCGGTATCGTTGCGGCCATCTTATTCCTTAGCGCTCACAGCATCGGCACGCTTACCCTCGGTGACGGCATGCCGCTCGGCACCTTCGTATTGTCTTCCATCGTCTCCATCGGCATCGGCGCATTTTTGATCACGGTCTGCCGCTCCAAGTGGCTTTTGATCGTTCCGGTGCTTGCATATGCCGCCGCCTTTGCCATGAGCCGTGATGCCCTTCTTTCGCTTTTGGCGCTCATCCCCTTCCCGGCCATGGGCATCCTTGCCCACAACACCATGGGCAACCGCTCCCGCGTTTCCTCCATCTGCCTGACCTCCTTCATGTACGGATTGTTTGTCCTGGCAGGCGGAGCGCTGCTGTTGTACCGTGCCGGTGTCGTCCTGTCCTGGGATTTCCTGGTGGACACCATGAGCACCGCAAGAGAGCAATCCATCGCCTTTCTTTTGGCTGACGAGACGTTTATGACCGCCATGCAAATGACTTTTGCGGATGCCGGCGTCTCTGCTGACGTCATCATTCGCACCTACGTCGAGCTGATCTTCAACGTACTGCCCGCCCTGATCGTCTGCACCTTCAATCTGATCGGCTACGCGGCCCAGCTCATGTGTGTTCGTTCCTACCGCAACGTTGGCATGAAGGAGCTGGAAACACACACCGCTCGCCTGTTCATCCTGTCCGCCTTCTCCGGACTGGTATTTTTGATCTGCGGTGTGGTATCCATTTGGCCGGGCGAAATGACATCGTTCGGTGCGCTTTGCTACAATCTGCTGTTTATTCTCATGCCGGGTATGCTGATCATCGGTGTGTACAAGCTGATCGGGGATCTTCGCCAAGGCGGTTCCCGTCTGTGGCTGTTCATCCTCATCGCGTGCGCGCTGTTCATGCCGTATATGCTGCTCTACTGCCTCTCCTTCTCGGGAGCGTTGGCTACTCTGACACGTCCTTTGATGCTCCGCATGATCGCAAAGCAGGGTGGCAAATTCCCGCCCGATAACGATAACAACGACGGAAACTCCAACTCGGATCATTGATACTCGCCCGCCCTTTCGCCGCTCTGCGCGGCAACGACGTACTGTAAGGAGGAATTTCTTATGCAAAACAAGCCTCATTCTCCGCGAGCACCCCAATTTGACGCTCGATTGCCCTATACCCTGACGTATGCGATCGGGGTGATCCTTTTGGCCGCACTGGAAGTCCTGTGTTATCTGATCGATCCCAAGAGCCCGTTGGTCTTGTACGGACTTGCTCTGTTCGCCTTTTATGCCGTCATCGGCGGCATCATGCTGCTCGTCTATCTGGTCCGCGTCTACCGCTTGCATGAGGTGTTGGCGGCGGCCGAGGATATGACAACCGAGATCGGAGACGTATTCAAATACGTCATCGATCTGCCCTTTGCCATCTCGGACAGCAAGGGAAACGTCAAGGTCATCAACCGCGCCCTGCAGGACGTGCTGGGCTTCAAATCTCCCATTTGCAACGTCCCGTTGTCCTCTTTCTGCTCCATTTCCATCCAGGATGTTATCCGCAGCACAGGGGAACCCCGCGAGGTGCGCTTTGCACGTGCTTTGGACGCCGCAGGGGAGGTTATCCCCGGTGCGCACGGCTTCCACGTCCGTCTGGGCGGGGAAGGTCGCCGCTATGAGCTGATCTCTTACGGCATGCGCCTGCGCGGTCAGGACTACTATATGATCACCTTCCACGACATATCCGACTATTTGGAGCTGCGCGAAAAGATGGAGCGTGAAAACCCCATCGTCGCCTACATCGTGCTGGACAACCTTCAGGAGCTGGCTCAGTACGTTCGCGTCAGCCACCGCTCGGCCGCCAACGAGATCGAAAACATTCTCAAGGCTTGGGCGGAGGAAATGGGCGGCTTTATCCGCGAGTACGACCGCGATAAGTTCATCATGGTCTTCTCGGCCGAATCCTTGCAGCGATGCATCGAGGACAACTTCAGTATTCTCAACCGTGTCCGCGCCGTTAAATTGGGCGACAACAGCTTCCCCGTGACCATTTCCATGGGTATTGCCGCCGTGGGCGGCTCCTTCAAGGCGCGTGAATCGACCGCCAGCGCAGCGCTGGACATTGCCCTGCAGCGCGGCGGCGACCAGGTCGCCATCAAGCGTGCCGACGGTATTTCCTTCTTCGGCGGCCGTGTCAAGACCATTCAGAGCAACACCTCCATCATTTCTCGCGTCAATTCCAATCAGCTTTGCTCGCTGATCGCGCAGGCCGGTAACGTCATCATTATGGGCCACCGCAATCCCGACTTCGATGCCATCGGTGCCTGCATTGGTGCGGCGCGCCTGGCGTTGTGTGCCGTCGGCAAGAGCAAAACCGAGGTCCGCATCGTCATGAACCGGGGCAGCGACGATTTCCGCATCTGCGCCGATCATTTGGGAAAGAACGCGATTTACGACGAATTGTTCGTCGATGCGCAAAATGCCCTTGACCTGGTACGTTCCGACTCGCTTTTGATCATGGTCGACGTCAACAACGTCAACATCGTTGAGGCGCCCGACGTCGTCAAGAACGTTGCCAACATCGCCATCATCGACCACCACCGTCAATTCGAGGTATTCGATTTCGCTCCCGTGCTCAGCTACATCCACCCGACCGCATCGTCGGCCAGCGAGCTGATCGCCGAGATGATCGAGCAGAGCCCCTATGCGGACGAGCTTCGCAAGGAAGAGGCCACGCTGCTGTTGGCCGGTATCATGCTGGACACTAAGAACTTCACCCACTCGACGGGTGCGCAGACCTTCTCTGCTGTACATTACCTGTATGAAAAGGGCGCACACACCAACGTCACCCGTCTGTTCTTCTACGAGACGCTGGACGAGCTGATCACCTCGAGTGATTTCGGTTCCCGCACCCGCATTTACCGCGGCCGCATTGCCATCACCTGGCTCAACACCGACCAGAGCCGTGCCGAAAAGATCAACGAGCGCGTAGCCGCCGCCAAGGCCGCCGACCGTTTGTTGACGGTGCGCGGCATCGACGCATCCTTTGCCCTGGTCAGCATTGGCAACAGCGTCAGCATTTCCGCCCGCTCGGGTGACTCCATCAACGTCCAGATCATTATGGAAAAGCTGGGCGGCGGCGGTCACTTTGACATGGCAGGCGCGCAGATCAACGATTCTACGCTGACGTATGCGTGCGAGCTTTTGATCAAGGCGATCGACGATTATCTGGAGCATGATGCGAAGGACGGAAAGTAATTGAGATTTTGCTGAATTTTCCGCAAAATTTCGACCGCTTCTTTACGGACGCGCATACAGCTTCGCGCTGCGCTATTTTGGCATTTAAGGAGCGCCGTAGGAGCAATCCCCCTGTTTTATCAATCGCTATTTCACATAAAGTTCTTGAAAAGGGTTTGGAAAAACTTTTTTCAAGAAGTTTTTTCCAACAAAAATAAAGGAGTATCACCATGAAAGTCATTTTATTACAAGACGTTAAATCCCAAGGTAAAAAGGACCAGATCATCAACGTATCCGACGGCTACGCCAAAAACTTTCTGTTCCCCAAGGGTCTGGCTAAACCTGCCGATGCCCAGAGCCTGAACGAGATCAAAAACAAAAAGGCATCCGAAGAGCATCGCATTGCCGTCGAGCGAGCCGAGGCCAAAGCCATCGCCGAAAAGCTGGAAGGCATTATGCTCAAGCTGCCCGCATCTTCGGGCGGTGACGGTCGTTTGTACGGCTCCATCACCTCCAAGGATATCGTCGAGGCCCTCGCCGCCCAGGCAGGCATCACCATCGACAAGCGCAAGATCCTTTCGGACGAGCCCATCCGCACCTTCGGTGCTTACACCCGCGAGGTCAAGCTGTACCAGGATATCATCGGTAAGATCCACCTGACCGTCTGCGAGAAAAAATAACAACCACCAAGGAGCTTTTTTGAGCCATGGATGAAAATAACATCTTAGACCGCAAGCTACCCTTTTCCTTAATTGCAGAACAGTCCCTTCTGGGCTGTATCCTCATTGATCCCGAGTGCTTCAATGACTTGGCAGATCTTGTTTCCTCGGAGGACTTTTATCTGTCCGAGCACAAGCAGATCTTCCTTTGTATGCGGGAATTGTACCTGACCGATCACTCCATCGACGTCGTCACGCTCATCGACGCGCTGGTACGGGCAGGCGTATACGATAAGTCGGGCGGAGAACAATATATCCGCACCATTGCCGAGGTCGTTCCCGGGGCGCAAAACGTCAAGGACTATGCCAAGATCGTGCACGAGAAAGGGCAGCTGCGCCGTTTGATCGATATTTGCGGTGAGGTTTCGGATATTGCCTATTCGGAGCAACAGGATGCCGAGCACACCATTGAATACGCCGAAGCCAAGGTGTTTGAGCTGGCCCAGGGACGCGATTCCAAAAGCTTCCGTCACATCCGTGACGTATTGGTGGACGTCTACGCCCATCTTCATGAGCTGGCCACCGACAAATCGGCCGCCCAGGGTACCCCCACCGGCTTTTCGGGGCTGGACAAGGTACTGGTCGGCATGGGCAAAAGCGACTTTATTTTGGTCGGTGCCCGTCCCGGTATGGGTAAGACCAGCTTTGCTTTGAACATTGCCACCAACGTCGCTCAATCGACCAAGAAAAAAGTATGCCTTTTCTCCTTGGAGATGTCCGCCGAGCAGCTCGTCAACCGTATGATCTCGAGTGAGGCCATGGTTGACAGCTACGCGTTACGCTCGGGCGAGCTCAAGCCCGAGGAATGGGAGCACATCGCGCAGGCAAGCGCGCGCTTATCGGGCTGTGATATTCTCATCGACGACACCCCCGGCATCACTGTGTCGGGCATGAAGGGCAAGCTCCGCCGCGTGGACAATCTGGGGCTGGTCGTCATTGACTATCTGGGTCTGATGTCCTCGGATAAGCGCATTGACAACCGCGTCAACGAGGTGGGTGACATTACCCGTAACCTCAAGATCATGGCCAAGGAGCTGAACGTTCCGATCCTTTGCTGTGCTCAGCTGTCGCGTGGTCCCGAAGGCCGAAACGACAAGCGTCCCATGCTGTCCGACCTGCGTGATTCGGGTTCGATCGAGCAGGACGCCGACTGCGTCATGTTCCTGTTCCGCGACGAATACTATAAAACCGATTCCTCCTCCGACACCGACGGCAATATTGCCGAGGTCATCGTGGCAAAGAACCGCCACGGCTCGACCGGCACCGTCAAGGTTGGCTGGATCGGACGCTACACCAAATTCCGCTCGATCGCCGAGACCGGCTCGGTTCCCGAGGCATGACCATGCCCGCTTCCGACGCTTACGCCCGCGTATGCCGTTCCTTTCGCTCACCCTGGCTGGCCGCCGGTGTTGCGAGCAACACCCCGGTATTGCTCGGCCTTTCGGGCGGGGCGGATTCCCGGCTTCTGTTGCATCGGTTGGCCGAGATCTGCCAAGCAAGCGGTGCGCCCTTGCACGCCGCTCACCTTCACCACGGAATTCGCGGGGCGGAGGCGGATCGCGACGAGCAATTTTGCCGCGAACTGGCCGAACGATACGGCGCGGCATATCATGTCCAACACATCGACGTCCCCGCGTTTGCCAAAGAGCGCGGCGAATCGTTGGAGACGGCCGCACGCGAGGCACGCTATGCCTTTTTCGCTGACGTAATGCGTCAGCAAAGCATTCCTTTACTTGTAACGGCACATCATGCCGACGACAATCTGGAGACCGTGATCCTGCGCCTGTGCCGCGGCAGCGGCGGGGCGGGCCTTTGCGGCATCGCCCCTTCCCGCCCGTTTGAACGGGCGGCAGGCGCCATGGTTGTCCGTCCCCTGCTGGATTGCCGCAAAGCCGATATTCTTGATGCCTGCGCCGAGCTTTCCTTGGACTATGTGATCGACAGCACCAATGACGATCCCGCATACGCCCGCAATTTGGTGCGTACGCAGGTCTTGCCGGCTTTGAATCGGCTGGTCGCTCACCCCGAATTGCAGGTTTCCCGCAGCTGCGCCACGCTCCGAGAGGACGAGGAGCTTCTTTCGTCGCTGGCCGAGCAATTCTTTTGCGATCTGCCGGACGCTTCCCTTTTGCCCCGTGCCAAGCTGCAGGCGCTTCATCCGGCCATTGCCAAGCGAGTGATCCGTTTGTGGTTATGGCGCGAATGTGGCAGGCTGCCCGAGCACTGTCACGTCGAGCACATTTGGAAGCTATGCTGCAAGGCTACCAGCTCTCGCGCCTGTGCCGTATCGGCGGATTGTACCGTTTGCATCGAGCGAGACGCTTTGCGTCGGTTGCCTCAAGGTGAGCCGGTGTGTGACGTCCTTGGTGCATTGGACGAGCCGCTGACCATGGGGATGCGGGAATTTTCCGATCTTGGCTGGCGCGTGACTTTGCAAAACGCCAATGTGTCAGACGATTCATGTGCGCGACACAAAAAAAACACCCAAAACAGAAAAAATGTTTACAATCCATTCATACGAGACACCCTAACGTTTGATACAATAATGGAGTGCGATATTCGCGACCTGTCCTGGCGATTGCGCCGAAGCGGCGACACGCTGCTGTTTCGCGGTGTCAATCGCAAACTGCGCAAGCTGCAAAACGAAATGGGAGTGCCTCCCCGCCTGCGCGACCGTCTGCCGCTGTTATGCTGCGGCGACACGGTACTGTGGGTGCCGTTTGTAGGAGCGCGCGACGGTGCGTTTTCCGCAGCGGACGTTGCCACCGACCGCACACTCTGTTTAACGATAGAATCCATCTTTAAAAACACAGACATTACCAAGGAGGATTTACCTTTATGATCAACCCCATTCATGATATCGATCACATTCTGCTCAATGAAGAGCAAATCGATGAAATCGTCACTCGCCTGGCCGATCAGATCAACCACGATTACGCTCCCTCCCCCAACGTCATTCATCCCTGCAAGCTGATCGTTGTGGCTGTAATGAAGGGTTCCGTCTTTTTCTACACGGACCTGATCAAAAAGATCAACGTTCCTGTCGAGCTTGATTTCGTTAAGGTTTCTTCCTACTATTCCGGCACCCGTTCGTCGGGCCAGCTCAAGATCCACCTCGATCTGAAGCGCGATGATTACGAAAAGATCGACATTCTTCTGGTGGAGGACATCGTGGACAGCGGACGTACCCTGTCTGCCCTGACCGAAAATCTGCGTGGCCGCGGCGCACACAGTGTCCGCACCGTCACCCTTCTTGACAAGCCCAGCCGCCGCGAGGTAGACTACAAGGCGGATTACATCGGTGCCGAAATTCCCGACGAATTCGTCGTGGGTTACGGCCTTGATTTCGATGAGAAATATCGCGATCTGTCCTATATCGGTGTCCTCAAAAGCGAGGTCTACACAAAATAAATCCCGACGATCGGAGGAATATAATGAAACGTAAAGACCTAAAAGTAATCCTTATCTATGCTGTCATGATCATCGCGATTGTGTTTTTCCTGTCGCATATGTTCCAGAACAGCGCCGCCAAGCCGGCCACCTACGACCAGGTGGTGCAGTACTTCTCCAAAGGAGAGGTGGCGGAGTTCGTTCTGTCCAATGACAATATTCTGACCTTGACGCTCAACGACGAGGCAGGGACCAAGGTAACGTATGAAGTGGCCAGCTTGTCCTTGTTCCACGCCGACCTGGGCGAATTGATCACACAACAGATGGCCGCCGGCACCCTCAAGGGCGAATACGAGCCGGCAGGCAATTCTTCCATTTGGCTGAGTCTGTTGCCCTCCATTATCATCTTCGTCCTCCTCATCGGAGCCGTCATTTACTACGTGGTCAGTGCCAACAAGCACGGCGGCGCGGGTAAAATGGGCGGATTCGGCAAGGCAAAGACCAAGACGCCTCTGCCGGATGACAAAAACCGCGTTCGCTTCACGGACGTTGCGGGTGCGGACGAGGAAAAGGAAGAGCTGCAGGAAGTCGTTGAATTCCTGAAAAATCCCGCCAAGTACAGCAAGCTGGGTGCCAAGATCCCCCACGGCGTATTGCTCGTGGGCCCTCCCGGTACCGGTAAAACACTGCTTGCCAAAGCCGTTGCAGGCGAGGCCGGCGTTCCCTTCTTCTCCATCTCGGGTTCCGATTTCGTAGAAATGTACGTCGGTGTCGGTGCGTCTCGCGTGCGCGATCTGTTTGAGACGGCGCGCAAGGCTCCCGCCTCCATCATTTTCATTGATGAGATCGACGCTGTCGGCCGTCACCGCGGTGCGGGCCTGGGCGGCGGTCACGACGAGCGTGAGCAAACGCTCAACCAGCTGCTCGTTGAGATGGACGGCTTTGGCGCGCACGACGGCATCATCGTCATCGCGGCGACCAACCGCCCCGACATTCTCGACCCCGCACTGCTTCGTCCCGGCCGTTTTGACCGTCAGGTTACCGTCAATTATCCCGACATCAAGGGCCGCGAAGAGATTCTTCACGTTCACGCCAAGAACAAGCCTTTGGAGGACGACGTGGATCTGGCCCGCGTGGCTCGCACGACGTCCGGCTTTACCGGTGCAGATCTTGCCAATCTGCTCAACGAGGCCGCTCTTCTGGCCGCTCGCCGCGGCAAGGCTCTCATTGGTAACGAGGATCTGGAGGACGCCTTCCTCAAGGTCATCATGGGTCCCCAGAAGAAGTCCCGCGTGATGAAGGAAAGCGAAAAGCGCAACACGGCATATCACGAGGCCGGTCACGCACTGCTGTCCTATTTCACCGAGCACGGCGATCCCGTTCACACCATTTCGATCATTCCCGCCGGTCGCGCACTCGGCGTGACCATCAACGTTCCCACCGAGGACAAATTCAGCATTTACAAGCAAGAGCTCAAGGAGCGCATTGCTATGCTGCTGGCCGGCCGCGTAGCCGAGGAGCTGACCTTTGGCGACTATTCGGGCGGTGCATCCAACGATATCGAGCGCGCGACCGAGATCGCCC
Source organism: Eubacteriales bacterium (assembly GCA_045613985.1). Classification (GTDB taxonomy): domain Bacteria; phylum Bacillota; class Clostridia; order Oscillospirales; family CAG-272; genus SIG644. The sequence goes on along the minus strand of JAZLCA010000001.1, from coordinate 34,317 downwards.
GCAAGATGGTCACTCAGTTGGGTATGAGCCAGGTTCTCGGCCCCATCCGCTACGGTTCGGGTCATGGCGGCGACGTATTCCTGGGCCGCGATTTCTCCTCGACTCAGGATTATTCCGACGAGACGGCCGCTCTGATCGACCGCGAGGTCAAGGCCATCATCGACGAGGCCTATGCGCTGGCACGCAAGGTTCTGACCGAGCACGCTGACAAGCTCAAGTTTGTGGCTGAATATCTGTTGTCCCACGAGATCATGGACGGCGATCAGTTCAAGGCCGCCATGGAGGCCGACGAGCCCACCGACGCGCAGCTGGAGGCCATTGCCGAGGACAAGGCCCGCCGCAGCCGCGAGGCCAACGAGGAGCGTGCGCGCCGCAACCGTGAGGAAGCGGAAAAGCGCCGCGCCGAGGAGCAGGCCAAAGCCCAGCAGGATCCCTTTGCGATCAACGACGTATCTCCCTTGGAGCATCAAGAGCCGAAGGATGAATAAAAAAGGACGCTCCCCACACCGCATTGGGTATGGGGAGCGTTTTGTTTAGCTAAGTCTTTTACAACTTTTCCTACTTGTTGGGCGCGGCACACTGCGCCGCGCCGGCAGGCGTTGTCCTTTTTGTCGCGCGACAAAAAGCACGAAAAAACGCGCCAAGGGGCCTAATGCCCCTTAGAACCCCGCAGTGCGTCTTTGCAGGCGCGGCAAGCCGCGCAGCACGACGCAAAAGTGAGCATCTTCAGCTTTTGCGTCGGTGTTTTAAAGAAAAACACCGACACGGGAGTAGCACGGACTTTGCTTTTGTTAAAAGCGTTAGCTTCTGCCTCTTTCCCTGTGATCGACGAAATTTTGGACAGGACGAAAAAGCAAAAAGTCTTGCCAAGCGAGCCCATCTGCGTGGTGGGATATATGCCACGCAGATGGAGGAGTTTTGCTGAACCTTGTCTTCCCGCCGTTCTTCTTTTCAGAACGGCGGACGGAGCAGTTTCCAAAGGCGGCAGCCTTTGGTTTCCTTTCTTTCGCCCTTTCTTTGTGAAACGACAAAGAAAGGGCATCCTTGCTTTCACCGAGCGCGCGAAGCTGTGCGAGGCCCAAGGAGAAGTTGTTGAAAATTTAGTTAAACTCCCCCCTGCTCCCCGTCAGAACATCATGCTCTCCACGTAATTTTCCATGAACACCGCACTTGACGAAAGCTCGATCGTCTCGGCCATGCGCGCGATCTGCTCCGCCTGTGCAAGTTCCTCGCGCGACAGAAGCATCAAGGTTGCTCCTTGCCCCGCCGCGTTGCCCAAGACCTTGATCTTTTCGGTCAATTCCCTCGGGATCATACCAATCGCCGCACAGGTGTCGGCATGCAGGTACGAGCCGAATCCGCCCGCCAAATACACCGCATCTACCGCATCGTAGCCGATTCGCGCCTCCGAAAGCAAGGTTTCAATGCCCGCACGAATGGCCGCCTTGGCCAATTGCAGCTGGCGGATGTCTGCTCGCGTCAGGCAAAGGCCGCTGTCCCCGATGGGAGCGTCCTGTTCCATATAGCCGCTGTCCTCCAGTATGCCAAGCTCGAGCAGTGCCGCGGCGGCATCGATCAGTCCCGTGCCGCAAAGACCAACGGGCGCAAGACCGTCAATCGTCTCGTATTCTAGCGCGCCCTCTTTTGCTCTCACGGCGCAAACAGCACCGGCAACCGCCAGACATCCGCAAGAGATGCCCGCTCCTTCAAAGGCGGGGCCTGCGGCGGTGGAACAGCAAATCAGTTTTCCTTGGTGCCACAGAGCCATCTCGCCGTTGGTGCCCACGTCGAGAAGAAGGGCCGTCTTATCTTGTTCGCGGCACATATCGCTCGCCAAAATAGCCGCCGTCATATCGGCGCCCACATAGGCCGAAATGCAGGGGGGATAATAGGTGCCGTTTTCCCATTCGCCAAACGAACGGGCCATGTGAAAGGGAGCGGCCGACAAGGGAGCCACGTCCGTTCCCGTCGCCAACGACAGCATGGCGGTATTGCCCACGATCACAGCGGTTTGCGGCCGAGCCACCCCTGCTTTTTCGCTCAAACGCCGGGCAAGCTCGGACAGGCAATCTTGGATCTGCCCTTGCAGGTGCGACGCACCTCCTTGAAGCGCGTACAAAATGCGAGAGATGACGTCCGCGCCCTGTGTCCGTTGGGGATTTTCCACGCACAGCTGTGCAAGCAATGCCCCGGTTTTCATATCATACAGGTAGGCCGCCACGCTGGTGGTGCCAACGTCCACCGCCATACCGGTGCCATCTCGACCGGCGGGCGGATCCAAAGAAAATTCGCGACAAAAACCTTTCAAAAGCCCTTGCAACGGAGAAATAGTTGTGGTATAATGGATAGAGGTATCCCCGATCGCCTTGCAAAGACAGGACAAACGGATATCCCCGTCCGTTGCCAACCCCGCTTTCGCAAGGCCTTGGCACTCCGTCTCGGTCATGGGAGAGAGTACTCCCGTAACACGAAGCGCACACTTGCCGCACGCGCCGCGTCCGCCGCAAGGATGCGGATGGGACAATCCTGCGTCGATCAGCGCCTGTGACAAAAGCACGGGGGCTTGATAGGTCAGGCACTTTACGCTCTCGCCGCTGTGAATTTCTATGGTAAAGCTCATGGCTGTTTCCCCTTGTTTGTAGTATCATCAAAAGTATAACAAATCCCGAGCGTAAATTCAAGTGAAATCAAAAAAATATATATACAAAATCTATTTATCCCGGCAATATTGCCGCGCCGAAAGGCGGGAAAGGAAGTACGTATGTCCATTTTGGAAGATATCAGCAGCCTTCTGCAAGAAGGCCGCGCAAAGCAGGTGGTTGCTCTGGTGCGCCAGGCGCTGGAGGAGGGCATGGACCCCAAGACCATCATGAATGACGGTCTGTTGGCCGGCATGGCTGTCATTGGCGAGCAGTTCAAGGCAGGCGAGGTTTACGTTCCCGAGGTTCTGATCTCCGCACGCGCCATGAATCAGGGTATGGCCGAGCTCAAGGAAGCTCTGCTGCGCGACGGCGTAGAAGCCAACGGCGTTGCCGTTGTCGGTACCGTCAAGGGCGACCTTCACGACATCGGTAAGAACCTGGTCAAGATGATGCTGGAGAGCAAGGGTCTGACCGTTCACGACCTGGGCGTTGACGTCTCTGCCGAAGCCTTCGTTAAGGCAGCGCAGGAGCTGAACGCTGACGTCATCTGCTGCTCCGCCCTTCTGACCACCACCATGGGTGAGATGAAGAACATCGTTGAGGCCGTGAAGGAGCAGGGTCTGAACGTCAAGGTCATGGTTGGCGGTGCCCCCGTCTCCAAGGCATTTTGCGACAGCATCGGTGCCGATTGCTACACCGACGATGCCGCCTCCGCCGCAGACGCCGCTCTGGCCTTCTGCCTGGAGAAGAGAAAGGCGTAAACGCTGAATTAAAATATCCGCAGAGGATTTTCTCTGCGGATATTTTTCTTTTTACTCATTTTGGGAAATAATAATCTCACATGGTTTTCCAACCTTTTCTGCATACTTTATGACCGACAAGGTTCCTTTGGATTTTCCATCCCAAAATGCAACGATCCGGTCACAATAGTCCACAATCTTTTTATTTCGGACAATCGGCGCGCCCCGACCGTATTTTTCATATTGCGGCAAAAATTCGGTAAGCTTTAGCCCGTGGCTTCTTGCATATTCCGCAGCAAAATGATCTACGCCCACAGCACCACCGGACACGATTTCATCGCCATCCTCAACATATTCTTCTATCCCCCTCGCCACAGCACTCCTTGAGCCAATAATTGCAATTTTCATAAAAACCTCCAAAATCTGTATACTTAATATAAGTATACCGTCAACATTATACCACAAATTTATCTTAAAATGTACTTATATTAAGATGATTTGGAGATTTTTTATGAGAAACAAAAAGAATAAACATCTTGGCATCGAAATTGACCCGAGTCTGCATTACAAACTACATTATATATCCAAATATTATGGACGCTCTGCCAATGGGCAAATTCTCTACTTGATCCGTCAAGAGATCAAAGCGTTTGAAAATGCACAAGGCGAAATAGAAGTGCCGCCGCCTCAAGAACCGTAATTCCTAGCATTTTAAAATCATCTCGCATACTTTTGTCCTTCTTGGCGCATACTTTTCCTTGACGGAGTGTTTTGCGAGTGCAAAGCGCGCCGCTCAAAGCAAGACAAAGGAAAGGAATCGAGTTACCATTATGATTCTGGATCGTATTGCGCTGATCCTTACCATCGTCGGAGCGCTCAACTGGGGCAGCATCGGGCTGTTCCAATTTGATATCGTCGCATGGATCTGCGGCGGACAAGACGCGCTGATCAGCCGTATCGTTTACACACTGGTCGCCCTGGCGGGTGTCTGGTGTATCAGCCTTTTGTTCCGCGAACGCGAAGGCTACGGCGAGCTGAGAGAATAAGGACGATAAAAACAAAGCACCGATACAACGTTTCGTTTGTATCGGTGTTTTGTCTTTATCGGGGAAGCTGATCCGCCAGATTGATCAGCTCCAGACCTTTCTTCAAGGCATAGGAGCAGGTATAGAAGGATCCTCCGCGGTTTTGGGTGCAATAAGCTAAGCAAACGTCACTTCCCTCCACCAATTCACGGTCCCGTGCCAGCATACAGCCGGAGGTGTAGAATTCGGTCGTGTAACTGACTTCATCTGCCCGATCCAAAATATAACGGTAGGCGCGGCAAGCGGCCTCGCTCCATCCCCGCGTTTGATCGCGGCAAGGCAGGCACAAACGGATCTTGATGTGGGGGCGTTGTTCTTTGATCTCGATCAATTTCAGAGTGGCAACCATATCGTAGCCCATTGCCCCTCCGGCGCGAAATTCAACGGCACCGCGGTCGATCAAAGCATAGATTTCCTTTTCCAAAAGGGCGGGAAGACGGAGCGCGTGTTCGGTTGGAATGTTACGGTGTCCGGTCAGGCAAACGATCAATGGAGTCTTTTCAACCATATCCGACCTCCTTGTTTTTGAACTAGCATCAGTATATCACAAATCGACCGCTTTGTCAATGCAGATAAACCGGTGGGGATGCCCCTCTTATTTCGACCGATTTTGCGTTGCATCCGCCGTATAATAAGGCGAGGCAATCTACCGTCAGGCCAAGGAGGAATCCCCTATGCAACAGAATTTCACAGATCCAATGCCCAAAGCGGGCGAAACGTCCGGGCACACCGTCACCGTCCGTCCGCGCGAGCTGCTCCAAGGCGTGCTGCTGAGCGCTGCCGCCTACGTCTTATGCTCGCCCCTGCTTTTTTCGGTCAATCCGCTGCCCTTGTCCCTCGTTTGCGCCGCCGACCATCAACTCGGCTGGCTGCTGTTGGGAACCTTGTTCGGCTGTTGGCAGCAAGGCGACTCAAGCGGATGGACGATCGCCGCCACGATCACCGCGGTGCTTTTGCGGCTTCTGTTCCGCCTTCTTGTTGCGAATGAAGGAGTCAGCGTGGCCAACCGCATCCGACGATATGCACAGCAGAGCAAAAGTTTTATGCGGATGCTATGGAGGGGAGAAAATACTCGCACGGGATTTGCCATAAAACCTCTTTCGTTCAACGATACGATCAGCCGAAAGGTGTTGATCTCGCTGTTCTGCGCATTGATCCCAAGCCTTGGCATTTCGATCCTTGGCGGTTTTGTATTTTACGATTTGTACGGATCCATCTTTTATTTGCTGCTCACGCCCCCGCTAACCGCCTTGTTTGCGCATTTGGAGCTTCTCGGGAACAAGGATACCTCTTCTCGCAAAGCGGCTCAAAACAGCGGAATTGGCCTCGTAGCATATGCAACACTTATGGCTTGTGTATGCTTCTGCGGGCGATCCCTACACTTTTTCGGTCTATCCCCGGTGGCTGTGCTAGCCGTTTGGATGTGCCTTGACAGCACAAGACGGCGGGGCGCAGGGGGCGGTATCTTATGGTCACTTGTCTGCGGGCTACCCTACGATCTTTTCATCGTCCCGTTGCTGATTGGTGTTTGCATCGTTTATGCCGCTCTGAAAGAGATGATCGGATCCTTTTCTCTGCTGATCGCCACACTGGGCGGTGCCGTTTATTTGTTGCTGTTTGCAAAGGACGAGGCGCTGTGGACGATCCTTCCCTCCTTTGTCGTCGGCATTTCGTTGTTCAGCGTAAGATGGCGGCTGCACGGACGCCCCACCGCATCGCCCAAGGCGGAGACGCCCGCCAAAAATTCCACGGAAGATGACGCTGATTTTGCACGCATGATCATCGCACAAGCCAATCATGCACAAACGCTTCGGACGATATCGGCCATTTCGGGCGCCTTCAGCTCGCTGGCCGAGACGTTCCGAAAAGCCAAAGCGATTTGCGATTTGCCCGCAGAGCAAACGTACGGGATATGTGAGCAGGCTTTTGCCTTTCATTGTGCCGCCTGCTCCGGTAAGCCAAGCTGCCTCAAGCTCGGCAAAGAATCTTACCGTGCCGCCATTCGCACCGCCGGTCAACGCCTGATGTTGCTGGGAGAGATCAGCGAAAATGACGCTCAATCCTTTCCGTTTCGGGACTGCCCCAATCACCAAGACCTTGCTCGGCATCTTAACGATCGTTACGCCAAGACCTGCTACGATACGATACGTTACGACACCGGAGGGATGTTTGCCATGAACTGTGACGGCATTTCTCATCTGTTCCGTGATGTATTGCATCGGGAGCGGGAGCACTCCGAGAAAATGCATCCGGCATTGGCCGAACAAATTGCAAGCTATTTACGGAAACAAAAAATCCCCTTCCAAAAGGTCATTGTCTATGGACAAGAGTGCCTGACATCCCACATTTTAGGACTATCCCCCACCATGTTGACCGTCTCACAACAGCAATTCCGAAGCGATCTCGGCAAAGTATTCGGCGCCGAGGTGTCTAAATTGCATTACGAGGGCGGCGAGGAAGGCGGCGTTACTCTCCACACGCTTCCGGAGTGGGAGATTCATTGCCGCTACCGCTCACTACCTGTTTTCGCTACCGAGAGCAAGAGGCGTCCTCCATGCGGCGATACGATACGCACCTTTGACGGTCCCGACGGAATGTTTTATGCCCTTCTTTGCGATGGCATGGGGCATGGGCAACGTGCCGCCATCACGTCAAACAGTTGTGCCGTTTTTCTGGAGCGAACTCTGCGTGCCGGGGTAAGCGTGCCTACCGCCCTCTCTCTCTTAAATCAATATCTGTTAACACGCGCCAAAATTCCCGAGCATGAAATTTCCTCCACCATAGATCTTTTTTGTTTTAACCGATACACCGGGCAGGGAGAATTGATCAAAAGCGGAGCAGCCCCCAGTTGGCTTTTGCGCGATGGTCGGCAAATCTGCTTATGCTCACACACGCTGCCCATCGGCATTTTGCAAACCATCGACGCCCACGTCTTGCCTTTGGAAGTACAAGCAGGAGATCATATTTTGATGATGAGCGACGGCGTGTATGATGGAGAACCCGCCGGGAAAGGCAGGGATTGGCTGGCAGATCTACTGTCACACGAGCTGCCAACGGAGCAAGAGCAATTACTGCAACAAATCCTTGAAGACGCTCAAAAGCAGAGTGGCACAGACGATATGTCCGTCGTTTCCATCCGCATTGAGAAGAGCAAGAAGAGCGAAAAACCAGATTAGCAAGCCACCGAATCGGCACAGAAACCGCCGACATCTATTCATCGACAACAAAAAAGACACCCCGCGGGCCGAAGCCCGCAGGGTGCTTTTTAAGTTTACAGAATATTAAATTCTGCTAATCTGTTAATTAATTGTACAGATTTACAGGGGTCTTGGTGGTATCACCGTTGGGGTAGTACTGGGTGTTCACGTTAACGATGCTATCGTACTCGCGAACTGCAGAACCAACGTAGGTGAAGCCAGTGCCCAGAACGTCAACAGGAGATACAACGTTGTTCAGAGCGGTGTTAACCCAAACCTTATCGGTAGTGGACAGGATACCAATGGTTACATCGAACTTACCTGCATTAGCAGAGTTGTAGATGTAAGAATCAAAGGTTCTGTTCAGCAGCTTCTCAACGTGAGCAACCTGCTTGTCGCTAGAGATCAGGTTCAGAACATCACCATAGTAAGCGATGTAAGAGTTGAAAGGAATCTTGCTCATCTGCTCCTGGAACTTGTAGATGGAGATAGCGGTGTTGTGACCGTTGTGAGCAGCTACCAGGTAGTTGATCATATCGTAGGTCAGAACAAAGTTACCAGCTACATTGTTAGCCTTCATGTAGTTCAGCTGTGCGCGAACCAGATTCTGGGTAGCATCATCCAGGTAGTTCAGGAAGTTGTACTTGATTGCCATGTTGTCCAGATCGATCATGTAGTCGCCCAGAACCTTGACAGCCAGGTCTCTCTTGTTGGTTGCGGAGTTGATGTAAGAATCGGAGGTCTTGTCAGCGATGTCGATGACAGGAGCCAGAGCACCGATGTAAGCGAACTTATCAACGGTGATTGCGAAGATCTCGGTGTACATAGAACCGTTGATCAGCTGACCGTCGAATTCGGTGTCACCCTCGTTCATCAGCAGGTCGAAGAACAGAGCGTTGTTGCCGCCCAGCTTAGCGCTGATGTAATCCTGCATAGCAGCGATCAGAGGAGCCTTATCGGTGTCGAGGCAGAACAGAGTAGCAGTCTCGGTAGCATAATCCCAAGCCTTGTTGATCTGAACCTTCTCGAAGTCTTCCAGCAGGAATCTGTTGTAAACCTCATCCAGGCCTGCAACCATAGAGTTCAGGATCTCTTCGAAGACGTAAGCGATATCATCGCGGTGGTTCTTCTGAGCCTCTGCTCTATCAGCGTTCATGATAGCCAGCTGAGGATATACGCTTGCGGAGTGCAGGTACTGACGGATCTGCTCAGCCCAAGTGCTGATGGTAGCGATAGGATCAGCCTCAATGGTGTTGCCCTTGGAATCCAGAGCCTCGTTGTTGAGTGCGCCATAGTACAGATACAGAGCCAGATCCTTGTAGTTCTTCTCAATGCTGATAGCAGCCTGAGTCTCAACATCATCACTTGCCCAGCCCTTGAAAGCGCCTTCGTTGTTCAAGAATGCATTCAGGAACTCAGGAGACAGCTTGCCAGCAGCAACGATATCATAGTTAGCGAGGAAGGTATCAATGCCATCCAGAGCGGTAGCCTTAGGATCAACCGTGGGGTTAACGATAGCGTAATCCAGAACAGAGATGTAGTCTGCCAGGATATCCAGAGTCATTTCGTAAGCGTAGGTGCGATACAGCTCGAAGGTCAGGAACCAAGCCTTATCGATCATCTTCTGGTACAGATCGTAGTGATAGATAGCACCCTTAACAACATCGGTGTGGTTGAGAGCCTTGTGATCTGCATCAACACAAGTGTTGCGAGCCAGAGCAGCCTCAACGTAGGTCTGAACGCTTGCAGCGCCAGTCAGGTAGATGGTGTAATCAACAGTTCTCTCTGCAACGGGAGTGCACATACCAACAGCCAGAGCATACAGGAACTGCATGTCAGAGATCTTGGAAATGTCAGCGTAGGTGTTCAGAGCAACGTCCTTGGTAGCAGCCAGTTCCTTAACTTCGAAGTTGCTAGCAGCGTAGCTATCCATGGTAACGTTGTACTTGTTGAAGTCAGCAACTGCCTTGGAAACGCCGTATGCCTTAACAACGTCGTTCAGGAACAGCTTGAACTTCTCGTTAGCGAGGTCGATCAGATCCTGAGCGTCGTAAGACTGCTGAATCAGAGCCTCGTAGATACCAGCATTGCCGGACTTGTCAGCAACCCAAATATCATTCAGGCTACCGTGGTGGCCATCAACCTTAACGGTCTTGATAGCAGCGCCGTCATACTGGAAGTCGTTCATGTCGGTAGGCAGGTAGTACAGACCGTAAGCGTCTGCCTTCTTCCACAGCATGCCCTCACCGTCGAAGATGATGGTGTAGCCAACTCTGGTGTAGACGTCCTTACCAATCTTGAAGGATGCGCCGTTGTCAGTGTAGGTGTACAGCTTGCCAGCGAAGGAGTAAACAGCCATAGTGGGCTGCTTACCGAAGTTGTAATTTGCATTGCCGGTAGCAGCAAAATACTTGGTATCTTCGAAAGCGTTGAAGGTCTTCTCGGTAACGGTGTTATAGTCGAACAGGTAGGAAATCAGCAGTTCGTCGAACTTGTCAGCGAAGGTGTTGATCTCGCCCTTGTGCTCGATGGTAACGACCTGAGTGTTCTTGTGGTGGTCAGCATCAGCGCAGCCGATGGTGTACAGGTAGGTCTCGTACAGTTCCTTCAGGTCGTCAGCGAAGGTGTTAACGTCCAGAGCGTTAGCGATAGCGGTGCTCATCTTCAGCAGCTCAGCAGCATTAGCAGCGCGCAGAACTGCGTACTCCAGACCCTTGCGAACAACGTAGCTGTCGTTCAGGTCGCCGGTAGTAGGATTGAATGCCTCGGTGTACAGAGGAGCAAGATACTCGTTGATAGCCATCTTGCGAGCGTACAGGTAAGCATCAACGTGATCGTCGTTGTGAACCAGACCGTCAGCATCCTCGTACAGTCTTTCGAGCAGCTTCTGGATGTTGTCGATGGTCTCAACCAGGATCTTAGTGGTGGTTGCGTTCCAGTCAGCCAGGGACATGGAGCCGTCAACGGTGTTCATCTTGTTCTGGAACTGAACTGCGATGATAGCAGGATCAACGTCCAGGATATCGAAACCTTCCTCAGCGAAGGTCTTAACCTCTTCGGGAGTGTAGAATGCGTTCAGAATGCCTCTGACAACGTCTTCCAGTCTGTCCAGACGACCCTCAAGAGCCTCAACCTCAACCTTGGTAGCGTAGTTCACCAGAGCGGCCTGGATCTCCTTGCCCATATCGCGAGTGTCGATCTTGTGCTGCTCGAGCATTGCGAACAGATTATCCAGCTTAACGTCGTGATCAGCGATCTCTGCCTTAACGTTCATGTGCAGCTCTTCCAGAGCAGCGTCCAGACGAGCAACGCCAGCAGTCAGCAGCTCCTGATTCTGAGTCAGAGTTGCGATCTCTGCCTTAACGTTCATGTGCAGCTCGAACAGGTCAGCCTCCAGAGCCTGAACTGCGGAAGCCAGCAGATCGAAGTTCTCGGTGGTGGTGTAACCAGCAAGCAGCTCAACAACGTGGTCATTGTGCTTCTTATCGATCATAGCGATCTCGTCCATCAGATACTGAACGGAAGAAGCCAGAGCCTCCTGGTTCTCAACGTAAGGAGCCAGGGTCTGCATAACCATACCGTAGTGCTCCTTGTCAAGAGTCTGCATCTTGAAGGTCATCTCCTGAACGGAGGAAACCAGCAGAGCATACTCATCAGCCTTAACGTAGCCCTTCAGGGACTCAACAGCAGCAGCAACAGCCTTGTCGGTAGCAGCGATCTTGTCGTTCAGAGCGTTCTGAACAGCAGTCAGATCTGCAGTCTTAACGTAGTCAGCCAGAGCGTCGTTAATAGCCTTGTCACCCTTGGAAATCTTGTCTTCCAGGGCCTTCTTAATAGCGTCAACCTCAGCGTCGGTAGCGTAGGACTTCAGAGAATTAACTGCATCAGAGATAGCAGTCTCATTCTTCTTGATGTCAGCAGCCAGCTTCTTCTGGATAGCTTCCAGCTCAGCAGCGGTGACCTTGCCCTCAACAGCCTTTGCGATAGCGGCGTTGACAGCATCAAGCTTTACGAAGTCGTTCAGCTGAGACTTCAGTGCCTCGAAGTCCTCAGACTTAACGAAAGCAGCCAGAGCCTCGGTGGTAGCGTAGGGCTTCAGTGCCTCCTCGATCAGCTTGCCAGCCTCTGCCTTAGTCTGTTCAGAGGTGAAGTACTTCTCGAGTTCCTTCTTCACTGCATCAGCAGCGGACTGAGCAGCAGCGGCATCAGTCACAGCCTTATCAGCGGTGTCCTGAGCATTCTTTGCAGCTTCCTCTGCAGCCTTGCCGCAACCGGTCAGGCAAACAGAAAGAACCATGAGCATCGCCATAAGCAGAGCAATACCCTTAACAAAAAAGCTCTTTTTGTTGTTTGTAAGCATAATTTGCCTCCATAAAATAAGATTTGTGCTAACATTGTACACCATAACGTAAAATTTTTCATCGTTTTTTGATGAACGGGACATATATCCGATGAATGGGATATATTTTGGGCATAATTCACCCTTTTGTGGGCAAAACTACGTTTATCCGTCCACGAAAATTTGTTCGCGACCCGCCTGCTCGTCGACCTTTTTCGTCGCCAAGGGGCAAAAACCCTGCTCATCGCCTGCCATGACCCCCCGTCGCGCGCCAACATACTCCTCGAATGCCGCTTTGACCTCGGCATATCGATTTTTTGCCACGGCAACGGTATCACCGTTGATCATTCTGAACTGATACCGCTCCACACCGGTGGTGTAGCGCAGGTTCACAATGTAACTGCGATGGCACCGATAGAAATCCTTTGATGATAGCAGGCTGCCGGCTTCGACCAACGTTCCGGAGCAGTGTACCACGCCTCGTTTGGCATGAACCTCCAGCTCCGCGCCGAATACTTCAATATAAAGTATGTCGTCCACGCAGATCATCCGCTCGCCACCGTCAATGCCTCTTAGCACAATTGAGGGCTTTTGACGATACCTGTCCGTCACATGGCGGAACACCTCCCGAAGCTTCTTCCTGTCCACCGGCTTGGTAATGTACCCGACGGGAAAGACCGTGTACGCTGCGAGTGCGCTATCGGACTCGGACGAGCAGAAGACGATGTCGATCTCCTCGTCGATCATCCGCAGGCGCCGTGCAAAATCGATCCCACTGATACCACCAAGTCGCGTTTCGAGAAACAAGAGTCGGAAGCCATTCTCACTCATTGCCTTTTGCAACGCTTTGAAGCTGCGAAAAACCTCCACCTCGCACTCCATGGGAATTTCCATGGCGAGGGAGGTGAGCATTTTGGCCAACTCCGCTGCATGTGACTGCATATCATCGCAAATCGCTATCCTGAACATAATTTCCTCTCAAAGCACGATTTTATGGTGCTTGGGGACATTATACCATACCGTGAAGATAAATGCAAGATTTTTTACAAATATTTTTATAGAAAACCTGCCCAACGTCCCGCAAGAGCAGCGCAATACATCATTATATATATTATGCGCCTTACAAGGATATTCTCCATATCCCAACACACCAAACAGAGAAGAGAGGGGGAGCCGTAGCTCCGCCCTCTCTTCTCTGTTTTGTCTTATATATAATATAGAATGATGCTTTGATCAACCAAGCATGCGGCCCAGCGCGTCGAGCAGCGCATCACCGCGGGGGTTGGCCGAGTCCTTATACTCCTCGATCTTGTTCTTGAGATGATTGCGATCCTTTTCGGAAATCTTCTTGGACAGACCGAGTGCATCGGGCATCTCATCGTACAGCTCATTGATGGAGTCAGGCAGAACGTCCAGCATCAGTTCGGATGCCTGAACGGTCTCGATCAGCTCCTCTGCCGTCATGCCAACTCTCTCCTCAAAGGTATTGCCCTTGCTGTTCTTGGCACCGATGGCCAACTTGAGAATCTGGTACAGCGCATCGGCTTCTTTCTGATAAGCCTCCTCGCTCCAATTCTTGCGAGCCTTGATCAAGCCTTCCAAAAGATCACGCGTCAAGTGAGAGACAGCGTAGGTGTATTGAGAAGGAACGCCCATCTTGGACAGCATTTCGGGAGCACACATCGTGCGGAGCAGCTCGGCGGTCGAATCGTTCATCGTGGAAATAAGGGAGTGCAGCTCCTCAGCCGACAGCTTATCTGCCGCCGAAGCGCCACCCTTTTGCAGCTGATCGATGATATTCATCAACTTGGTAACGTCAGCTGCCGTCTGGCTCAAATTATCCAGGCTTCCGCTTTCCTTGAGCGAATTGGCAAGACCGGTTGCCTGGCCGGGGGTGATGCCCAGGGTATCGCATACCTTATCGCTCTGCATCACGCCGGTGATCAGGGTAGTCACCAGATCCTGGCCCTTGTCGGAGGCGGCTACGCCCGAAAGCGATTCGCCAACCGTAGTCAAAACGTCGGTGATGGAGGGTTTTTCCTCGGAAACCAGCATCTGAGCCGCCACAATGATCAGCTCGGTCATTTCTTCCTTGCCCAGATCCGCCAGCGCGTCCTTGTCCGCAACAGCCATCAGATCTTCACTCGTGACCAGAGAAGAGGGAATCTCCTCGCTTTCGGCCAGCCAACCAAGCGTCGAGGTCTGCTCCGAGGTGCTGGTAACCAATTTGGCCAGCCACTCGGCCAAGGGATTCTTTTCTGCCAAAAATTCGATCACGGGAATCTGCGTGCCAAGGCAGGGCTGAAGAACGGCGGCACCGTTCGCCGGCAAAGATGCCGAAGGAGCGACGTCCAGATTCTCTTCAAACGGCAGATCAAGAATAGCATCAGCCAGAGCCTCAATGTCCTGCGCGGTCATATCGATAACGAAACGGTCGTTCAGGGTGGTGATCTCGTCCACCAGATCCTGACGGGTCAGATCCTTCTGCGAAAGCTCAGCCAGTGCGGTAGCATATGCGTCGTGGATGGCTTCCTTATTTTCATAAAGATTGAGTTCCTCTGCCAGAATACGGACACCGGCGCTAACCAAAAGGCCCTTGATTTCAGGAGAAACCGCCGCCTCGGCCAAAGCGTCTACGATATCCTCGATATCAGCACCCGCCTGCAGCTTGGTTACGGCGATAGCCGCGGAAAATGCAGGAGCCAGGGAACGAATATCTTCCACGATGGTCTCGGGCGTGGTATCCTCAAAGATTTCCAGCACCGAATCCACTACGATGGCTACCATGCCCTCCATCTCGGGCTTTTCGAAGGTGACAAACTCATCTCCGTTCAGCCAAGCGCGGGATACGCCGGACAGTGCCTCAGCACCCAGCACCCGCAAAAGAGAAGAATTTTCAAAAACGATGGGAAGCTGCTGCTCGATGGCTTGAACGTCCTCATCCTCCAATTCGGCCAAAGGCGTGTTCAGAAGAGGGGATGCCACCATGACAAGCTCGCAGACATTGTTAATCTCACCCGTCAGCGACAGCTCCTCGCCGGTGAAATTCACCGTAGTCAAAGAACGGAACAGGGACTCGCCGCCCAGCGAACGGGAAATATTCAATGCGGGGGCGTTCAGTATTTTGTCCAGGTTTTCACAGTCCTCGCGGGACAGATCGATCAAGGGATCGCCGTCCTCGTCCTCCAACTCAAGCACTCCTGCCTCAATGGCATCGTTGGCCACGCCCGTCAGACCGGACAGGGGAACGAAAAATACGACAACAAGCACCATGGCGCACATCACGCCAATGCCCAGGCCGATCCAGCAGTTGCGATAACAAGCGACTCTCGAATTACCGCGCTCCATCATGCGAATAACCGCGCCGACAATCGCGCCGATGACAACCCACAGGATCAAATAAAACACGACGAACAAAAAGGGTGCGACCAGAATCTTGATCAATCCGGTGGCTGCGGCAGAAGCAGAAGGAAGCTCCTCCAGCACCGCGTCCACGATCGGCACGTCAACAAGACCGATCAACGTATCGACAAGAACACCGCCCACCATCTTGGCAAGCAAAATGGCAACCGGGATACAAACAATTGCCACCAAAAGCTGCATTCCGCTGCGGAGCACCGGGCGGAACAGGCTTTTAAGCACGCACACCAACAAAATCAGCAAAGCAACCGCCGCCAACGAAGCACTGACGATCATCGCTATCGTAGATGTAAACATAACTATGTCTCCTTTTTTATTGAATGGTCTCCCGATTGGTAGACTCATCCATTATATGTATAGAATACTACTTTTTTATTCAATTGTCAACACCTCGAAGGACAAAAAACGCCTGCGCGACAATCTTTTTTTGAAAAAGTCTTGACAAAGCAAGGCTTGCATGCTATAATTTCAAAGCGTATCCGCAATTTCGAGGTGTGGCTCAGCTTGGTATGAGCTTCTCCTCGCGCACTCTCTTCGAGTGCGACTCGGCCGTTCGGGACGCAGAAGTCGCAAGACTCCCGCCGGCTACAAAAACCAAATATCGAGGTGTGGCTCAGCTTGGTAGAGCGCTACGTTCGGGACGTAGAAGTCGCAAGTTCGAATCTTGTCACCTCGACCATAAAACAAAAAGCAGGGATAACCCTGCTTTTTGTTTTATCGCTTGATGCTTCACGGATTCAGGACTTCGCAAATGCGACAGCATTTAGTCGTTTTGCGCTACGCAAAACTATGGGTTACTGCTGAATTTTCGGCGCAAAACTGAGTTCTGAATCTTGTCACCAAAGCCTTGAAAACATTACGTTTTCAAGGCTTTATTTTTTAGTTGTTACGCAATTTTTGAAGGGGTGTTACACAGTTTGCTACGCAGATGAGGAGACGAGGAGTCTTGACTACTCGTTGTTTTTGTAAATAGCCACGATCACGGCTTTGAATACTAAGCAAATGTTCTTGTTCACTTTTGCACATTGGAATAACATCGCATCTCGCAACTACTAACAGTTTTCAAAAGCGGCATTCTTCTTATGGCTACCTTGCCTTGAGAAAAAATATATGTTTACATGCCAATTATTATTCTTTCACAAATAAGAAATAGTGAGCTTCTTGCCTTCCAAGAACACAATAATTAGCAGTGTGCAATGCCCAACCTTCTGCAGCAATAGCGGTCAAGTATTCTTCTTCCTTCATAAAGCTATAGCCTTCCTTGCCATAAACCTGCTTAGTAGAAGCGGCTGGTTCATTTGGTGTTACTATACATTTATCACCATGAAATATACAGTTTCCATACTCATCGAAAATTAATCTAACTTGCTTAAATATCATTTTTTATTCCTCTTTTGATTCAATCAATATAAGTGAAATGTTTTATATATGTTCTCTTGCTTTGAGTAAAATGTTTTATATATGTTCTCTTGCTTTGAGTAAAATATCTATTGATATGTATAATTGATTACTTTGACTTTTTGGGCTTGCTAGGATCGATGATCTTACCATTAAGTTCGTTCTCAAGGAAGAATCCTCTAATCATTTCTTCGGGAGTTCTGTGATAATCGATCTTTACACCGTTATAGTGGGGGAACGCAACTCCGTCGTTTCCAACTTGAGGCTTAGTTCTCTCCTCATACTTGGGATTGTGAATGCTGTGAATGGTAAAGGGAATTTTTACGCGCTTTTCAAGGTCGTTAAAATCGTTAACAACTTCCTTAACAGCATTCTCCAGTCGCATCTTTACAAGTTCAACGTCTCTTACAAGAACCTTCTTCTCTATAATAGAGCACTTGAAAGGAGTGATTACGTATTCAAGATGCTTTACGGTGCCGCAGTTAGCACACTTAAGGTCTATCGAAATGGCGACCGAAGCATGTGCCTTGGCTCTAACCTCGGAAATTACACCGTTGTTGCTTTGAGGGTGGCTTATACCCTCATACTCTGCCTTAAATGCAACGTCATAGACATAAGATACCTGCGCCTCATATTCCTCAGGGGTTTTGATTGTTGCCATGGTGTTACAGTTGTTACAGGTAAGAGCGCCAAACTTCTCTTTAGCCTTGACAGTAACAAAAAGCATAAATCCAAACGCCATCACTCCGAAAATAGCTACCAACCCAAAGATCATCAAGAAACCGAGCGGCCCAACATTTGACAATCCACAGAACAAAACTGCAGCTCCAATGCAACCATACAACCAAGGCAATATCTCTTTCTTGCGCGCATCCGCTTCCTCAATTGTGTTGATTGGATCCTTCCACATATGTTTTAATTTTGCTAATATTTTTTTCATTTGAGTTTCCTTCCATACAAATAAAATGTTATAAATCTCCAATGTTTTTATTACTCAAAGCAAGAGATAACATCATTAATATATTTGAAATCTGCAAATACAAATTTCAGCCAATTAAGGCTTGTTCACGATAATGTCTTTTCCAGTATATTCTTTTACAGTTCCGTCATCAAAATGGATTTCGGTGATTCTGTACTTAATAACAAGGTCTGAAAAATCGGTATTCCAAAGTCGGGTTGTAGCAGCACTTCGGTCAAGATCAAACGATAGTTCATGATAATTCGAGTTTTTAGCTGAAATCGCTCCGCTAAACCAATTGCCACCACTTGCAAGGACTGTGCCTTCCGCGTCACTAATGGTTATATATCCTTCCAAGTAATTGGCATTGTGCCAGCTATCGTTAATAATGTTGAACTTAAATACAAAATCCGCAGTATAGTCGTCGTAATCAACGTTGACCTTATCTGTGACTTCCACCGAAAACAGTCCACCACGATAGGATGCTTTCTTTAATATAGGCACTCCGATAATAGCAAAAACAATCCCGAAGATTATAAGTTTTATAAAAAACTTTTTTCTTTTTGCTTTGGCTTGCGACTGCCTATTTGCGCTCTTGAATTTCTTCAAATATTCCGCGGAAAGCTTTTTAGAATCTTTGTAGTCCTCAAGGCTATGGAATCCGTTAGCCAAATTTTGATAGTCTTGTTCGGTAGAGGCGGTTTTTGTTTGGTTACATAAAGCTTGATATTGATTTTCCAACGTTTCCGCTTGATATCTTGCTTTTACCGCTTCGCTGTAATTTTCAATTTCCGACTTTAGATACAAATCAGCAAATCTAATTAGCAAGCGGTAATTATCGCTGCCATCAAACGGCTTTCTTAAGTTTGCCAGTTCTTCTTTCTTGAACACTTTATGTTCTGCAAGAAGCTTATAAAGATAAGCTTTGGCAAATTTGGGATCTCTGCGTAATATTTCATTACTGAAGCTGTTTGCAATCTGCCATTGCTCAGACTCAAGAGCTATTTCGGCTTTTTTGCAAAGTTCACCAAGTGAAATTTCGTCCGCCTCGCTCGTATCAAGTGCAGATTCATAAGATTCGTCTTCGTCAAGGTTGCAATCGCTTTCTTTTGTTATTTGCTGTCCTTCATTAATTGCATCCTTGATTTTTTGCAATTCTGACAGAGAATAGGTCACACCGCAGTAATCGCATTCTCCGACGCTTGCATTCGGCGGAAGAATTATTGTTCCGCCGCAATTGGGACAGCGTTCCTTCAGTATCGCCATACCAATCACCTCTTGCGCGCTTCGTCATAATTCTTAATTGAATTAGCGCTTGCTTTAGTTGCAATAATGCAAATGAGAGCTATTCCGAATACAAGAGAAAATACGATAACGGCTATCCACGAGGGAATGCTGGGGAAGAGCTTGAATGGGAAAAACAAAATCGTTTGAATGATGAAGTATGTCGTGCCAACACAGATAAGAGGCCACGACAAAAATTGTTTTTTTGCCGTATTATCCTTTGGAAACGCCATAAGTAAAACAATCACCTCAACGCAAAACATAGCGGCTGTAAATCCATACGCCACCCAAAACGTAGACGTTTTATCCGACGGAATCGCAAAGGCAACAACGTTAAACAACCCAAATAGAATTGCAAGTATTATGTGTGGAGTGAAGCTTTTTTTCATTGTCGCGCCCTCCATCATAACTTTTCGCCGCATTCAAGGCAGAATTTAGCACCGGCGACTACATCTTTTCCGCATTTGGGACAAACAGTTACCAACTTGTGTCCGCACTCGGGGCAGAATTTACCTTTCGCAACCGTATTACCACATTCGGGGCAAACGATCATATCAGAGGGTGGGGGAGTAACAACTTTTTCTCCACACTCCAAACAGAACTTCGCGTTTGCGGGAAGAGCCGCGCCGCATTTAGCGCACTTAACTTCGGGTGTCTGTGTGGGAACCGTCGGAGCAAAGCCCTTGAACATTTCGCCGAGTTGAGGCGCGACGGCACCCGCCGCCGCCATTCCAACGCCAAGTCCAATCATATCGCCTGCCACACCGCCCCCACCGTTGATCGTCATATTGCCAAGACCTTCGGCGTATGCCTTCTGCACTTCTGTTGCCAGTATATCTTTCTTGGTATAGCCTTGCGCGGCCATAATTTCAGCCTCGGCAAAGCCCGTCATCTTTGCAGCTTGGGCTACTGTTTGAGCGCGAATAAGATCACGTTCAGCCTCACTCTTTGCGACCTCTGTTTCGGTAATCTGACGCTCCATTTCAATCTTGCGGCGCGCTGCTGTAACCCCCGCTTCAGCATCAGCCTGAGTTGTTCTTATAAGGGCATCCGCCTGAATCATTCTTGTCTGGAAGGAAACTGTATATAATTCCTTCATTCTCTTAAAATTTGGATCGTTTTCGGGGAGTGCGATATTGGTTATATAAAACTGAGGAATCGTGAGTCCGTATTCCTCAAAGCCTCCAATAATGCACTCGTGCATGATTTTTGAAAGCGTTTCAAGATTTTCGTCAATCTCAAGAATGTTTATATTATTTGATTTTATCGCTGTTGATAAATGTGATTTTACTGCGGTGGAAATCAATGGGCGGAAGGAAGTTTGAAGGGATTTTGTAAATCCCATACCATTTTCTCCCCAAGCAATACCACGCATCGTTCCAACGAGCTTCAAAAGAAGCTTTCTCGAATCGGCAACGGCAAGATTCATTTCTCCACACGCACCAATCTCCAAAGGAATGCCAAGATTGGTATCAAGAAATCGCACCTTAGAATCCGTTCCCCATTTAAGAGCCATTTGCACTGTTTTGTTGATAAAATAGACCTCACAGTGAAACGCTGACTTGCCACCTGTCGGTATATTTACTATTTTTCTGAGCAACGGAATGTTTTGCGTTTCAAGTGTGTGCCTGCCCGCTCCAAACACATCAAGAAGTTGACCATTTGCGAAGAAAATCGCCTCTTGCGATTCGTGTACGATCAGCTGTGTGGTCGTATTGAAATCCTCGCAAGGGTGTTTCCATATGAATGTACTATTGTCGCCTTCATATTTAATAACTTCGATAATCGACATAGGCCCTCCTTTCACCACATAATTCTCATTATGTAGTGAATAAAATATAAAATTTAAAATTTAAAAGCGCAATACTATTGTGCCACGCTCAACAAGACCAATGAAAAGTCAAAATCTTCATTGGTCTGTTTCCTATGCTTGTTTTCGTAAATTTTATCGTAAAAGCTAATTTTATCTCGTTTCTCGATTGACAAATATGTTGACAAGTGGTAAAATATATTACGTATAATTATATATCTACTACATAATGAGAATTATGTGGTAGTTTTATTTTTTGCCCGTTTTAACACCGCAAAAGCCCTAATTTCTGAATTTGTCTGCGGTGTATCTCCCCTGTTTCCATTGTATAAATTCTCGTTGTGTTCACGCTACTGTGCCCGAGAATGTCAGCCAAGCGCACGATGTCCTTTTGCAAGCTGTAATAAGTGCGCGCGAAAAGGTGACGGAGGTTGTGCGGAAAGACCTTCTTTCCCGACACGTTCGCCGCCTTACACAGTTTTTTCATATCACTCCAGATATTCGATCTATCCAGCGGATTGCCGTTTTTCGTTACGAACACGGCTCCGCTTGTTATTTTTTGTTCCTTGATATACTGCTTCAAGATCTGACAAAGCTGTTTGGGCAAGAACACCTGTCTGCGCTTGCCCTTGCAGTTGATCTCGGCAATACCGCGTGCAACTGCCTCCACAGTAACATAGCGCACCTCGGATACGCGGATACCCGTGGAGCAGATCGTCTGCATCAAGAGATACAAACGCTCGTTTTTCTTCTGTTTTGCCGCACTCAAAAGGCGATCATACTCGGCTTTAGTCAACTCCTTGTCCGTTGAAGCAAATATCTGCTTCTGGATTTTAAGGTTCTTCACTCTCAAATCGTACCACTCCATAAAATTGAAAAAACTATTGAGTGACGAGAGCGCGGCATTGACACTTGCTGGGGCGTAATGCTCGCAAAGATATGCCTTATAAGCAAGAATTGCCGCTTTGCATAGTTCTTGTTCGCCAAGCCATATTTGAAATCCGCCCACATCATGCAGATACTTAGTGATGGTTGCCGCTGCCTTTTCCTCGTTAATTAGATAGTCATTGAATGATTGTATTGTTTCATTTGTTATTTTTCTCATATTCTATCATCCTCCTTCTACCTAATTATTTTATCACGAACAGATGAATTTATTTAATGGTATCTTTATTACGAAACATTCTATCAAATCTCGCGAAAAAGAAAACAACCGATAAGTATATCTCTATACCTATCGGTTGAACTTACGGTTGATTTTTTATCTTTTTGATAATTTTTATGATCTCCATGATTTGCTCCTGCTCATATGTTGAGAAATGGGCGATCTCATTATGTATGCTACTATCAGAAGCCGTAATCTGACCTAGCGAAAGCAAATTATCCACCGAAATACGTAGCACCTCACATATTCTCCAAATAATGGTGATGCTTGGAACTTGCTTTCCACATTCTATTCGACTTAAATACTTTTCGGATATGCCGATTTTTTCAGATAGTTCCTCTTGTGTTAACCCCGCTGCTTTTCTTGCATTTGAAATCCTTTTTCCTATCGTTTCTTTTGATAGCGACATTTTTCGTCCTCCCACCAACGCAACAATAACTTGTCTTTGAATTTTAATGATGACATTATATCGCATTTGGATTGATTTGTACACAGCCTTTAATTGAGTTATTCGCAACCTTTTTGCAAACTCTCCCATGCGTATTTACATGAAACCGTTTGTGATGTGTTACGCAATCCCACGCGCTTGTTACGCATTCTGCCGCGCACCGGCATAAATCAATTCCTGTAAAACAAAAAAGCGCCGTCAAGAGCGCACGGATCCGCAGCGCCATGTTAAAATAAAGCTTGTAAAGATTGTAAGTAATAACCGAAAGTTCAACAAATGACATAAGTTCGGGACGTAGAAGTCGCAAGTTCGAATCTTGTCACCTCGACCATAAAACAAAAAGCAGGGTTATCCCTGCTTTTTGTTTTATCGCTTGATGCTTCACGGATTCAGGACTTCGCAAATGCGACAGCATTTGCTCGTTTTGCGCTACACCAAACTATGGGTTACTGCTGAATTTTCTGCGCAAAACTAAGTTCTGAATCTTGTCACCTCAACCAAAAATAGAGCAGGGAGGCTTTAGCTTCCCTGCTCTATTTTTAGCTAGAGTTTGTCGATTTGAGCTTCGCAAATGCGACAGCATTTGCTCGTTTTGCGCTGCGCGAAACTATGGGTTACTGCTGAATTTTCGGCGCAAAACTAAGTTCTGAATCTTGTCACCTCGACCAAGAAAGGGAATCCTGTCGGACTCCCTTTCTTGTCAATTCCTTGAATTAATGATCTTAATAATTATAGAAATACAGATCTTCAGCCGTCACTCCAATCGGCGCACCGTCTTCGTTGATAAACATACAAAGCAAAGACATCATCGAGGACGCCAATTCGCGCACAGTAGCTTTCATTGAGGAAGAACGGATGTTGGTGTAGCTGTATCCCAACAGAGTATTCGATGTAAAGGTAGCCGCAGTGACGGCACCGCTCATTTCGTACCCATAATCGTCAAAGTACATCCAATTATATATGCCATCATACCCCTCGTCGATTTCAATAAACAGCCAAAGCTCTCCATCGTTGACAATCAAAGCAAGGATCACGATATTGTCACTCACGTCATAAAACGCTGCTCTGGTATACTTGAGCGAACGATCCGAAGAATAGGACTCGCCAAGAATGAGCATATACATTCCCGTGTCTGCGTTGTAAGAACCGTTTTCCGTAATGTAATTCTTCAACTTAAAGAACACGTCGAATTCCTTTTGATAGAACTCTGCCATACTAAGCGGGGTTCCATATACCAAGTTGTCCAGTTCGGTTACGGATACGGCGAAATTAAGGTTTTGAGAATTAATCACCGTCCAGGTGTTGATGCCTATAACTTCTCCGTAAACGTTAATCAACGGACCGCCCGAATTACCGGCAGCAATCGACGCATCGTGCTGAATGTGCGAAACATCGTCAACCACTCTGTTTGCGTACGTTACAATGCCCTGCGAATACGTATTGGTCATACCTCGAGGCGAACCAAGGGCATATACGGTTTCACCAACATTTACGGGTTGCTTGCAAATACGCGCCACAGGCAAACCGGATGCATTGATCTTCAGCACAGCCAGATCGATGTGGGCATCATAGGCTAAAACGTACGCGATGTCATATGTAGTTCCATTGATCGTAATTTTTGCGGAGTAGGCATCTTCGAGGACATGATAATTTGTAACGATCTTGCCGTCAGAAGAAATAACGAATCCCGATCCCTGGGCAAACTCTTTGCCCTCCCTATCATAAGTAATGATTTCTCCAACGAACTCAATCGACTGATTATAGATCTCCGTTGCCGTATAGGCCGGCAGCGAGTAGGACTCGGTATAGCTATGGCCGCAAGCAGAAACCGTACAAGTGAACGTTCTGGTGCCTTGGGTAGTACATGTGGCCTCTTCCAAAATCTTTCCATCGTTATACTTGTGACCCGTTGCGGGAATGACGTCCTGTGCTACCACAACTTCCGCGCACACGCTGCAGTGAGAGCCTTTCGTCTTACCATCCGTCGTGCAAGTTGCGACAACGGCGGCAGTAGTAACGATCTTGTGTCCCGTTGCATGAATGACATTTTGCGCCACGAGAACTTCTGAGCATACGGCGCAGTGAGAGCCTTCCGTCTTACCGTCCGTTGTACAGGTTACGGCAACGGCGGCATCGGTCACAGAGGCATGACCCAATGCGGGAATCTTCACCTGGGGAATGATGATTTCTTGACACGTTTTGCAGTGAGTACCCTGCGTTTTACCATCCTTTGTACAGGTGGGAGCAACGGCAGCATCCTTCACGGTGCTGTGTCCCGTCGCAGGAAGGATGTTTTGCGCCACCAGAACAGTTGCGCACGTGCCACAGTGACTTCCTTCCGTCTTACCGTTCGCCGTACAGGTCGGAGCAACGGCAGCATCCTTCACGGAGGTGTGGCCGGTGGCGGGAATAACGTTTTGTGCTACGAGAATTGTCTGGCATACGCCACAGTGAGAGCCTTCCGTCTTTCCGTCCGTCGTACAGGTTGCAGCAACGGCGGCATCCTTCAGGGAAGTGTGGCCCGTTGCGGGAATAACGTTTTGCGCCACGAGAACTTCCAAGCATACGGCGCAGTGAGAGCCTTCCGTCTTTCCGTCCGTCGTGCAGGTTACGGCAACGGCGAGATCCTTCACAGCAATATGGCCCAGCGCAGGAATATTAACCTGAGGAATAATGACCGCTTGACACGTGCCACAGTGAGCGCCCTGCGTTTTACCGTCCGTCGTGCAGGTAGGAGCAATGGCGTCGTCGTTAACAGGAGCATGGCCCGTTGCAGGAATTCCGACCTGAGGAATAATGACAGCCTGACACGTGCCACAGTGAGTGCCCTGCGTTTTACCGTCCGTCATACAGGTCGGAGCAACGGCTTCGTCGGTAACGACGCTGTGTTCCGTTGCGGGAACTACGTTCTGTGCTACAAGGACCGTTTCACATACGCCGCAGTGAGAGCCTTCCGCCTTGCCATCCGTTGTACAGGTTGCGGCAATGGCTTCATCAGTAACGGGTGTGTGTTCTTTCATCGGAATGTCCCTGCGTTCTTTTTCGCCGCATTCACACACACGAACTTCGATACCGTTTTCGGTACACGTTTCTTGTTTTTCTACCGTCCATGCAGCATAAACATGCTCATGCTGACACGCTGCAAACAACACCACGATTGTTGTCAACAGCAAGACGGTAAGCAATACTCGAATTGCCATTTTTTCATTTTCACTCTGCCTCCAAAGAAATAATAAAGGTTGCGCCTACCAAAGCAAACGCGCAAACTCCGATAATTGTTAGACTACCATTATGTAAAAAGGAAGGTAACACACCTCTGATTCACGTTTGTTCTGTTTGTTTGGCACATCCATCATATCACAATTTTTACGGCATGCCAACGCCCAACAAAAAAGAGCGCGAAAAATCTCGCGCTCTCTTTTTTGTTTATTTTATTGGTTTTCAGTGAGCTCTCAATACCCAATCGCCACGCCGAAGAACAGGACGGCGATGGTGAGAAGAAAGACGAAAGCTTGCAGTTTCCAGGTCCACCTGACCCATTTGCCGTAAGAGACGTTGGCCATGGAAAGGCCAATGAGCAGGACGGGATTGGTGGGCAGGATGACGTCGGTAAAGCCGTCCGCCATGCAATAGGCGAGAATGACCAGCGAGGGAGAAAGTCCCAGGGCGGTTGCCACCGGCATAACGATGGGCATAACCAACAGGATCTTGGCCGAGGCAGAACCGATGAAGGTCTGCAAAAACAAGATCAGAACGTAGATCAAAAAGATGGCAAGGAAGGGATTTTTGCCCTCCAGCAGCGTGATCACGCGGTGCATCACGGTATCCATGATGCCGCTTTCCGCCATGATCAGCTTCGCAGACGAGGCCATGGCGATGATAAACACGGCAGGCAGCATGGAAACGGCGCCCTGCAATATGTAAGCGGCCACTTTGCGTTTTTGATCGCACACCAAAAGTCCGCAGACGATGCCGCCGATCAAAAAGCTGACGGCGAGAATGGGAATGGCCAATCCCGAGATGGCACGAACCGACGCGACCAGCACAAGGACCGCTGCTTGTGCCAAAAAGAAGGCGGAATACACGCAAAAGGTCTTATTTTCGTCAAGCTGTTGCGGGGTTTCTTGGGTTTGCAGGGCCAGTCGCCGCTCTTGATCCCGGGCGTAGCTGGGCGAGAGGGCGGGATTTTTTCGGATGCGGCGCAGGTGCAGCATCAAAAAGCCGCACAGCGTCAGATAAGTCATGGCGAAAAAGACGAGACGGAGCCACACGCCATCCGACATGGCGTGGCCTGCGACTTGGGCCGCAAGTCCCACCGAAAAGGGATTGGTAATGGCGGCGGAAAAGCCAAAGCAAGCCGCCAACAGGCAAGCGCCAAGTCCCATCATAGTATCCATATTCATGGACAGCATGGCCAGGATGATAATAGGAAGCAGGGTAACCAGCTCCTCAAACATACCGAAAAAGCTGCCGAACAGCATAAAGATCAAAACGGTGATGCACACCGTAGCGCCGCCGTGTCCCTGCAAACGTCCGATCAGACGCTGAATGAAAATGCGGATGCCGCCCGTTTTTTCAAGCAGGTTGAACACGCCGCTCATGACGAGCAAAAAGACGCTGATCATGAGAATAGTAACCGCATCTTCCGAGGCAAACACCCGCAAGGGGGCCGTCACCACTCGCCAGGGCGCAATACCCGAAACGCTTCCCTGCTCGTAGGTCTCGGTCAAAATGGCGCCGCTCTCGTCCCGCAAAAACGTTCCTTGCGGAATGAAGTAGGAAAGCGCGCCGCACGCGATCAGTACGACCGACAAAACGATGACGACGGTGATAAATACCCGCGTTTCAATGCCGGTAAAGGATTTTTTGGATGCTTCGCCGTTGTCTTTCGGTTGTTTCATTACCGTATCCACTTCCTTTTTCAGTATTGTAAATTGTAATGCCAAAGGGTCAGCGATGCGCCTCGTCCCACAGGATCATAGACGCCATATACCACTCGACCGCGCTTCTGCGGTCTTCGGGAACAAAATAGTAGATCTCTTTGCCGACGTAGACCTCAAAATTCTCGCCTGCGCCGAACAGCAAACGATAGATGCGATCCAAGGACACCGAAAATTCAAAATCCTCGCCATCCTGTGTGCCGCGGTAAGTAAGTCCTTCGCGCGTCAAGGTGCACTCGCCCGCGCCCGCCTCGCGCAGCAGCTTCTTTCCATCGGTCGAGGGGCGGAACAGCGTCACACGGGAGGACAGGGTATAATCGGCATCGGCTTCGATCGTTTTTTGCAGCTCGGCCTTTTGCCAGTCGTACCAAAGAGAGAAATTTTCGAACGGCGCGCCGTCCACAAAGGAATAGCGGTCGTCCAGCGTGGCGATCTTGCCGCAATGATCGCAAAAAACGTCGCGGCCCTTGGTGGTCAGCGTGTATTTTTGGAGGCAATGCGGGCAGGTCGTCAGGATATTCTCCAGTCCCTCGGCCAGCTTTTTGGAGCGGTAACGAACCTTCGGCCGAGTTTCGATCCATTCAAATTCATTGTAATACAGCCGCTCTTCGACCGCGCGGCCAATCTCTTCCGGCGTCATGCTCCGGATCTGCTCGGCGGACAGAAGAGGTTCTAGCGTCGCCTCAACCAATGCTCCGCGGCGCAATCCCCTGCCCCACTTGGGATCAGCAAAATAGTCGCCGTGGATGGTGACGGTATAGAGGGGAACGCCCATTTTCTGAAGGAAGGAATAGGTGCCGGGTTGGATGTCCTCAAAGCGTCCCGCGGTGGAAAGTCTGGCTTCGGGCATCATGGTCAGCACGCCGCCGCGCTTGAGCACCGCCATGCTGTTTTTGACGCTTTCGTAATCCAACGTAAACATACTTTTAGGGAAACAGCCGTGGGCGCGGAGCAGCTTTGCCAGGTCACGGCGGTAAAAATACAGGCGGGCAACGATGAAATTGGGACTATGCCGAAGCACAAGCCCCCCTGCGTAGATAAAATCCACGAAAGAGCCGTGGTTGCACAGCACGACGCAGGGCGATTGCATATTCTTGCCGACGCGGTCGGTCATACGCACCCGAACGCCGCAGAAAAACAGCACGATGCGGGAGATGACGTAGGCCAAAAGCAGATGGCGGGGGCGGATCTCCTTGACGACCGTAGCTTTTTTCTGGTGCTTTTCGATATAGGCGTTCAGTTTTCCGAACAGGGATTCGCGGTTGATCATGACGATCACCAACAGAACGATCAGCAACAAAAACACGCAGGTGGAGATCACCCAGCCGTGCATGACGGCCATGTTGCCGATGCCGACGCCGATGCAGATCGAGGGGAGGCTTCCCAGGAGTGTCACAGCGGCGTAGCGGGGATATTTCATGCCCGTGCTTGCCGCGAAAAAACAGATCATACCGTAGGGGATGGCCGGCAAAAAATACAGGATAAAAACAATCAGAACCACCTTATCCGACGTGGCGGCGCGGTCCAGATTGACCTTCAGGTTGGTAACGAAATAGTCGCGAAGTTGGTTGCCGAACAGGCGATAGACGAGGTAGATCACGAGATTCCCCACCAGAACGCCGGCCGCACAGATGAGCAAGCCCTGCCAAAACCCGAAGGACAATCCGGCCAGCATTTGAACGGGCTCGGCGGGAAGGAACGACAGAATTACTTGCAGCATGGAGAGAACGCCAACGGCGATCTGACCGCGCAGGCCCATGTCCTGAAGCTTATCTCGCATTTGTTCGCTGGTGTTTTTCGAAAAGAAAACGCTGCGGACGAGCTCGTAATTATCGCCGAACGAAAAAAACCAGGCAAGGATGGCGACGAAGGCAACGACGCCGAGGATGGACAGTATTAGAAATTTTTTCGGCATTTTTTGCTTCACGTCATCACCTCCGCAGGTTAGATGGGAAAATTATATCATAAAGTTCGGGGTTTTGCAAGTTTTTTGGGAAATTGGCAGAAATTTTTGGGGAGGGTGAGAGGGGGGCAGTTAAACTTTTACCAACTTTTCCTACGTACGCTCACCCTGTGCCTGCGGCGCGCACCTCCGTAGCAGAAGTTGTAAAAATTCAGCCAATCCCCCATGACCAACGAAAAGAGCGAGAAATCTCGCCCTTTTCGTTATCTTTTCTTCTTTTTCTTCACTGCCGAAAAGCCGAACTTTCCGATCTTCTTGCCCAGCGAAAAATACTCCCCGTGGGCAAACGCGGCAAGGTCGGCGCGTTCCATGCAAAGCTTTCCCGTCTCATCAAGCAAAGCCTCGTCCGCACGAACCGCCACAATGTCGGCAATAAACATATCGTGTGTGCCCAGCGGCACAACGTCGGTCACCCGACATTCCAGCGACAGGGGACATTCGGCAATCGCCGGACAGGACACGGCGTATCCTTCCTCTTTGGTCAGCCCGCATTTGGCAAATTTATCCACCTTGGCTCCCGTGTACATACCGCAATAGTCGGCCGTACGAACGAGTCGGGCGGGGGTGAGATTGAGGGTAAATTCCCCGCTCTCCTTGATGATGCCGTAGGAATGGCGGCCCGGTCGAATGGAAACGTAGGTCTTGGCCGGATGAGTGTTCAGAATGCCCGTCCAAGCGACGGTAATAATATTGCTCTGTTCCATGCTGCCGCAGCTGACCATGACGGTCGGCAAAGGACCAAGCAACGTCGAGCCCTTCCAGTTCACTTTTGCCATACGATCAATCCACCTTCAGATAGCCCTTATAGGCAAGCAGTTGAATGAAATAGCCGCCGACGACGGTGCGGTTTTGGAAGCCGCACTGGTTGGAGGTGACGGTATCGTACCAGTCGGTCAGGGGAACGCGGGAGGGGGATTCGTGGTAATTTTTCCACAGGGGATCGACGATCGCCTCGAAATCGGCGCGGTTGGTCGAAAGAGCCGCCGCCCAGATGAGCCAATCGGCCTTGGTGTAGGTCTTGCGGCTGTCGAGCGGGGTGCCATAGGCGTGGGCTTCTCTCTTGTAGCGGCTGATCTCGGCCTCGCGGAAGTGTACGGGGAACAGATCAAGACCAAACAGCTGATCCCAGATCAGATTGTATTTGAGGCTGAAGGTACCCTCGCGGTCAAAGGCCAGGCGGTAGGAGCCGTCGGCATTGAGAGCGCGGGGCAAAAAGCCCTCGGCCTTTTCTTTGGCGACGGTCAGCATACGGTCGGCATCCTCGGGGCGATCCAGCATACGGTACAAAATTCCCAGCGAGGCGATGCCCATGATGGCCTTGAGCGTCAGGTTGCAGTTGTGAGCCAGGTGACCGGCAAAGTCGTCGGTGCAGAGCTGGTGATCGGGATCGTCGCCGTTGGCGATGAGATATTTCACCCAATCCTCCAGCACGTCAAGATGCTCGGCGGCAAACGAAGCATCGCCCGACGCGACGGCCGTGGCGGCTTCCATGATCAGCATATTGCCGCATTCCTCGACGGGCATCTGGCCGTTGCGCACCAGCTCTCCCGTCTTGCGATCGAGCCAGTAGACCTGACCGTTGACCAGCGGATACTGTCCTGCGTCGTGGGGGGCAAAATCAAATTTCCAGGCATCGCTGGCGGCAAAGCGGTAGATGGGGCGCATCATGCCGCGGATCAATTCGGGATTATAGAGCAGATACAGCGGAATGGAGGGGTAGCTGACGTCCACCGTGGCGGCGCAACCGTTGGAGAAGTTTTCCTTGGAAATAAAGAGGATTTCGCCGTTTTCGTCCAGCACCAATTTATGCGAATGGATGGTCTGGCGCAACGCGAGCAGCAGGATCTCGGCGTACTTTTCGCCGCCCGCGCGAACGGCGTCAACAAACAGGCGGTCGGAGAAGGTCTTGCATCGATCCATGACGGCCAGATAATCCTCGTGAGCCTGGCGGATGGCCGTTTCGATATTGGGGCAATGATGCTTCCAGTAGGCCTTGAGATTTTGACCGAAGTACTGGATGCTTTCGATATCGTCATAGGCGAAGGTAAACAGCACGCTGTCGTTCACGCAGGCCTCGGCGGTCAGATACGCCATGCCGTCGTCCGACTCCTCGCGAGAGAGATAGCCGAGCGCGCCGCCCTCGACGGACAGATAGAAATAGCCCCAATCGATGCGTCTGTCGTCGCCACTGCAATGCAAGATCGGCTGGCTGACGCTGCCCATTTTCATGGTGGACAGACCGTCGATCGCAACCGTCTCGGCCACGACGGCATCCTGTCCCTTTTCGTGCAGGCAGAACTCCTCCGACGCGGACAGCTTGACGCTTACGCTATGCTCCTCGCCATCGGTCGGACGGGCGATGATCTCAAGGTAGCTGACGGGACGGGAGATGAGATACGTGTCGTCGGGCAGAATGGGGGTGGTGAACAAGGCGGTCAGCTCGACACCTGCCGCCTCAAATACGTAAGTGGTGGTAAACGCCTCGACGTCGAGGGAGACCTGACGCATGGCGGGGATATTTTTATTGCCGATAAAGCGGTAGTCGACGCCATCGATGGTGGCGACGCCCTGCAAATTCATGGGGCGATTGGTCCAATGGCAGGTATGGATGTCGGTCAGGCGGTCGGCGGGCGACCACAGGCTGAAATAGGGATCGACGGTGATCAACGGCACGGAAGGAGAACGAAGAATCATAGGAACGACTTCCTTTCTTTTGAATTGATTGGTTTTATTATAGCAAGAGAAGGAGGATTTGTCAACGGTGGGCGGCGGGGAAAGTTGTTTTGAGGAAAACGAGTTGCAAATCAAAAAACAAAAGTTTAATCTCTGTCCCCGTCGCCCATACTATCAAAAAAGGAGATTGTACATGAAAATCCTGCTTCTCATCGACGCTCTTTCCCCCGGCGGTGCCGAAACTCACGTCGTGACGCTGGCCGAGGCTCTCGCCGCGCGCGGACACGACGTCAGCATCCTGTCCGACGGCGGTGCGCTGGAGCAAGCGCTCGGCCCTCGCAACGTCCGCACGCTGCGGCCGCGCCACCCCTTTTCTTGCCGCGTCCTTTTTGCCCCGGGCAATCTTTTGTTTTTATGCCGATTGCAAAAAACAGAAAAATTTGACGTTTTGCACGCTCACACCCGAAAAACCGCCTTTCTTTTGCGCCTGTTCGGTCTGTTCTTCCGTCCCGATCTTTTACGTTTGAAAGGAAACCGAGGCTTTCCCTACCGCAAGCGGTCGCTTGGCAAGATATTCTCTCCCCGGTTGATCGTCACCTGCCATGCAAAATTTCGCCCGCGATGGCGGCGCCTGTCTTATTGGGGCGAGCGGACGGTGGCGGTCAGCGAGGACTTGCGCGAGCATCTGGGTAGTACCTTCGGCGTGCCGAAAAGCAAGGTGGACGTGGTCGAAAACGGTATTGATACCGCTCGATTCTGCCCTTCGAAAAAAGAGGCGTCCGACCGGCTTTGCATCGTTTTTGCCAGCCGATTGGACGAGGACTGCTCGGCCGCCGCACATCTTCTGCTCGACCGATTTGCCGATTGGCACCGCCGCGCCAAGGCGTGTGGCAAGTCGTTGCACCTGACGATAGCGGGCGGGGGAAGCTGCTTGGCAGAGATTTCGCAAAGGGCCGAAAAAGTCAATCGGGAGCTGGGAAAACGGTGTGTGGTCGCGGTGGGGGCCGTCAGCGATATGAGCACGATTTTGAAAAAGGGAGACGTGTTTGTCGGAGTGTCGCGGGCGGCCATTGAGGCTATGTGCTGTGGGCTTGGTGTGATTTTGGCGGGCAACGAGGGCTTTGGCGGCTTGCTTTTCCCCGAATCGTTTGAGCGCTTCGCGGCGGGCAATTTCTGCGGTCGGAATGAGATGCTCTTGAGCGGATCGGGGCTGGATGCCGCTTTTTTTCGTTGGCTTGACATGAGCGACCGCCAAAAGAGCGAGACGGCTGACTCACTGTGCCGTCTGGCGCGCGCCCGTTATGACAAAGGCCGCATGGCAGAGGCGACCGAAGCCGTTTATCTTCGCGCAACAAAGGAGCGTCCGCCCTTGCGCGTTCTCATCCTTGGCTATGCCGGCTGTGGAAATCTTGGGGACGACGTTATCTTGCGCCGTTTGATCGATCGGTGGCAGCAAAAACCCGCCCCCATCCGTCTTGCGG
This sequence comes from Eubacteriales bacterium, assembly GCA_045613985.1. Lineage (GTDB taxonomy): Bacteria > Bacillota > Clostridia > Oscillospirales > CAG-272 > SIG644. The sequence continues at coordinate 774 of JAZLCA010000001.1, read as the reverse complement.
CCGAAGAGAGCGCTTGTCTGCCCGCTCGCCTGACGCTCACCGTCGCCGTCCGCGATCCTTCGGGCCGTCGGTCACTGTTTGGCGACATTGAAGCGGTGCGCCGCGACCGTCCGTATCCGTTGTGGCGAGCGCTTGGCAAAGCAGACGCGCTGGTGTTGGGGGGCGGCTGCTTGCTTCAGACCTGCTCCCGCCATGGCCGTCGGTCGCTGTTTTACTATCTTGCCTTGATGACAGCGGCGCGACTGCGGGGATGTCCTTTTCATTTGGTGGCCAACGGCGCAGGTCCCCTGCGGTCGGGGCTGTGCCGATGGGCGACCGGAACGGTATTGTCCTTGGCCTCGGGCATATCGGTGCGGGATGAGCGATCGCGCCGTCTTCTGGTCTCGCTCGGTGTCGCACCTTCCGAAATCCAAAAGCAAAGCGATCCTGCGCTGTCCGTTGCCCCGCCCACGCGGCACGAGAGCGAGACAATCGCCGCTCGATGGCTGAACGAGGCGGCAGCGACCGCTCCGGGGCGGTTGTTCGTGGTGCCAAAGGAGATGCCCGACAAGGATTTGGATGGTTTATGCGCGTATCTTGCCGACTCGTGGCAAAAAGAGGGGCTCTATCCTGTGTTTGTTCCTTTTGATCGGGTGACCGACGTGTCGGTTTGTCGGCGGATTTTGGAGCGTATTCCGGCGGGGCAGTTGATCATCACCGACAACGAACGGGTCGTGCTTGGTCTGTTTGCCGGGGCGCACACGGTTCTTTCGGGGCGATTGCACGGGCTGATCC